>JALWZC010000024.1:37193-71882 GCA_027002875.1 Desulfurococcales archaeon
ATCTTAATTAATCTAAAGAAATCTAAAGAAATAGAGATCTCTTCATCTAGTTTTTCATCGGAGACTAAAGAAATTCTTGGTAAGGCCGAGGTTTATGCTAGGAAGTATCTTGGTAGAAATCTCGATGATGTGGAGAAGGCGATTATTAGGTTTCTTGTAGAGTATTATGAGGATACTGAGAGAAATTATTGGATGCCCGAAGACTCTCAGCCGTTAGCCGAAGGATTAGCTAGCATTCTCTCCAAGTTTACGAGTAGTAGTATTAGTGGTATAGACGTAGCGGCTGCATTAAAATCTTTAGAATCCGCAGGTATAGTCTTCTCTACATATGATAATAGAAAGAGGACGCCTAAGCTCAGAATCTCCAAGGGCTTCCTAAAGAAAGTGATAGGAAGAAAAACAACCAGGAAGTCTACCTAGCACCTTATTCCTCTAGAATCTCTAAGAGTTCCTCAGCTAACTCTGCAGCCTTCCTTCCCTTATCGGTTAGGTAGTAAACATACTTCCCTGGCGGCCCTGGCTCATACCTTTCTTCCGTAATCCCGATTTCCTTTAGATCACTTAGTATCTGCTTTACCGTGTAGTAGTTAGGTACTCCGGCTTCTTTCTGGATAGTTGATATTGGAGCTTCTCCCAGTTTCTTCATGGCTTTTAATACTAGTAGTAGTGAGATGTGTTTTCTCAACATTGTTAATCACAGTTAATAGTCTATGATTTGTAATATAATAGTGCTACCTACATTTAGCAAGCTAAAAACTTATATATGTAAACTGCAAAATGTAGTTAATAGGTGATAAAATGTCTAGGTCCCAGATACTCGAGGAAACACGCCCAGTAGGGGCACGCGTACCTAAGTCCCTATACATAAAATTCAAATCTAAAGTCGCTGAACTAGACTTCAAGATACAAGACGTCATTGTAGCAATGATCAGGTTGTTCCTGGATGACGAGGGGTTTAGGGATCGTGTCTTACAGGAGCTTCGTGGGGGTGATGGCGTGTGAGTCAGAAGGAAGCCCAGGAGATAGCGAAATTGATAGCTGGACTCGGTAGACTTGTCAGACTAGCAAGCACTCTCCCTGAAGAATTATTGGCGGCTTGGTTGGCATGGGATGCTGGTCTTAGTAAGACTCAGGCTAGGCAGGTAGCGAAGAGCATTAAGGACTTGATGAAGATTCTCGGGGAAGAGGTGTAAGGGGTTGAGTGAGATCTATCGGGATGAGGCAGATCGGTCTGAGAGATTTATGAGGATGTGCCTTGATGCCGGAGATGTTATGTGTGCTGAGTACTATGCCGATCGAGCCAAACGCTACAGGGAACTAGCGGAAGAATATGACAAATCCCTAGGAAGAAAAAGAAGCCGGTGGGACTGGTAATGCAGATCCTAGACGAGAAGAAGAAGACACTAGACTACGTCGAGAAAGAATACACTGGTATGCTTGAGAAACTAGAAGAACTATGTGATCTAGCATGGGAGCTTAACGGTAAAATCGCTCATATCAGTGAGTCCGGTGAGGAATACGATAAACTCATGGAGAAATACCCGATGATCCGGAAACTCCTAACAAGAATATGCTACGTAGGGTGGTAGCCGGTGGGCCGGGATGATTTTCTTCTTGCTAGGGTTAGGGAGCTGTGTAAGTACTACATGGATCATTATCTTGGCCCCCGGGATAATCCACGTGGAGAAATAGTGATGGTGCCGTTGAAACGGGAAATCTACCAAGACTTATGGTTACTGATGAAGACGAAAAACCTAGCCACACTCGACGACGCTGTAAGGTATCTACAGACTGAACTGGCTAAGACAAGGATGGAACTAGAAGACCTGAAAAAGAAGTGCGGCCTTGAAGACGAGGTGATCGGTGATGGTTCTCAGCTTTAAGGCTAGGTATGCTGATAAATGGAGAGTTTCAGCGTTAAGGGAGCGCTTCGTGTATGATTACCTGAATGCTTTACTGGTCTCGCATGGGTTTATGCTTGAATACGCTGGTCTCGGTGCCGGTGATTCAAGGCTTGTTAAACGGTATTTCAACGGTGTTGAGGAAGCATTGGATTTTAGGATTAAAACCTTTGCCGGTGAAGTAGTAGGTTACCTGGATGTAACCGGGTATAGGGATCCCCGGCAGGCTAGGGTAGATAGTAAACGCTGTATAGGTAGCTGGAAGCTTTGGAAGGCTGAAAAAATCAGAGACGAGACGGGGATACCGCTACGCCGGATCTGGTATGCACACTTCACGGATAGCAGCCATATACTAGTGTTTATCAACGCTGAGCGATTGATACAGTTAATCAGCAATGGTAGAGCCGTGGAGAGAAAACTCTACGAGGACGAGAACATCAGCTACTGCCTAGAACTACGATACTGGATCCCGCCGAAAAAGTTCATTCAAGCTCTCCTAGAATCTACGAGGTGAAAGCTGATGGTTTGTCTTGAGGGCATAATTGTTTATTCTAACAGGTATACTGATGAGGAAGTAGAAGTATGTGCTGATCATGAACATCTTGACAGTATTGTTGTCGAGAATTCTCCACGTCTATTTCATACACTACTAATATATTTTGATGAGAAATACAATGATACCGGAAAACTACTTATACATACAGGAAACTAGCAACAATAAAACAAATTCTAAAACCCCCGTAAAGGTGAACAAGTAATGGTTTCCGGGATTAGGGAGAGTATTAGGCGTGTTTACGAGGTTATGCATGATGACCCCATGTATCTTGAGCTATGGGAAACACTGTTTCCCGAAGACAAGAGTATGCATATATTAACAATACTGGATTTCGACGATGCATGTAGGGAAGTTAACGGATTCAAGGAGCATATCATGGGTAAAAGAGTTGTTGAGCTAGGGGCTGGCGTAGGATTATTAGCGTATGAGATGAGTAAGTACGCAGAACTAGTAGTCGCGGTTGAACACGATCCTTTATGGGCTAGAGTATATCTTAAACACGTCTATCCAAGAGTACTTAGGGAGAAACTACCACTACTCTATGTTATTGGAGATGCTAGATACCTGGAGCATCTCAATACCAGGTTCAATACAGCAGTAGTATACAGCTACTCCGCCCTAGACATGTTCCTAGACCTAGCCAACAAGCTATCAAGTAAAACCATACTAAACGGAAAGGTGATCCCGTGATGGCTAGGACTATTCTCGACTATATTACTGAAAAGAAGGTTGAGAAGGCTGATAGGAAGCTCATAGCAGAGTACATGGAGCTTATGCATAGATTAACTATTAGAGCAACTGGGAGTTTCATGAAGCTATACGATCTAGTGACTAGTAGTAGTGATAAGAAGCTGAGGAAACAGGCGCAGAAGCTATTCGGAAAAACCATGGTGGAAATAGCGGCTTCTCTGAATGAACTCAACAAGATCGAGAAACAGTTGTTGAATGAAAATAAGGAGCGTAGTTAAGAGTTAACTACATGTGGGTGTATAATTATGCCTAGGGAGAAAATAGTTACGCTTGGTAAGGCTGGGTTGACAATAGTAGTCAAGAAAGTCAAGGGGCACTTATATGTCTACGATGAGTATAGGCTTGATGGAAAAGTGATTACTGACTACATAGGCCCATTGGAAGAAATGGCTCGGGTGTTCCAGGTTTATAAGAGTCTTGGGAAGGTTGAGAAGCTCTCTAAACGTGATCTCCGGAGACTAGCTAAACTCATTGTAGAAGAGATAGTTAAGAAGATGAATGTAGTTAACTCTTCATCGCAACGCTCCGGGAAGGGATCGGGAATAGCGGGCCCGCGGGGATTCGAACCCCGGATCTCCGGCTCCGCAGGCCGGCGCCCTATCCAGGCTAGGCTACGGGCCCTCCATTGTGTTTTCTAGTCTTTTCGTGGTTTTATTTTATTTTTCTTTTCCCTAGCTATCTTTTTCGATAATTGGTCTGCTATGTGGGTTGGTAGGGGTAGGTTGTACTGGGGCTTTAGCATCTTGGTTGTTATCTCTACTGCTTCTTCCAGCGTGATCTTATAGCCTATGCTTACATATAACTCCTTACCCCTATGCTTAATGATCTTCGCAACGATCCTGCCATGGGCTCTGAGGTAATCCTCGCCGTTAATCGTCACCCTCTCACCATAGAGTTTCTTCTTTGCAACACCTATACTCGGCTTATCAAGTACTAGACCCATATGAGTTGCTATCCCCAAGCCCCGGGGATGGCTGAGGCCGTGGCCGTCAACCATTAATACGTCGGGTTCCCGGCTAAGCTTCAGTATAGCGGATATATATGCGGGGGCTTCGCGGAAAGCTAGGAGGCCTGGAACATATGGTATTGGAGGCTTCTTATCAACAACACTATACTCGACAAGGATCCCGGATGGGTATTCTAGGAGGACTGCTACACCAACTATCCTACCATGATAATACGCGGCGTCGACTCCTGCAACATACTTTACTTCTCCCAGCGGCTTAGGTTTTTCGAGGCTTTCTAGTGCTTTACTGCTTAGAATCTTCTGTAGTTGTATTGCTCTCTTATAGTCGAAAGGGGTGGATTTCATGGGGTTACACTGGGACTTGTTAGGATTTGAATAATAATTGCTCCTCCCTATAACCATCCCGAGTAATTATAAGCAAGTCTATACCATCACCCGATACAGCGTCTCTCTCAATAGCCTCTCTAAGCGCATCCACTACAAGCTGTTTCGCCTCCTCAATACTCATCTCCTCCCTATACCGAGGCTCTATGACTCCTATAGCAACCGATCCACCGGTTCCAAGTGCTGCATACTTGTCTTCTATAAGGCTTCCAACCGGATCTAAAACGTATAATTGCGGCCCCTTTTCATCTACTCCCCCAACTACTATCTCGGTTATTAAGGGCATTAGCTTGTAGGAGTATAGTATTAGTGATAATACCTTTGCTAACCCACGAACCCTTATCTCCCTATGAATCTGCAACTCGTAATTCCTAGCCTCATAGCGTAGCAGTTTCAATATAAACTGTGAATCGCCAACTAATCCTGCGAAACCTATACCAATATGTTTAGTTACTGGGAAAACCTTCTTCGTCTGCTTACTAAGTATGTAGCCATTATAGGAGAGTCTCTTCTCCGAGCCGAGGACAACGCCATCCTTAACCCTAACACCAATAACAGTTCCCGGAACACTACTCATAACAGTACACGCTCCAAAACCACAATAAACCTCCTAGTGAAACAATACATGTCCTATACCGGTTTAAAACGATAATGTAAACCCGGGGATCAGAGCCCTCTACTCATCCAACACCCCCAGCCCTGGCGGGAGCGTTGTAGAGGGGTCAGTAAAATTTTCATGTTTTAAGGTTATCAAAGGTTTCGCTTCGGAATAGTTTCGGCCAACCCTCTCACCCAGTACTAACAGAACATCGAGGAGCAATGAATATGATGCCTTCTAACCCCATTATTGAGGGATGAGGGATGAGCGAATACCGTTGCCCAGTATGTGGTGGGGAACTAGTCTGGGATTATGAAAGAGGAGAAGTAACGTGTAGCCGCTGCGGATTAGTAGTTGACCGAATCTATTACTACGGGCCCCCGAGGATAACCGAGGAGGTAAGAGATAAGGAGAGGGAAACGCTTAGAAGACACTACCCGAAAAGGAATAAGGAGTTTAGAGAATACAGGATACACAGGGCTAGATACTACATGGCCCGGAAATACGTAGAAGACAAGCCATGGCTAGAAGTAGATTATGATAAAGTAATAGAAACCGGAAAAATGATCCACAGTATAAAGTCTAAAGCAACTATTGAAGCTGAAAGGAATATTGGAGAGAAAGACTTGTGGGAGCCGATCAATAGAACGCTGAAACTAATCGAGGAAACCTACCCAATAGCACTAGCACGGACTAAGAGGAGCAGATACGCGTTAGCATACATCGTATACAAGTACATAGAGGAGAAAAAGTATCCCAATGATAAAGAAATAGTAGAGATCTTCAAGATAAGCGGGACAAGCTATAAGAGATTACTCAAAATAGCAGATAAAATAATAAATATACTCACGGCAAAACCCGTAGCTATACGATAAAAACACCACCATAATTATTTATTAAGGGAAACACCCCCTCCTAAACGATAAACGGAGAAGAAAATGACTAGTCTACCCGATAAAGTGAAAAAATACTATATAAAACCATACGATGAACTCTACACCTATATAGATTCAAAACTAAGAAAAACCACTATACCAGTACCGCCAAGGCTTAGAAGGGATAAAACGGCCCAGCTGAAAAATATTCTCCTCGGGAAACTAGCAATAGCGTACAATATCGTCGATAAAGAACTAGAAAAAATCATCAATATAGTGGAGGAAATCGAGAAATCCAACCCCTTCTACGTGGAAATATACAGAATGATCACAGGTACGGAGCCAGGTATAACAGCTAAAAAACTAAGAATAGCCAGGAGGAATCTTAGAAGAATATACTACGAGTACAGGGTAAACATAAAGAATAGCTACTCAGGAAAAGAAGCATCGGGACACTTTAAAGCAGGACTCGGTAGAATATTATCCTTCTATAGGAGAAACGACCAGTTAATCCAAGCAATAAAGAAAGTAGTTGTTGAAATAGCTAAACTCCCAGATATATCTGGAGACCTAATGGTTATTATAGCTGGAATGCCCCAAGTAGGTAAATCAACAATCATAAGAAGCCTTACGAATGCAGAACCAGAAATTGGAAACTACCCCTTTACAACTAAGAACATAATAGTAGGACACATAACAGTCAAACATCTAGGAAAAATAACCCTAATAGATACACCTGGACTACTAGACAGGCCCCAATCTATGAGGAACGAGATAGAGAACAAGGCAATACTAGCAATAAAACACCTAGCAGACAAAGCAGTCTACGTATTCGACCCAAGCCCCCAAAGCTACTACACACTAAACGAACAATTAAGAGTCTACAGAGAAGTTGAAGAACTCGTAGGGAGTGAAAACATACTACCAGTAATAAACAAGATCGATATAACGCCTAAACAATTACTAGAAAAAACACACCAATCAATAACAAGGGAGACCGGTAAAAAACCATTACTAATATCAGCTCTAAGAGGAGAGGGACTAGAAGAGTTAAAGAATATACTCATCAGGTTCTTCATGGAGAAAACCCAATTCCCTCAACAACGATTAAACCCCGAGAACCCTCCTCGCCTTCAACGCGATAATCAGACTCTGGGAGAAAAATTTTAGAAACCATCAATGCAGTTAACGCATGGCTAGTCAACCGGGCGACACCGACTCTACTAGTCCCACTAGCTAGGAACAAGTATGGAACAATCATATCAGCCATATGCCTATCGAAAGCCATACCCGTTTCAAGATCCTCTACTAGTTTCTTAGCGGCTTCTAAACCAACGATCTCCGCTCGCTTACCCCGAGCACCAATAGAATCCCCTCCAAGCCGAGTACCTGCATCGACATCGGCATAGACAGTTATACCACTACCGGGTCCGAGATGTGGATCCCTATCTCTGGGATAAGCCTCAATCTCTATCTTGGGTTCAACCCCAAGCCTTTCCAATATGTACTGGGCAGCAGATCTAGCCTGCCTCTCGGCGACGTGTCTAGGAAGCCTCACTGCATGGCTCAAGCCCCTGATCGACCTAATCCCACCCCTCTCAACAATACTTATCCGCGGCAAAGGCTCTTCTAAGTGTCTAACCTTTAGAATAACCCTACCACCACCTTTAGGGTAGTGCCCCCTACGGTGAACTTCTATACTAGCATTAATACCTAGTAATGATAGGTTGTACAGGAATACAAACCTCATATAATCGATCGGTGGGCTCCACGATACATCAGTACCACCAATAATCTCAACACGTGAATCCCCACCACCGAAGAGAAGAGCCGGCAGGATCGCTTGTATGACGAGGGATATGCTTCCAGCAGTACCGATATTAAACCGGTAACTCCCCGGTTTCCTCCTCTTAGGCTTAAACACTATCTCCATACTCCCAACACGGGCGCCACTAACTTCAGCATCGGTAATCTCCTGCAAAGCCTTAACAGCAGTTAAATGCTGGGGTCGAAGACCAGGGTTACTCCTCTTAGCCCTAATATTATAAATCCTAACAGGCTTCAATAGAACAGCTGAAAAACCGAGACTATACCTGAGAATCTGTCCCCCACCTTCACCCATAGAACCATCTATTTCAACAAGCACTACTACACACCCTCTTAACCCTCTCAACACCATTCACACGATCAATATACTCAGCTACAATCCCTGGTACGCGGCTTCTCCAATCACCACCACTACACATTAACCTTCGAATAAGCGTACCATTAAAACGATCAGGCTGGTAAAGTTCGATCCTTAGAACCCTTACACCAAGCCATTCATACAAATAAGCAACATGAGGATTACCGGTAGCGACGGCGTCAACCTTGGGAACCATTGCTAACAAATAACTAGTCCACGCTAGAGGCATACGTATATCCGGGACAGGAATTAGCCAGTACCTATCCCTACCAACACCTTCACTCTTCAAAACATTATTAATCATTTCCAGCCTCTCACCAGCAGTAAAAGGATTACGACAAGTAAATCCTTCCTGAGCAGAACCAACAGCAATAACTACCTCGTCAAACTCGTCGAGAAGCTTTAACAATACTTTTAAATGACCCTTATGAAAAGGCTGGAAACGGCCCGGGTAAAGGACTCGGAGCATAATGATACACCTGGTTATAATTAGGATATTATTTGTATGCTGTAATATGTATCGTGTCGAGTATTCTAGGAGTAAATATATTAGTTGAGGCTGGGTATCCCGAAGCACTTGACCTAACATACCTAGATACTAATCGTGCAAGCGTTGTTATAGCGGTTGGCTCTCCGTGGTTCAATACAATGTTCCTAGGTTTTGGATAGATATTTCTCACGTATCTCAACAATTCGTTCTGATCACTATGTCCGCTGAATCCTTCAATACTGTAAACCTCCATGTTAATCTTAATAAGCTCTACACGGTTATCAACAACAACTTGTAGTTCCCTTAGACCATCCTTAATCATCCTACCTAGAGTACCCTCAGCCTGGTACCCTACGAATACTAGGCTATTCCTAGGATCACTAGCGAGTAGCTTCAAGTACTCAACAGCGGGGCCACCGGTAAGCATGCCGCTTGTAGCGATAATTATAGAAGGCCTATCCTCAACGATGTCCGGCCTTGCAGTCCTACCCTCAACGATCTTGAAGAAATCAGCTGTAAAGGGGTTATCACCTCTATAAATCATCTCCTTAAGATTCTTATTCAGATACTCCGGGTATTGCGTATGTATAGCAGTAACCTCGTTTACAAGGCCCTCAATATAGATGTCAACCTTTGGAAGGAATCCTCGGTTAATAGCATCACTCAACACGAGCATAATCTCCTGTCCACGGCCTACCGCGAAGACAGGGATTAAAACTATACCGTTCCGCTCCATAGTCTTGCGAATAACCCTTATTAGTTCTAGTTCAGCCTCCCTACGGCTCTGCTGGCGTGTAGCACCATAAGTGGACTCCATGATTAATGTTTCAACACGTGGAAACCTATCATTAGCTTTGCTGAGAAGCCTTGTATGAGTATACTTGAAATCACCAGTATACACTATATTGTGAAGCCCCATACCAATATGCAGGTGGACAATAGCAGATCCAAGTATGTGGCCTGCATTATACATTGTAACCTTAATATCTGGAGCTACGTCGGTAACTTCAGCATACTCGAGCTGTATAGTGTGGAGTATCATTGTAACCATATCCTTCTCAGTATATGGTAGCGGCTTCCCCTCCCTCTGCGTAACGTCTATGAAGTCCTTAATCATGATCGTCATTAATTCACGAGTAGGCTTAGTCACGTAGACCGGGCCTCTATAACCATACTTATAGAGGAGGGGAACAAGGCCCACATGATCTAGGTGGGCATGGGTTACTATTACAGCATCTAGCTCTGCAAGCCTTAATTGATCAATATCTATAAATGGATACGCTTTATCAAAATTCGAGCCTGCACCAACATTAACGCCAAAATCTAGAAGTACCCTGCTCTCCCTCGTTTCAACTAGAATAGCGGACCTGCCGACCTCCATAAATCCTCCTAGAGCTGTGATCCTCACATAATTATTCTTAAAGATCACATCCCTATGGATCCTTTCACCGATATACCTCAGAAACTTTAACCTATAATCACTCTCGTTAAGAATACTGTACATTACGGATTTCAACGTCTTAGATTCTAGGGGTGAAGCCCTCCAAACCTCCGGTCTCCAACCCGTCTCCGCTAGTATTTGGTGTCTAAGCTTAGCACCCTTACCAATAACCATTCCAGGCTTTTCAGCTTTAATCCAAACCTCTCCAAGGGTTCGATCAAAAACAATACTATTAGGATCAACGCCCGCCTCCGGCGGGATAATCTGCAGTATCTTCTCCTTAGCCTGCTCCGGCGGTAGCCTAACATCGGGATCAGCTCTGATCACAAGCCTTTTCCTAACCTTCTTAGCAATAGCCTTAACATGATCGAAATACTTAGCAATAGCCTGCCGGTTCCTAACATACAATACTATCTCGGGGCCTTCGAACTCTATATTAGTCAATACAAGCTCCGGGGGAAGCTCCATTATAATTCTCTTAATAAGCTCTGCTCTATTCTTGTCAAGCATAACCCTCTTCAATTATAAACACCAACATACATAATCTATGACTAGCTGCTAGAACCACCCAGCCTTGATCACTACAAACGGTTCCGGCTATACCAGTGTTAATTTAGTATACGTAGGGATTAACCTTGTAGTAGGACACTATTATACTAAGATCAGCCTACTCCTCATAACCAAGATATAATTATAGAGTTTAAAATATTTTCCCAAGTATTATTGTTGAAAAACAAGCTTCTTCTCCCGTATAAACGTGTATTCTCTAACACCCTCCCTTCCAATAACAACAACATCAACACCTTCACCGGAAAAACCATCCCTCCTCATAGCAGCTAATACTGCTTTCTTAGCAAGCTCTACTGCATCATCAACCGTCAAATCCCTACTATAACCCTCCTCAAGCACCCCAATAGCTGTTGGTGAACCAGACCCGGTAGCCATGTATTCCTCCCTACTAATAGTTCCATACAGGTCTAAATAATACAACTGGGGACCAGTACTGTCAACACCGCCGAGAAGTAGCTGTACTATAAAGGGGTATACTCTCAAGTATGCTGTAAGGATCAACGACATATTTGATGCTAGAGCCGAGATCTTCATCTGCGAACCAGTATCATTATAATACTTCCTCGCAATATACCGAGCCTGCTCAACAAGGAACTGTGCATCAGCAACTAAGCCACTAATAGTTAAAGCGGCATAATTAGTTATCAACTGTATCTTCTTAACCCTCTTATGAGCGATAAAAGAACCTGCAGTAGCTCTCTTATCAGCAGCAAGTACAACGTGATCACCAGCTACTAGTCCGACAGTTGTAGTTTTAGACTCCTTAACCATCCCATCCAAACCCCCAATATAAAACATCCCGGCAGGGAAGAGACACTGGTACATGTTATTAGGGATTACTAACAATGCTATTAAACATATAGCATAGACTATTAAAAACCCCGTTTTACCAAGAAACACATACGCTTGGTGGTGTCTCAGGTTTTGAATAGAAAGATACACGAGATAACCCTGCCGTTAAAAGTAATTATAGGTTCAAGAATCCTAGGTAAAATCCCTGAATACTTGGAAGCGATGAAGCTAACCAGTAATTACCCCGTGGGAATAGTTAGCGGTCCTAAAACATATGAAGTAGCTGGTAAACTAGTCGAGAAAGCCCTCGAGGAAAAGGGGTATAAAGTTTATGCTTGGAAGATAACTAGTGCACACGTAGAAACAGCTGAGAAAATAGCTTCTGAGACTAGGAGTAAGGGAGTGGTAATATATCTAGGAGTGGGCGGGGGTAAATCGATCGATATAGCGAAATACAGTGCACACGTTAACAACGGCTACTTTATCAGTGTACCCACAGCAGCAAGCCATGACGGTATAGCATCGCCCTTTGCATCACTCAAAGGAACCGAGAAGCCTACAAGTGTGAGGGCAGTAACGCCGTACGCTATAATAGCAGATATAGACGTTATAACCAGGGCCCCACCGCGGCTTAACCGTGCCGGTGTAGGAGACCTCATAGGGAAACTAACAGCAGTAAAAGACTGGGAGCTAGCACACAGGCTTAAAGGAGAATACTATGGAGAATACGCTGCCCAACTAGCACTACTCTCAGCAAAACATGTTCTGAGATACCATGAATTAATAGCTAGCGGAAACCCAGATGGTGTAAGAGTGCTCGTAGAAGCACTGATAAGTAGTGGAGTAGCAATGTGTATAGCCGGTTCAAGCAGGCCGGCCAGCGGGTCAGAACACTTATTCAGTCATGCCCTAGACTTAATAGCGCCCGGAAAAGCACTACACGGAGAACAAGTAGCACTCGGAACAATAATGATGCTATACCTATATGGAGACCCTGCTTGGAGGAAGGTTAAGAGGATAATGAAAAAGATAGGCTTACCAACAACTGCTAAAGAACTAGGAGTATCGGCGGAAACAATAGTTAAAGCATTACTAATAGCACATAAGATAAGGCCGGAAAGATACACCATACTAGGAGAAAACGGGTTGACAGAAGAAGCGGCTTGGAGGCTTATAAGGGAAACAGGTATCGCTTAATAAAACACTACCTTTTACTCTCCACTACTGCTATTATTCTCGGCTACACCCTCTCCACTGCTTTCCTGTCCAGCCCCCGTTGCTTCGACGGCTTCACTCTCCTCCTTCTCTACCTTCTTTTCCTCCTTAGGCTTAGCAAACTCTACAACTTCCACGAATACTATTCTATCAATCTTATCCTTGAAGAACTTGTGTACATCTGCTGCAAAGGATATCTTCCCATACTGTAGATCCTTCTTAGCCATATACTTTGACGGGATCTTAACGGTTACCTCCTTCTTATCCTCATCAACCACTATCTCCAATTCCTCACCCGGTATCTGGAGGTGTCTAACGGCGAGGGCTCTAACCTTATCCTCTAAGGATTCAAGCTTTGCTACAACTTTAACCTTAAATACTAGCGTTTTACCAGCTAGTGGATGGTTGAAATCTACTATTACCCTACCACCACTAATTCCCTTAACAATCCCCCTCTGACCACCGATCTCGACTACGTCTCCAATATTAACGTTGATGTTTCGACGCCTAAACTCCCTGAGACTATACACTTTAACCTTGCTGGGATCCCTCCGCCCAAACGCCTTCTCGGGCGGTACAACAACCTCCTTCTCCTCACCAACATTCATCTCCTTCAGAGCATTTTCTACAACTTCGTTAATCCATCCTTTACCTATGACTACTAGTATTGGACCGTACAGCCTGTTTGGCTCATATATGTTCTCCTTCCTAGCAATCTCTTCAATAGTAGTATCAACAACATTACCTGTCTCCTTAACTCTAACAACATAATCAACTAACACGAAGTCGCCATCACTAAAACCCATAACTACCACCTTGAACAATAAAATAACATAAACCGGTTTATAAATAAGTAATGTTAAAAGCATATCCGTTAAAACCTGTACATGGTAAGCGGCGATGAACAAGGAGGATCTTAGAACTATCCTAATAATATTGATTGCGGTCAGCCTTATAGGAGCGTTTATAATACTAGTAGCCAACCAGGATAGTCAACGCAGGATAAACTATTATGAATCGCCGAGGGGTGTTTTGGAGAGGGCTTTGAATAAATCGGCAGATCGCGAATATAATGAAACACTCATGATACATAATACTAGGCTAGCAATAGGAATCGTCCTAATGATCATATTAATAGGAAGTATAGGTTTATTCAGGGATAATATAAAAAATAGCATTGAAGAATACATCTAAACATTAGATTATGCTCCAGTACTTATCCCCTACACGATGCACATTCCTAATAACCCTGCCCTTCTCCATGGTTTCAACAGTAGTTGAATCAAATAATGCTTCACCGACTACGAAAGGCTTCAAGTACTTTTCATCAACAACAACTACTGGATCACCCTTATTAAATGATCCGTGAATACTCCTAATACCAGGCCTCATAACATCAGCACCCCTCAATAAGGGTTTAACAGCACCCATATCAACAACTACATAATGGATCCAGTCATAACCCATAGACAAGAGGAAGCGGAGATGCGGATAATACTTATTATTAACAACGATAAATCCCGGAACTCCGTTTATAATAATGATCTTCCCCAGCCCTCTATATTCAAAAACCTCCATCCTCGAATCCTTACTAATAGGGATCCCCGGATACTTAACGGATAATTCACGGATAACGTTCTTCTTCTCCTTTTTAGATAATAGGTACCGCTTACCCAACACTCACCAGCCACACTAATAGTTAAACACTAATACTACCCATGAAGCAATACCGGGTAAAACTATATATTCCTATACGTTTATCGTTTAAACAAGAAATCCACTAGCAACCGGTGAATACGCGAGAAACACCGTATAAGTAAGAGGTAGTCTGTAATGGCTGAGACAGCACATAAAGTACTCCAGGAATCACTTGGAGATATAGTATTAATTAAGCTTAGGGGTAACTACGAGGTTAGAGGGAAGCTTAGAAGTTATGATCAACATTTAAACATAGTACTCGACGATGCTGAGGAGCTGAGGGAGGATGGTTCAACACGTAAACTTGGAACAATAGTCATACGAGGAGATACAGTAATATTAATCTCTCCGACGAAAACCTAGGAATAGGTGAGTATTCATGGGTAAAGGAACACCCAGCATGGGTAAACACGGTAGGAGTAAAACGCATATAAGATGTCGCAGATGCGGAAGGAGAGCATTCAACGTAGCGAAAGGATACTGTGCAGCCTGCGGATTCGGAAGGAGTAAAAGGATTAGAAGATACAGCTGGCAGAACAAGAAGTTTAACCGTGTAAGAATAGTTTGACCCAGACTCTAAAGATTCCTATATTATGCTAAATCCTTGAAACTATAACCTTAAATTACACCCGCCCCTTCTAGAACTATGTTAATAGTTGATAGTCTAGACGTGGTGCTGTAAGGCTTGAAGATTAAGATCCCAATCGCTAAACCCCTCCTCGGAGCTGAAGAGTTTGAAGCAGTGAAGCGTGTAATGGAGTCCGGAATCCTAGCTCATGGGCCCGAAGTGGAGGCTTTCGAGAAGGAATTCGCAGAGTATATAGGTGTTAAACACGCTGTAGCAGTAGCTAATGGTACAGCGGCCCTAGATATAGCGTTGAAAGCAATTGGTGTAGGGCCGGGGGATGAAGTGATAACAACACCCTTTACCTTCATAGCAACGAGTAACGCTGTATTATTCCAGGGCGCAAAGCCCGTATTTGCAGATATAGATCCGGAAACATATAATCTAGACCCAGACAACGTACTCGAGAAAATAACTAGCAAAACAAAAGCTATAATCGTAGTGCATCTATACGGGCACCCAGCCGAAATGAAGGCTTTCAAAGAAATAGCTGAAGACCACAGTCTATACTTGGTAGAAGACTCGGCCCAAGCACATGGAGCTGAATATAACGGCGTCAAGGCTGGATCTATGGGCGATGTAGGAGCCTTCAGCTTCTATCCGACGAAAAACATGACCACAGGGGAA
The DNA here is from genome assembly GCA_027002875.1 of Desulfurococcales archaeon. GTDB lineage: Archaea > Thermoproteota > Thermoprotei_A > Sulfolobales > Desulfurococcaceae > WAON01. Next base: position 52,868 of record JALWZC010000024.1, read on the forward strand.
GGGGGAATGATCACTACTAACAACGATGAAATAGCTAGGAAAGCGAGACTATTGAGAAACCATGGACAATCCGAGAAATACCTACACGTAATCCTAGGATACAATCTAAGAATGACGAGCATAGCGGCTGCAATAGGGAGAGTACAGTTAAAGAAGCTCGATGAATTCAACGAGAAAAGAAGGCGTAACGCCGTGGAATTAACAAGGGAGATCAAAACAATTAAGGGATTAAAGCCTCCCGTAGAAAAATCTTATGCTAAACACGTATACCACCAATACGTAGTATGGGTAGGAGAAGAATACCCCCTAACCCGGGATGAGCTACGGAAACACCTACTCGAGAAAGGTATAGGGACAGCAGTTCACTACCCACGCCCAATATTCCAGCAACCACTATACAAGAAGTTAGGATACCCGCAAAACATATGCCCCAACTCGATCGAGGCGAGCAAACACGTACTAAGCATACCAGTACACCCAGCGCTGAGTAGCGAAGACATAAAATACATCCTCGAAGCCTTAAGAGAACCGACAAGATAGGAAAAACTAGAGATGGCTGCTTATAACTAATACTATACATGTATACGTAATAGAACCCCCTAACCAGAGTGGAGGCATTACCCGAATTGATAAGGATCGCCATTATTGGAGCAGGATACATGGGCTCAGCCCACGCGAGGGTAATTAATCGTGTAATAAGTGAAAACCCTGGAATAGCGGAGCTCTCCTACATAGTTGATATCGACCGTGAAAGAGCCGAGAAAGTATCAAGGAAATACGGTGGTAAACCGTTGACAAGCATAAATGATATTCCTAGGGGAACGGTGGATTTAGCATTTATAGCAACACCCACGGAGTACCACTTTGAATCCTTTAAAACCCTAGCCGATAAAGACGTGAAGTACTTCTTCATAGAGAAACCAATGACTAGAAACCTCAAGCAGGCAGCGGAATTAATCAAGCGCGCAGAAGAAAACGATCTATGGATTACTGTAGGGCACATAGAGAGGTATAACCCTGCGGTAAAGAAACTACATCAACATGTCGGCCAAGGCAAGCTGGGAGAAATACTGACAATGATTTCGAGAAGAGTGGGGCCCTTCGTAGCAAGGGTTAAGAATACTGATGTAATATACGATCTAGGGATACACGAGATAGATAATAGCCTAGCTATTAATAGGGAATACCCGTTAAGGATTAGGTCATACACGCTGGAAAACGTGGTATCAAGGCTTAACGATTATGCATTAATAATACTACAGTACGATAGGGGTTTCTCAAGCCTTGAAGTAAACAGGGTAACACCCTTCAAGCAGAGGATACTATACATAACGGCTGAGAAGGGAGTAGTATTCCTAGACTATATGAAGCAGGAACTCTACATTTACAATAGTGAGCACGAGACAAAAGTAATAATACATAAGGAGGAACCACTATTTCTAGAAGACAGAGACACTATTATGAGCATAGTGGATGGAAGAAAACCACCCATAGACCCATACCAGGCCTTCGCAAGCCTATTCCTCTGCGAACTAGCACTAGAATCAACGAGGGAGTCGAGAGAGATAATAATCGAAGAACACGATAAATACAACACGTACCGGGACCTGATCAATAAAGGATTAGAAGGATACCGTTCATATATTGAGAAGAAACTAATTAAGAAGGGGTAAGCTTCATGCCCTACGTATCTCCGAGAGCAATGGTAAAAACCCGCTTAATAGCCGAATCCGCGATCATACTTGGGGAAACCCTTATCGGAGAGAATACCATCATAGATGAAGGAGTAATAATTGGCTACCCGACACGGAGAAATCTCCGGAAAATAATATCCATAGAAAACGATGAAGATTATAGAAAGATACTAGACAAGGCTAGCAACGGCTCGAGGATAGGATCATCGTCGCATATCAGGCCGGGAACGACGATTTATGAAAGAGTAGTAATCGGGAACAACGTTGAGACGGGGCATAACGTCATGATCAGAGAGGAAACGGTAATCGGGAACAACACCGTTATCGGGACACATACGATAATCGATGGAAGGGTTAGGATCGGCGACAACGTGAGGATCGAGACGGGAGTATATATTCCTCCCGAAACAATTATCGAAGACAATGTTTTCCTGGGTCCTTTCGTAGTTATCACTAATGATAGATACCCATTATCGAAACGGTTGAAGGGACCAACAATAAAGAAAGGTGCAGTAATTGGTGCAAACTCCATACTAATACCCGGAATAACTATTAATGAAGGAGCAGTTGTAGCTGCTGGAAGCGTAGTAACGAGAGATGTACCTCCAAACACCGTCGTAGCCGGAGTACCGGCGAAGCCCTTGACGACACGCGAAATATACGAGGAGAAAAAGAAGAAGTGGGAGGAGGGACTGATATGAACCCCGTCGAGAAAGTAGTAGAAGGAAATGGATGGATAGCAGTATACGGCGTTGGATACGTAGGTTTAAGCCTAGTAGCAGTCTATCTTAGGAAAGGATACAGGGTTATCGGCGTAGATATTGACGAGGAGAAACTGGAGAAGATAGGGAAGGGGGAACTGTGGTATGGCGAAGAAGCTATCAGGGAAGCGGTAAGTAAAGGGATCAGAGAGGGAAGGCTAATACTTACAACGGATGGAGTAGAAGCCTCGAGGAAATCCGTTATAAAAACCATTACAGTACCAGTATACGTAGACTGGATCAAGAAAACCTATAGCTTCCACGCATTAAGAGACGTATCGGAAAAAATAGCGCTGGGACTGAAGAAGGATGACTTAGTAATTATAGAGTCAAGCGTACCACCGGGAACAACGATGAGCATAGTAAAACCCATACTGGAAGAGAACACTGGTTTAAGAGCGGAACAAGACTTCTACCTAGCCTACAGCCCCGAGAGAGTATATATTGGGAGAGCGGTTAGGGATATCGAGGAAAACTATCCCAAGATCATTGGGGGGGCTGGGCCCAAGAGCACCGAGATAGCTACTAGCTTCTACGAGAAAATCGCGGTTAAGGGAGTAATACGTATGAGCAACCCTACAGCGGCAGAATTCGAAAAGCTTGCTGAAGGAGTTTACAGAGACGTAAACATAGCCCTTGCTAACGAGTTAGCAATAGCAGCTATGAAAATGGGGGTAGACTACTACGAGGTGCGGAAAGCAGCTAACAGCCAGCCCTACAGCCACCTACACCTACCCGGCCCCGGTGTTGGAGGATACTGTATACCGATCTATCCATACTTCCTATCAAACGAGCTGTTAAAGAAGGGATACGTTATGGAGCTAACCCGCCTAGCGAGGAGGATTAATGAATCAATGCCCAGCATCGTAGCATCACTAGTAGACGAAGCACTACGCAGGGAAGGATTGAAGCCTAAAACATTGAAAGCAGCCGCATTAGGCCTCGCTTTCCGGGGAGACATTGATGATACAAGGCTATCCCCAAGCCATGATGTAGTAGCACTACTAAAAGCTAGGGGCTTCAAGGAGATAATAATACACGACCCCTACGTGCGGAGAGACCCAATAATAGAGGATCTAGGCTTAAAGATCACCAGTAACCTGGGCGAAGCACTAAAGGATTCGGGACTAATAGTAGTACTAACAAGACACAGCAACTACAAGGGATTAAAAGTTAGCAGTATACTAAGATACACGGGCAGAGAACCAGTAATAATCGACACAGTAGCATACCTAGACAACGATATAGACTACGATAAAATAATCACACTAGGAAAAACACCATGGTAACCCGCCGGGAAAAATATAAAATCACCAAACAATACTATACGGTGAATACTGGGATAGGAAAAACACTAGTAATGGGCCGGTAGCTCAGCCTGGAAGAGCACCCGGCTTGCAACCGGGAGGTCCCGGGTTCAAATCCCGGCCGGTCCACTCCTTTATTTTCAGGTACGATTCAACAATTTCTTCGAGCTTCCCAATGTATCTCGTAATCACCCGATCACCAATCCTATACTGCTCATAAACATGATAATAATACCTGACCCTATCCGATGATTCAAGCTTCTCGGCGACCCTTTTAATCACGAGCCTCTCTACAATCCCAACTTGTTATCAAAGTTTGTTATCGCTTCTCTTATTTTCAAGAGATTCCAGTAATATTGCCGGGCCACTATATAGTTGCAGGCTGTTCTCTGGGAGGAACCCGTAGACAAACAATATATTACTAGGACTATCACCTGCTAAGCCCCTACGCGTTAATAATAGTAGGATCGAGTAAGCCGTTAACCCTAGTAGTTGTATCAGCGGGGAACTTATCTGGAAACCTCCAGTATATAATGGGACTAGGTAGGACAGGGAATAAACGGGTAGGCTTCCCCCAAAGATATAGTATGAAAAGTAACGAATTCCTACAACGAGAGGGTTTGGAGGGAGGAATAATACCAGGATAAGGATACTAGTAATTACTGGCCAGACTAATTTTCTCCAATAAACCCTCCCGGAAACCCACCGATAAATTACGAGGAATAAGCCAGCTAAACCGAAGACAAATAGTAAACCCTCAACAAATACCTGGATAAACCTGTTACTAGAGAAGTAATTAATTAATACAAACACGATGAACCAGGTATAGAGTGGGAAAGAGCTTGGAAGCAGGATTACAAATAATGTGAGCGTTGAAACTATAAAACCATAGATTAATCGGCCATATTCACTATTAACCTTTAAGCCGACATAGAGTAGTGATAGTGATAACGCTATAGATGATAATAAACCGGCCGGTAGTAGGTTGGGTAGTGAGAAAGACCCCGCTATTAAAAGGCCTGGTAGCCCGGTATAATAGGTTACATTGTGTCCTTGCATCGGGGGATAGCTTGTTAATAACTTGAACCCGTGATCGTAGATATATACCCGGTACATCGTTATATTATTCAAAACATTCTCCAAGCCTAGATAAGGATTAAGCCCCTGAAACAAGGTATTAACGGAATACAAGCCCAATTGATCCATGGGGGAAAGCTTACCGCGATCAATAACTATCATGTAATGCCTTGGAACCATGAATAAAACGAGGACCGAAGCTATAACAATTAAGAGCATTATCAACAAGAAACCGGGCAAAGGCTTAAGAGGCTCCGGTTCCCATCTAGTGGTGATCCATAATATTACCGGTATTATTAGTAGTATGGTGAGGGATAATAGATCTATAAACGTTGAAACCCCGATCAATAATGCATACCCGCTAGCAACCGCACCAGTGAAAACACCTAATAAACCAAGAACCGTGATCCTAGAAGTACTGAAGCCCTTGAAGAAGGCCAATGCTTCACCATGATAGAAGCCGGATACATAGGCTATTAATACAAAGTAGGGAGCCCATAAGTAATAACCATAAAGCGGCCGATAATAAGCTAATAAGACTATCATGGGTAGCAGAGGACCCAGTATTCTTAGTTTCACGTAATACTTATAATATATTATTAGCAGGAGTATTAGGAGGGTGAAGAGTATCCCCGTACAAACTTGTTTAGATAAATAAATTCCTAGATAATAAAGACTCGACAAGCCGAAACCCTCAAAAGGATAGAGGTTGTAGTTGAGGGGCGCAAGGACATGGTCAATAAAGATAGAAGGATCCATTAAGAAGAAGGGGAGATTAATCAAAGCACCTGCAAGAGTAGCTGATACTAGTAGTTTCCTCCAATCATAACCCTCCTTAAAGTACATTACGAAGTAGAATAACACGTATACGAGAGTATAGGGGCGGTAACTAATAATCCAGCCAAGCAATAAACCACTAAGCCAGGGATTACCGGGGAAGAGCAGGGCTATGATGAAAGGCGTAATCCATCCCGGGAGACCAGTATAGATCAGGGGCATTACTAGTAGGGAGAAGCCGCCGAGGCCAATGATTAATGGGTATATTGATCTAGCAAACCTATCCCTCAACCTGTAATAGAATAATCCAAGCCCCAGGCCAAGGATAAACCCATCCCATACAACGCCGGGTAATCCAAGCAGTACCGGTGGAACATAGTATAAGAAGCCCGCTGGCGGGTAATCGTATATGTCCACGAAGCCGACTACTTCATCGATACTATAAGGCGGATAGGGATCCCGGTAGAGCCATGTAGCTTGCCCTAGCGCTTTACCTGTTACAATATACTCGTATAACAGGTTGTGGTAGCTAGCATGGTAGGGATTACCGCCCTCTACTAGAGTCTTTGCAGCTGCTACCTGCAGGATATAGGCATCAGTGTATCCGCCGTAGAAAAACCTCGAGGTGTCATGATACAATAAGCCTGCTCCTACCAGTATTGTCGGTATCGTGATTGTTGCTAGTAGGATTGTTAGATGGAGCCTTGTGAACCGGGGAGTTCCCATGGAAGCTTTAAAGAAAAACCAAACACCAACCCCCAATAATAGGAAACCCGCTAGAACACCGATCGGGTTCCCCCTATACTGCGCCACCGGCAAGCCATTATACAATCCAATGAAGACATAAGACCCGGAACCATAATAAAACAAAACTCCATAAACGACTAAGCTAAGCCCAATAATCATAAATAGTAGCTTCCTCAACCCTCAGCAGCCAATCTCCAGCATTATTATCCTGTAGTGTATACTATTCAGCGCGATCGGTTAATAACGGTAATGATAATGTTTTATCGCTGAGGAATTGTCTTTACATGTTTAATGGGAAAAAGCGGTTTATACTGGTATTCTAGTGTAGAACAGTCTACTTTTCCTTGATCTTTTCCTCGACGATTACCATTGTACTCGTAGTCCTTATTTCGGGTAGTTTCCTTATCTTCGAAGTAATGACTTCCCTTATCCTCTCGAGGCTTTCGGCTTCGACTTTAGCTATTACATCATATATCCCGTATACTATGTAGACTTCTTTAACTTCTGGTATGCTGTAGAGTTTTTCCATTACGGTTGATTCGGCCCCTATCTCTGTTTGTATTAGTACAATCGCCCCTGCCTTCGCCATTATTCCTCACCGTGTATATATTAGGTTGTTAAAGTTTTAATCCCTTACGGGGAGAATAATTGAAGCCCGCCGTACTGGTTGTGTACCTTGGAGAAGATGATCCATCTAAGAATACCTCGCTGAAAATGATAAGGTCAGGGATCGCTAGGAGGATCGAGCCCCGAAGGATCCGTGGCTCACCGATAATCCTAGACCCCTATTCAAAAGAGATCCTTGGATCATGGCTTCGTGGAACGATTGAGCATTACGGCTTAGTCGTTATTGATGGTAGCTGGAAGAAGCTCTCCCCATCTAAGACCCAGAGAATTAGGGGTTTCCATACACGCCTCCCGCCACTACTAGCCGGTAACCCCGTTAATTACGGGAAACCCTGTATACTATCTAGTATTGAAGCAGTTGCAGCTGCACTATATATTACTGGTTTCACTGACCTATACGATAAGCTCCTCGGACTATACAAATGGATGAATACCTTCCACACGCTTAACAAGGATCTCCTCGAGGACTATGCTTCTGCAGAGGATTCAGCTATGCTTTCCCGGGTTATCATGGATTATTGGGGTGAGTCTCCTCCCTGTTAGTTGATCTATGGGAACTCCCCGGTTTCACCCTGATGCTTCCACTAGACCCACTAGACCCGCAATTTTATACCTGCCGGCTGGTAACCCCCCGGTTTCCATGAATAGTTTCTACCGAAAACCGTAAACCCCCCAGTTACTCCCAGAGTCTTCGACTGGAAGTAGAATCACATTATTCGATAATGAACGCCCCCTCCCCAATGTTTCTATTGGAGTATGTTGTTTTCTATTTTTAATATGAAATAATCATATAGTTTGCATTATTAAAGATAATTGTTTATAAAATCATAAAAATATCCAAGACACGGTAAACTGTTCAAATACACGATAAATCTATGCAATGCAATTCTATATCCTAACATTATTCCAGTTGAAGTATAGGGGTGGGGGTTTCATGATACACCAATTTTTAATATATGTTTTGATAATAGATGCATAGTGTTATTATTAGTGATATTTTTCATCGTAAACCGGGGAGTTATACCCTGATGCTTCGCCTGTAGGCGCTTTTCCTCTCTATTATGAGAACTGGGGGGTTTCCATAATTATATCCGGTCAAACTTGGATCTACTACCGGTGGGTGGAGTTGAAGGATCGGAGGATAACCGGGGGGTTTCCATTATTGCTCGAAAAACGGGGAGAGGAGGCTCGTAACCCGCATTCTGTTCAAGGCCACATTCGACTAAGCGGCCCCGGCTAGGGGTTGCGCGGCCCTCCTCATCCCCCTGTTAATCGCCGGGGCCTTGCTCCCCACGGGGCGGCCGTTTCAACGCATCCACCACCGTCCTCTGCGGGTTGCTGGCCCCCCGTTGCCGGCTGGGCCCTCGCCGCTTCATCGCCATCCGAGTGGTGGCCGTGTCGTTTCTGTGCCGGAGCCACGGCTTCTCGCCGTACCCCTTTTCGGGGTCGTGGTGGCCGCGGGGAGTGCGGAGTTTCCTCACCCCCTCATTGTTTCGGGGGCGTGGGTGGCCTGGCCTCCTCTCCCCTAGTTTGTATTTAGTATTTACCGGTTTTAATTCTTTCCCCTTGTTTTGTGATAACTCTTATTTTTACTCGTATCCATCCTATATACGTGTATATACATGTAATTACAATGGGTGTTGTAGTGTTGCTGGTTGAGATTATATGGCTTGGCCGGGGTGGTCAGGGTGGGGTTACTGCTGCTAATATACTAGTGTATGCTGCGCTGCGGGAGGGTTTGTATGGGCAGGGCTTCCCCTTCTTTGGAGCGGAGCGTCGTGGTGCGCCCGTTATGGCTTTCTCGAGGATTAGTGACCGCCCGATCCTGAGGCACGGCATGTTTAGTGAGGCTGATGTACTCGTTGTTCTAGATCCTAAGCTTCCATTGATCGAGGCTACTCGAAGGGTTCTAGTTAGGGATCGCGGCGTGGTTGTTGTTAATGCTCGAGATGATGAAGCCCTTGATCCAAGGCATTACAGGCTGGAGGGCTCCGCTAAGTTCTACGCCGTAGATGCTACCAGGATCGCGTTGGAGAATAAACTAGTTGTAGCCGGCTGGCCTGTTGCTAATACTTCAATGCTGGGGGCTTTCTCCCGCGCGACGGGACTAGTTAGGATTGAGAGCGTTGTGGAGGCTATAAAGGAGTATTTTAAGGGTAGGATTGGAGAGGTTAATGCAAAAGCAGCCCTCCAAGCTTACAATGAAACAAAACTCGTAGGAGAGGTGGCTAGAAGTGTCCAAGTCCATGGTTAGACTAGAACCCATAAAATACCATGTCCCCCTAGCTCGTCCAAAACAAGGCGTTGCTGGTAAGACTGGTTTTTGGAGGACTGAGAAACCAATCGTTGATAATGAGAAATGTATACGCTGCTACCTATGCGAGATCTACTGCCCAGTCAACGTTATCAGGGTAGAACCGGAGACCGGTGTAACAATAGATTACGACTACTGTAAGGGATGCGGTGTCTGCAGCGATGTATGTCCCGTTAACGCTATAAGAATGGTTCCGGAGGAATAGCATGGCTAGGGGGTGATCGTGTTGACGGCTATACTCGAGGAGAGTAGGGGTGGTAGGATACTCCCACTAACAGGTAATTATGCTGTAGCAATGGCTGCTAAGATGGCTAGGGTACAAGTAGTTGCAGCATACCCTATAACCCCACAGACTAGTGTTATCGAGAAGTTATCCGAGTATATCGAGGCCGGAGAACTAGAGGCAACTATGATACGTGTAGAATCCGAGCACTCAGCACTGGCGGCTACTTTTGGAGCAGCTATCGCGGGTGCTAGGGCTTTCACCGCGACTAGTAGTCACGGGCTCCTATATATGCATGAATGGGTTCACTGGACTGGTAGAGCCCGAGTACCCATTGTTATGGCTATTGTTACAAGGGCTATTGCACCACCATGGAATATCTGGCCCGACCACTCAGACTTCTATGATCAGAGGGATGCAGGCTGGGTTATGGGTTTCGCAATGGATAACCAGGAGGCTTTCGATTTAACGCTTCAAGCATTCAGGATCAGTGAGGATCCACGCGTCTACTTGCCGGTAATGATTGGCCTCGAGGGATTCATACTCGGACACACTACGATGCCCGTCCACATACCTGATCAAGAGGCTGTTGATGAATGGCTCGGGCCTAGGAGGCAGGGATTCGTAATCGACGGATCCGAGCCCCTAGCCCATGGTAACCTTGCTTGGCCGGAGGATACTGAGGAGATGTTTATGGATATTCACCGTGCAATGATGGAGGCTAAGAGTGTGATTCGAGAAGTGGATGAGGAGTATTATAGGATTACTGGTAGGCGTTATGGAGGGTTGACTCAGTGCATTCGTTGTAGTGATGCAAAATACGTTGTATCCTCAATGGGTGCTTGGAGTGGCGACATAATGGAAGCAGTCGAGAAGCTTAGAGGAGAGGGTTATCCGGTGGGAGTGTTGAGGTTTAGGTTTATCCGTCCCTTCCCCGAGGAGGATGTAGCAGAACACCTTGCAGGGAAGAAGCTCGTAGTAGTATTTGACAGGGCTATAAGCTTCGGATCCATGGGTCAATTATTCATGGAAACAGTTGCGCACCTAGCTAAACATACGGGCAAGCTACCGGTGTTGAGGAATATTGTTGCTGGTGTTGGAGGCGTTAATGTTGAGTGGAGAGAGTTCTACGAGTTGATAAAGGATTCCATTGATCGATTCGAGGAGGGCGGGGAGCTTGAATATTTTACATGGTACCATAAAGCTAGGAGGTGAAAGCTAATGGGTGAGTCAAAGCCTAGGCCTAGGCCCCCGCTACCCTATAATATGAGGGATGTAGTACTACCCGGAGACGCTGCCTGCCCGGGATGCCCGATACCTATGGGTTGGAAGGTCCTCTCAGCAGTGTTTGGGGAGAAGATGATCCTCGTAATACCCGCTAGTTGTTCCAGCGTAGTAGTAGGAGCTTACCCCGGTAACTCCCTGAAGGCTAGCGTTGTACACGTAGCCTTCGCCTCGGCAGGAGCTGTTGCGAGCGGAATTACGGAGGCTCTCCGCAGGAGGGGGATTAACGATGTACAAGTAATAGCGTGGGCTGGTGATGGTGGTACAGCCGATATAGGAATGGCTTCACTAAGCGGAGCCGCTGAGCGTAACCATGACTTTATATATATAATGTATGATAATGAAGCCTATATGAACACGGGCATCCAGAGATCGTCCTCTACACCCTATGGTGCATGGACAACAACTACACCGATAATTGGTAAGACAGAGCATAAGAAGGATGTAGCAAAGATTATGATCGCGCACGGAGTACCCTACGTTGCAACCGCTAGCGTAGCCTACCCGCACGACTTCTACGCTAAGCTTCAGAGAGCTAAGAGGATACATGGATTCAAATTCATCCACCTACACGCACCATGCCCAGTCGGGTGGAGGTTTGATCCAAAGTATACTGCTAGGATCGCCAGGCTAGCTGTTGAAACAGGGCTCTGGGTACTATACGAGTACTACGATGGGAAACTTAGACTATCTGGGCCCAGTAGGCCATACCTAGACCCATCTAAGCGCAAACCAGTCGAGGAATACTTAAAGCTTCAGGGTAGGTTTAAACGGTTAACTCCTGAGAAGATCGAGGAGATCAAGAAATACGTCGAATGGAACTGGGAATGGGTTAAGAGACACATGTAAAGCCAGCTTTTTGAAAAAGCCTAGCCCGGATCCGTTACTTCTTTTTAAGCTTCATATAGATCCTTGCAAAGACTAGTAATAATATTAAAAGCAAGGCTACTCCTGCAATTCCGAATAGTAATGAGAATAGCGCTACTAGGAGTAGGAAGAATAATACTATTAGGGGGCCGAGGAAGGCGAAGACAAGGCCCAGTATAATAGCTTTCTTAAAGCTCTTACCAATGAATAATCCAATAGCAAATCCAGTCATGAATAATATTATTAGGATTGTTATTGGATGTATTGTGGGCGTCTCAACCCACCACTTGTTATGCTTAAAAGTTTCTATTTTAAGTCTTGTCTTATAGTGTGTTCTCGATAAAATAGTTTTGGTTTTAAAATCGTTTATCTCTTATGGTCTTAATCATTTTATACTCTGATCCCTTAACTCTAAATCCATACTTCATCAATTCTTCCAATAGTGAGTTTTTGGACGAATCAACCAGTATCACTACTTCTAGTGTATTGTTTTTCTGTAGTTCTTTTTTGAATACTCCTAGGAGTGCTTGTAGTGATTCCCGTGGTTTATGGAAGGATACTGCTAGATAGTCTACGACGACTTTTTCATCTGGTTCATACTCTATTAATCCCCGGATCCTGCCCTTCTTGTACACTATTATTGCTTCCTCGCTATGCATCCTCTTATACAATAATTTATCAACTGGCTCGGTTAGGCTAGACCACCATGTTGATGGTAGGGTTTTTATCCCTTCAACAACGCTACTACTCGCATCTAATACTCGGTAAGTATAGTTTCCCGGTAATTCAGCCGTTATATTCTCCGGTTTTGCAGATAATGTTAAAACTACGCCGTTAATCCTATAACCATGTTTCAGGTAGAAGCCTAGTGCGGGGATATTATCGTTTTTAACGCTTAAATAGATCTTTCTAACCCTTCTAAGAACTAGTTCTTCTTCTAGTTTATCTAGTAGTATTCCTCCTAAACCCTTACCCCTATACTCTGGGTGAACTGCTAGCGCATCTATATACGCGGTACTGCGGTGCTTGTATGCTAGGATAAACCCAACTACTTTTCCATCCTCTACTGCTACGCGTATAATCCTCCTCTTACTTCTAAGCTTTACGAGGTTATAGTACCACTCATAGTCTTCGGGGTCTATTCCCGATAGGCTTTCTAGGTGGATTTTGAATATTGAATCGACATCTTCAATCCTAGGCTTTCTAACAAGTATCTGACTACTCATACTTTCTACTGCATCCCCACATGTAACATGTTCTATTTAGAGAATTTAGGATTGCGTGGTTAGTCTCAGCCCCCTCTACTCGGGCCCGGTACCTCGTCCTAAGCGTAGGGGTATAGTTTGCTTAGGACTAGGATAGTGATTGCGAATGCTAGTGCTAGTATTACGAGTGTCTGTGGTTTAACTTTTATACCAACATCCGCTTCCTCGTAGAACCTTATGAGTCCCGCTGCTGTGAAGGGGCCTGGTGCTTCTTTCTTCCCCTTACCCTTAGATCTTCTCTTGGCCTTCTTTTTAACCATCTCAGCCGACCCTGATTATTATTGTCAAATTAATTATTCCCCCGGTATACTATCATTATGGTTAGGGGGTATTTAATTGGTGCGATACATGAATTGTTTGGAGGTGTTTTTGATTGGAGATTCGGGAGGCTCAAGAACTTATTCGTAGATTGTATTATGAGAGGGATAGTTCTCGAGGAGTATTCGCTACATTTACTTGGCTCGTCGAGGAAGTTGGAGAAGTTGCCGATGGGCTACTCAAAATGGATAGAGCTAGCCTCGAGGAGGAAATAGCTGATGTATTTGCTTGGCTCCTAAGCCTGGCTAATCTCTTGGATATTGATGTTGAGAGGGTTTTTAAAGCTAAGTATTTACGTGGTAGGACTTAACTGCTCTTATAATATTCTTAGCTCTATCGGGATCTTCTTCCACGATTGTACCTGTAACTATTATGTCTGCACCGGCTTCAACGAGGTTCCGTGCTATAATTGGGGACCTAATGCCTCCCCCAACGATTACTGTTAACTCCGTTTTTTCCTTAACTATTCGGGGGTATGTGAGGGGTACTGGATGCTTGGATCCGCTTCCGGCTTCAAGATAGATGTATTTAAGCCCCAGCATTTCCGCTGCTAACGCGTAGGCTAGTAGTACGCCGGGCTTATTCGTTGGTAGTGGCTGTACCCTTCCAACGTGCGCCACCGCTGTATCACCATATACTACGATATATGCTGTGGGCAGTGTTTCTAGACTGTATTTTTTAATTATCGGTGCGGCTGAAACCTGTGCTCCAATAAGGTAGTAGGGGTCGTTACTGTTCATAAGGATCATGTATAGTACTGCGTCGGCTAGCGGTGTTAGACAGTTTATGTTTCCGGGGAAGACTATTACTGGCTTCCCAGTCTCCCTTAGGATCTTTGCTGTCTCACCCGCTTCTTCCGGTGTAACGGCTAGGCTACCACCTATCAGGAAGGCGTCTGTTCCAGCTTCTACTAGCTGCTCAGCTGTTTTCTCCAGGTCTCCACCTACTCTATCGGGATCTATTAGGGTGAAGTGTAGCTTCTCCCCCTTCCCGATCTTCTCCTGGATATACTCATGTACTTTAGGCTTCACTGCTTCCAGCCTGCTCGGCTTTTAATTCCTCCTCTTCCTCGGGTATCTTCCGGAATTCTACCTCGAGTTCTCCTTCCTCGTATTTATCAATGAAAAGGGAGTACACGTCTACTGGCTCATACATTTGTGGTACTTCAAGCTCCGCGTATAATCCACAGGTTCCACATGTTATTATTGCGAGTTTTCTTCCTTCAACACCTATCTTTTCAAACTTTATCCTCAGGGTTTTTGCTCCGCAGTGTGGGCATTGGAAGAATGTTGGTATTCTCCTGATCTTTCTAACTGGTTTCTTATACTTCTTCCTCCTCCTACCCAATACTCATCTCCTCCTAGTATATAATAGGTTTCTAAGCGTTGGGCTCAGCCCTATGCTTATGATCTCGTGTATTATTTTTAAATACTCGTTTACACTTAATTCTAGTTTTCGATAGGTTTTATTCTTGTATGCAACCCACTGTATTATTAAGTGTTTACATGCTAGCTCCTGCTTCTTAGCCATAACTTTTATTGTGAAGTTTTTACAGGTACAGTACATTCTCGGTATTACTATGTGGTCTCTCCTTGTACCAATGTATACCCATACCGGTGCCCATTCATTATATTCTTTAATATATAGCCTAACCATCTTCCTTAAACCGGCTCTTGAAACTATTTCAGGCATAGACTTGATCTCTCTTTCGGTCAGCCCGTTGATGTAGTTTATCGTATCCCTTACATCCATTAGCTCCTTTCCCCATACACTCTTACTACTCCGTGCGGCGTAGTTATTATTACGGTATCTACTAGTTTTCTGGGAAACAACCCGGTTTCCACTACTCCGCTAATCTCCTTGATCACCTTGTCTATTTCCTCAGCGTCGTGTACCTCATTGGTGTACAGGTCTACTATGTAGTTCCCAGTATCCGTTATTATTGGTCCATCCTTCCTCCTACCCATCCTCAAAACAGGCTTGCCTAGGGCTGAGAGACTCTTTAAAACGTAGGATAGGCTGGGCGGTGATACTTCTATAGGTATTGGTTTTAGGTATAGGTATGGTTTACCGTTATACTTTGTATAATCACCTATATAAATCCTCCTATCAGCTATCAATGCAAGCTGCTTCTCCCAGTGTAGTGCACCACCCCTACCCTTAACTATGTCAAGCCTACTGCTAACTTCATCGAATCCATCAACGTATAAATCCAAGTGTTCAATATATCCCGGCGGAGTAGCCGTTACGCCTCTACGGGAAAGGTATAGTAGTGTATCGATGCTTGATACGGTAACCCTTAATCCAGCTAGTACTCCGTCACTAATCAGTTTATCTATGAAGAACTTAATCGTAGAACCCGTACCCAACCCTATGGACTCAATACTTTCCAGGAGCGGCTTAACATAATTGTAAGCGTAGAAACCAACCCTCTCCTTTAAAAGGATCGTTGACAAACAAACCAGCACCCATGTAGGCATATTTGAATATTGAGATGGGCCCGCGGGGATTTGAACCCCGGGTCACGGGGAGTCTCGCCCCTGGGTCTCCGGCGGCGTATATCGGAGGGGCTCTTTAGAGGGGTCCCGAACCCCGCATCCTAGTCCAAGCTAGACGACGGGCCCATATTTCATAAATTCGTGTATTTTCGGTGATTAATATAAATATCTTTTTCTAACCAAAACATTTTTAATATTTTAAAGAAAAGACCTAAATGAGGGGAAACAAATACCGTTGGATATATTCGTTGTCAGGGGGAGATTTTTATGCTTAATCTATACAGTCGTTTTCTCTTTTTATTGATTATTGTATTCTTCATGATACCCTACTTAAATACTCATACATATGCTTATTCAAATTTAGGGGTGGAAGTAAAATTCATATATACAAAAATACCCAACCTCGCCAACAAGAACATAACCGTGAGGAACCTATCGAATACTCAAATCATTCAAGCTATTGTAACCTCATCTAATTTAACAAAAATAGCGTTCGAAGACGATGTAGATAGTGTTGAAAGAAAATATATCTCGGAGAATAATTTGAGCGTAAAAATAGACTATATAGCTACATCACTCCTTCAGAATAGTATTAATTGGTCGTGGGTTGGCGATGATGTTTTTGGTGTTAGCGTTTATTCTGGGAAGAACTCTATGCTCGTATTCATCGTTGTAAGCAGGGATGCTCCTAGTAATAAGTCTCTGATAAACTACCTCGTTGATAAGGCAAGAGAATTTGCCTCAAAAAGGCCATCCATTAAAAACCTCAACATAGCATTCATAGTCTTAAGAATACACGGATACAGTATCAAAAAGTTTGAACAAGTGGAAACAAGGGTTTACAAAATGTTTGAAAGAGTAGTTAAGAAATATTGCAGTGAATGCAGCGTAACAACCGGTACATTCTCATATGGTTTAATGCTGGGTATTATCGTGGAGAATAATGTTAGCGGGTACAAGATATACCGGATAGTAACATCCAAGTACTTCTTCGAGGAAGTAAAGCCCATCCTCGAATTAATAATCAATAACACGGGTGCGGAGATATTATACATAATAGTATTCGACCACTTGTTCAGTCATGGAAACAGCCTCGTAGAGATAAGCCCTAGGAAAATAGCTAATACGGCAACATATGAAGCCCCGCCTACTCCGAGAAATACTACCAGTATTACTACTAGCGGAAATGAAACAATAGGATTCAAAGGTTTAACAAATAAAACAATGGGTAGGGGCGGGCTAAACTACTACTCCACCCTAACACTATTAGTCGCAGTATTGATCGTAGCGGTTGTTGTCTCTTCCTTATTACTGTATAGGAAAACCTAGTGTTCAAGTATTCTCGGAATATTCTCAGGGTATGGTGGACGGATTACTCCCTTCTCAGTTATGATAGCGGTTACAAGGTCTGGATCAGTTATATCGAAGGCGTAGTTTAAGGCTGGTACATCCGGTAATGTTATCGGGTGCCCCAATACTTTCCTAACTTCATCCGGGTTCCTCTCCTCAATTACTACGTCGTCAATACTGGATTCTAGGTCAATAGTGCTTGTTGGTGCTGCAACGTAGAAGGGTATTCCTTTATGCTTAGCTGCTAATGCGATCATATATGTTCCAATCTTATTAACAACGTATCCCTCCCTCGTAACCCTGTCAGCTCCGACTATTACGAGGTCTACTAGTCCCTTCCTAATAACGTATCCAGCCATGTTATCAGTGATCAGTGTTACCGGTATACCCTCTTTTACAAGCTCCCAGACAGTCAGCCTAGCACCTTGTAGGACTGGTCTGGTTTCTGTCGCTATAACTCTTATCTTTTTGCCCCTATACCATGCAGCCCTCATAACTCCCTCGGCTGTTCCGAAGGCTGCTGTTGCTAATGCTCCGGCGTTGCAATGGGTTAGTATTGCAGAGTTATCGGGTACTAGTTCTGCACCATACTCTCCCAGTTTTATGTTAGCACGTATATCTTCATCCATGATCGCCAGAGCTTCTTCCTCGAGTTTCTCGGCGAGCGTGACTGTATCCGTTGTCTCTTCCAGCCCACTGTGTAGTTTCTGCTTCATCCTCTTTAAAGCCCAGAATAGGTTGTGTGCCGTGGGCCTAGTGTTCCATAGTAGGTTTATAGCGTCGATTAGTAGCCTAGTATACTCTTCTAATGGTTTATTTGTTATTGTGTGTGCATAACTAGCTACTCCCAACGCTGCGGCTACACCTATTGCTGGTGCTCCGCGTATCTCCATATCAATTATTGCTTTAGCAATCCTCCCAGGATCACTGCTGCAAACTATTTCTTCATGGAAGGGTAGTTTCAACGTGTTTATCCAGCAAGTCTCTCTACTTTCCTCCTTCCACCATACTGCACGGATTTTCAACGGGTAAGGGTACTCGTTCAATATGTTGACACCATGAGAACCAGTATTTTTATGGAAAAATATATGAAGAAACCGGAATATAATAGTATAGCAGTGGTAGATGTGTTATGGGATTAGATACAGCGAAAATCCTAGGCATTATAGGCGTAATCCTTGAGATCATAGGCGGGTTCTTCCAGGGAGTAGGTTCAATTGTTGGGCTAGTCCTAGTGATAATAGCGGTATACATGGTGTCTAAGGAGACTAATAGGTCGGATATCTTCAATAACTATATAATATACTTCGTCCTAGCAATCGTTGCTATTGGTGTATTATTTGTCGGAGTACTAAGTACGATCTTAGCTATGGGTATTGGTAGAGCAGGCTTCTTCACTCCGGGTATGGGCGGGGTCAATGTTTGGAAGGTTATTAGTGCTATACTCGTATGGCTCGTTATCGCGTGGATAGTACTGGTTATAGGAACATACTTCTTAATGAAGAGTTACTCCGGTATAGCTGAAGCACTTGATCATGGAACATTCCGGCTTGCCGGTAAACTCTACTTCTTCGGCGCTATTCTAGCAATTATCGTTGTAGGACTTCTACTCATAGTGGCTGGTGTAATTGTCGAGTTAATAGCGTGGGCTACAATGCCTACCGAGCTACCGAAGAAACCCGGCGAAATGCCTCCACCTACCAGTGGAGAAACTGGTATGGGCGAGCCCGTTATCTAAGGAGAATCCTTAGTTATTCAATAAACAATTCTGTTTTTTAAAGCGCGTATATTACCCTAGCAGTTATTACTCCTCCTAGAAATCAGTGTTTACTAGTATTAGGTGTTGAATGAATTATTCCCTAATAGCTGGGGGGTGTGTTTAAGGATTGGTTTCTAGGTATGTTGC
>JALWZC010000024.1:71892-77396 GCA_027002875.1 Desulfurococcales archaeon
GTCGGGGTATTGTCAGGGATTCAGTTTTTATTAATGACTTGGATAAGAGGTGGTTTGGTCGTCGTGTAGGTGATTTATTGTATCTGGAAATAGTTGAGATCGCGTATTTGTTGTTGAAGTCTAAGATTACTATTAAGGATTCTTCACGTGAGATAAATGATCTCGGATCTTTTATGAATACTTATTATGATTGTTTGAAGGAGTTTTTCTGGCCCCGCCTCGTAGTTTATAGGGATCTTAGGGATAGGGGGCGCCGTGTAAGGGTTCTTGGTGGTAACGAGTTTCTTGTTAGGGATAAGTATGGTGAGCTTAGATTAGTCGTCGTGTTGGAGGAGGGTAGGAGGGTTAGTGTTTCGAGTATACCTTTAATTGTTGATAAGGCTTTGGATAATGGTTTGAAGCCCGTATTGGCTATTGTAAGCCTTCAAGGTGATCTAACCTATTACGAGCTTACAGTTATACAGCCTTCAAAAGAATCCTAGAGAATGTCGGTGTCCGGTTATGGGTGGTAAAGAATACTATCCACCCCGGGGGCTTAGGGATATCGTTGGTAGGCAAGCATTAGTATATGAGTACGTCTTCAACGAGTTCCGCCGCATCTCTAGGCTCCACGGCTTCCAGCCAGTGCTTCCCCCGACGATAGAGTATTATAGGTTGTTTGAGGAGAAGAGCGGCGAGGAGATCAAGAAGACTATGTATGTGTTCGAGGATAAAGCTGGTAGGCTATTAGCTCTCCGCCCAGAGGTTACTGCTAGCATTACAAGGATCTATCTGAGGAAGCTTAGGGGGGAGGTGAAACCTATAAAATTATACTATGTATCCCAGTGCTTCCGCTACGAAGAACCACAGTTTGGGCGCTACCGAGAATTCTGGCAGGGTGGTTTGGAAGTTATTGGTGTAAAGGATGTATCAGGTGATCTCGAGGCTGCATTTACAGCTTCCCGCTTCCTTGATGTTTTAGGCCTTAAACATAAGTATATTGTCGGTAATGTGGCTATCCATAGATCATTAATGAGAAGCTACGGGATCCCGCTTGATGTACAGGATCACGTTCTACATTTAATCGATAAATCAATGATCGATGAGGCGATTAGTGTTTTAAACGAGTATAACGTGGAGGCTGGTATGGCTATGAAGGACTTATTGTCTAGGAGTATGGATGAGTTAGAATCTTTCATCGATGAATATAAGGATGTGCTTGTCGATGTTGATAGGGTTATTTTTGAGAATGAGAGGCTTATAGGATTTATTAATAACCTAAGGGAGCTTGGCTATGAAGCTGTTTATGATCCCCGTCTCGTCCGCGGATTAGCCTACTATACAGGGCTTATCTATGAGTATAAAACTATTGGTTCTAAGCTCAGGATCAGCATTGGCGGTGGGGGGCGTTATGATGGTTTAAGTACTGTTTATGGCGGACCCTACGAGTATTTTACGGGTTTAGCCTTAGGACTTGATCGTATAATTCTCGCCTTAGAGAATAGTATTTCTGTTCTACAAGGATTGGATGCTGCTGTCATATTGTCTGCAGATATACCCATTTCCTATGGTTTGAAGATCAAGTATCGGCTTGAAGAGTATGGTTTATCATCGATGATAATCGTGGTCAGGAAGATCGGTAAGGGTGTTAGGCTTGCTAGTAAGAAGTCTGCTCGTTTTGCATTAATAATTGGGAAGAGGGAATATAGCAATGGTATGATTAGCGTTAAAGATTTGTCTAGTGGTGTGCAGGTTGAAGTTCCCTTAGAATCTCTACCTTTTTACTTGTATGTGAAACAAAAATTTAATTCTCTCGATTAGAGATGATTATAATGGTGTATTCTATGACACCTATTGATCTCGGGCTTTTACTAGTACTTATAGGTGTTATATTGATAATTATTGAGATAGCTACTCCTGGCTTTTTCATCGCTGTTCCTGGGACTGTAGCTATTATTTATGGATTAGTAATCATGTTGTTT
Source organism: Desulfurococcales archaeon (assembly GCA_027002875.1). GTDB lineage: Archaea > Thermoproteota > Thermoprotei_A > Sulfolobales > Desulfurococcaceae > WAON01. The sequence continues at coordinate 73,854 of JALWZC010000024.1, forward strand.
CCGGAGGCGTTGAATAATCCGTGGGTCCCGTGGATAATGTTCCTACTGGCTTTTCCAATAGGTTATGCTACATATTTGATCTATCGTAGGCTTTCACCACCCTCGAAGCCTGTTACCAAGAGTTATGAGGGATTGATCGGTATGACGGGTATTGTTGTTGAACGAGTCGTACCGGATAGCCTAGAGGGTAAAGTGCGTATTGGAACTGATATTTGGAGCGCTACTAGTGATCGAGTAATCGAGCCTGGGGAGAAGGTTGTTGTTATCGGTGTCGAGGGGGTACATTTAATAGTTAGGCCTTTATCAATTAGAAATAGGAAGAAATAATTATGCAAGGATACCAGTATTGATCCCTGGTGGTAGAGGATTGGACCCGTTAACGGCGCTGATCCTACTACTACTCACGATACTCATAGTATACTTAATAGCTAGGGGTATCGTTGTTGTTAGGCCTTGGGAAGTGGGCATATATATTAGGCTTGGAAGGTTCGTGGGAATACTGAGGCCCGGTATACATTGGGTTCCACCGCATATAAGTACTATTCACCGGATTGATCTGAGGACTCAGGTTGTAGATGTTCCACGGCAGGATGTTATTACTCGGGATAATAGCCCGGTTACCGTTGATGCTATAGTTTATTTCAGAGTAATTGATCCCAAGAAGGCCTTCTTCGAGGTAACAGATTATCGTGCAGCGATACTAGCACTTGCCCAGACAACGCTGCGTAGTGTTATCGGTGATATGGAGCTCGACGAAATACTCTATAATCGGGCAGCTCTAAACGCTAAGCTTAGGAGGATACTCGATGAAGCTACTGATAAGTGGGGTGTCCGCGTAGAAACTGTGGAGATTAGAGAGGTTGAGCCGAGTCCACGTGTTAAGAAGGCTATGGAGGAGCAGACTAGTGCTGAGCGTGAGAGGAGAGCAGCTATACTTCGGGCCGATGGTGAGAAGAGAGCTGCAATCCTTAAAGCTGAGGGTGAGCGTACAGCTGAGATATTAAGGGCTGAGGGTGAAAGGATGAGTAAGATACTCCGAGCTGAGGGTGAGAGGCTTGCAACTATTCTTAGGGCACAGGGTGAGGCTCAGAGGCTCCGCATATTAAGCCTTGGAGCTGCTAGTCTTCACAGCCACGCATTAACCGCTATGAGCCTCGATACCCTGAAGGCTATGGCTGATGGTAAAGCTACGAAGATAATAGTACCCTTCGAGGTTTCAAGGCTTATAGAAGCTATATCAGCTTATCTCGGTAAGGGTGTTAAGACCCCGCAGGTTCCCGAGGTTGATATTGAGAAGCTGGTTAAGCTGATCGGTAAGCCTGAGGAGGTTCTCGGCAGTATTCCGAGCTACGAGGAGTTATCGGCTGAAGTTAAACGTGTTGTTGAGGAAGCTAAGAAGCGAAGGCTTAAACCCGAGGAGCTTACAGCTGAGGAGAAAGAGTTGTTGAGGAGTAGTGAAGAATAAGGCTTGGATGATAGGGTAAATACGGGTTTTAAGTAATTCCTAGTATTCATGGTGGTGTGTTGTCTACTTTTAGGATTGATCCTAGGCTTTGTGCTGTTTGCCGTGGCAGGGGTTGGTGCGGTCTTAGCTATTGCCCCCTACTAGCTAAGCGTATCGCGTCATATAAGCTTAAACGAGTAACGGGTTCTCGGGAATTATTTGGCAGCAGTCCGCCCTCAGTATTTGTCGGTCGCTACGGGTACCCAGTGGTTAATATTGGTCCTTCAGCACCGCCGGTTACTGGTGATACCTCGATTTATGATTTACCAGAAAAGTGGATCGATCTTAAACTAGAAGATATCCTGGGGTATAGGTGGAGCCTCATCACTGGTTCTAGGAGGATCGATGTAGATGCTCCCCGTAGGGGGGATTCTTTCCTAGATAAGATTTATGAGGTTGTATTATCTATTAAACCCGTTGATGTCGAACTTATCCTTGAGAAACCTCCTCGACCAGTTATATCTTTTAGTGAATATGAGCCTCCACAGGGTCCACGGGCCCCCTTGGAAAAAGTTAGGGTTGTCGCTAATCCTAGGATTCCTAAGCCTATTGATAGAGTTTATAATGATTTCGACTTGAAGGCTAGTGATGCAATTATATTATTGTATAGGGAGGGAATACCAGTTTCTATGATACAGAAAATCCTCAGCATAGGAGCCGTAGGATACTATAGGTATAGGAGACTAGTACCTACTAGGTGGAGTATTACAGCAGTTGACTCTACTATCTCCGAGTACTTAATCGATAAGATAAAGAATTACCAAGAGATTAACAATATCATGGTTTTCCTGAGGAGATTCTATGATAACCTATTCATAGTAGTATTTTACCCGGGTAAGTGGAGTTATGAGTGGATGGAAGCATGGTGGCCTGGTTCAACGTGGAATCCCAGTCCTTCTGAGGTTGTTGTAGAGGCTGATCATGAAGAATATGGTGGTAGAACAACTTACCCGGAAATAGGTGGCTGCTATTATGCTTCTCGACTAGCAGTAGCTGAGTATCTCTATAGGATTAAGAGGCAGGCAACCGTTATAGCTTTAAGAGAAATCTATCCGGGATTTAACCTTCCTATAGGTGTATGGTTCGTGAGGGAGAACCTCCGAGCGTTGCTGAAGTCTAAGCCTATCCTTGTAACTAGTGATTTCCGAGAAGTTTTAGAGCTTATTGATCGCGAGACGAAGCTTGGAGTGAAAAAGTGGGTTGAGAAATCGTATTTGCTAAGAAAGATCCTCTATTATAAATCAATACTTGAATATATTGGTGCTAGTGAGAAGTGAAGTATCGGTCTAAGCCGGTTATAAGGCATGTAAGGATTAGTAGGGCTTTAACTCGTAGCGGATTACCTGATCTAGACTATGCTTTAAACCCATATATTGGCTGCCTCCATGGCTGCATATATTGTTATGCTAGACTCTATACCAGGTATAAAATTGTAAGGGAGAATTGGGGTAGTATCGTATTTGTTAAGGATAACCTCATAGATGTTCTCCGTAAGGATATCGTAAATTATCCCCCAGGAGTTGTTGGTGTAGGTACGATAACTGATCCCTACCAGCCGGTTGAAGCGGTCTATGAGTTAACGAGGAAGTCGATTGAAATACTACTTGTAAACGGTTTCCATACCAGTATCCAGACAAAGAATTCATTGATCCTCAGAGACCTCGATCTACTTGTTAAATACAAGGATAATGTTGATGTGGGTTTTACTATCACAAGTCTAGATCCTATTAAATCGCAGCGTATGGAGCCATGGGCTTCTCCGCCAATAGCTCGAGTTAATGCGTTGAAAAAGATCTCCGAGGCAGGGGTAGAGACATGGATATTCCTAGGCCCAATTATTCCGGGATATAATGATGACTCGTCCAGTATTGAATCAATCATTAAGGTTGCTTCTGAGACTGGTAGTAAAGTGTTAATCGATAAACTACATGTTAAAAAATTCATATATGAAAAGAATCATCCACTACACGGGTTAATCCGTATCGTTAAGAATTATGATTGGCGAGGTTTATTTGAGAGAATTAGTAGTATCTGTAGGG
>JALWZC010000025.1 GCA_027002875.1 Desulfurococcales archaeon
TAATAATATTTAGGCGTGGTTTTAGTTGTTAAGCGGTTATAGGGGGTTTGAATATTGAAGCTTAGATTCAAGGATGCGAGAACATGGCGTTATACAATGAATGCTGTTGGGAAAATTATAGATGAAGCAGCTTTTAGGATAACTAGTGAAGGATTAAGGATGAAGGCGATTGATCCTTCAAGGATCGTTATGGTAGACTTTAACTTATCTAAGGATAGCCTTGATGAATTCATATATGAGAAAGATGAGATTATAGGAGTAAATATGGAGGATCTAGTGAAAATCCTTAGGAGAGCGCTTAAGAACGATGAATTAGAGCTTGAAACGATCGAGGGGAACCGGTTAGCTGTAGTATTCATCGGAAGGGGGAGGCGTACCTTTATAATACCAAGCCTTGAAACTATAGCTGAAGAAGTACCAGAGCTTAAGATTCCCTTCAAAGTCCAGATCAAGATGCCGCCGTCAATATTTAGGGATGTAGTAAAGGAGCTTGAGCCTATTAGTGATGCAATAGAATTTATCGCTAAGAAGGATGAAGAGAAATTGCTTGCTAGGGCTACGAGCGACCTAGCTGAAGCAGAGATCGAGCTAAGTATTGAGAATGGTGCATTAATAGATTTCAAGGCCGAGGAAGAAGAGGCTAGGGCAATATATACGGTGGACTACTTATCAGATATATCGACAGCTTCTCAAGCCGCCGATGAGTTAGACTTCTACTTCGCTACAGCAGTCCCATGCAAGATCGATTATACTTTGCCTATGGGGGGTAGGCTGACATTCTATGTCGCACCTAGAGTTGAGTAATAATATTGTATTTTTGAAAAAACTAATCCGTCGATATTATTCTAAAAAGCCTTTGAAGGAGCCGTATTATCTCCCTAAGAGGGAAATAGCTATCTATTCATTAGAGGATCAAGTCTACATACGCCATTTATCATTTCCGTCAATGAATAACTTATATCAGTATATTACACGTAGAAAAACCCCACTACACCTCTACTATTCATCAGCATATTATGAGGATCCTTCTGCTGAGAAGATGGATGATAAACAGTGGCTTGGGAGTGATTTAATATTTGATATTGATTCCGATCATTTTCCCGGTTGTGGCGAAGTGTTATCGATCTGTATTAATAATAACAAGTACTATAGAGGTAAAGTCAAAAAATGCGATGATGGAGGAAAACCCGTAGTTTACCCCTTAATTAATTTCGACTGTATAAGGAAAGGGTGGAGTGAAGCTATCCGGTTAATAGATATACTTAGAGACGATCTAGGCTACAAAGAAATAGCGATCTCTTTCTCCGGTAATAGAGGCTTCCACATACATGTATACGACGAAGATGCGAGAAAACTTACAGGTGAAGAGCGAAGAGAGATCGTAGATTACCTAGTACTGAAAAACTTTGATATCTCTAGGATTTTCCCAGCGCTAGGTAAGAAGAAAAAATCAGTATATTTTACCCACGATGAGCGGGGGTGGAGAAAGAGGGTTTTGAAAGAAGCCTTAAGTAGAGGCAATGTGTCCGTGATAGGAGACTTATACCGAGCTAACCTCGAGGATATTCTTAATATTATAGAGGATATACGCTTAGATATAGACCCTGTTGTTACAATGGATGTTTCCAGACTTTCACGCTTTGATTATTCAATTAATGGCAAGTCCGGGCTGCTAGTTTATCCACTCGATCCTTCCAGAGATGATTTCGACGAGTTAGATTATTTAAGTTTCAGTCCTTTCAGTGGTTCTTTAAACATTAATCCATTAATAGATGCGAGTTTGCCTGTTTTTGATAAGGTTATTACATTGAGGAGAAATGTTAGTATTCGCATCGAAGCACCATATGCTATATATTTGACATTAAAAGGACTAGTAAAAGTGGATAACCCCAATGAGGCTGATGAGATAAATGTATGATATATTCCTTAAGCTATTAAGGGAAGAGATTTTATCTGAGAAACTTTTAAGGATAGAGCCTTCTAGGCTTAAGAACTACTATGAATTCCTGGAAAATTCAATTGAAAACCTGTTACTTGTTGAAAATGAATCGAGGAAATTCTTCGAAGAAGCGGTGAAGAATGTATTAAGTGATATTGAGAAATTATTATCGGTTAGAATCGCCAAGAAGAGTATTGGTTCTACGGATAATGATAGTAGTATAGATTCAGATATTTTATCACTAATAGATTTAGTCAAAGACTTCTATTCCAAATATCTAGCAGGTTTTTATATTACCTATGAAGATAAGATCGCTGTTCAA
>JALWZC010000026.1 GCA_027002875.1 Desulfurococcales archaeon
ATCATGGAGAGATTATATAGTGAATGGGAGAAGAATGATCGGAAAGGTATACCATTAGATTACGCATCAAATGAAGAACTTGAAGTACTCTACCGGCTTGCAAAGCGATACGCGGAAAACCCTTATCGTAAGGCTTATATCGATTTCATGCAAAAAGCGTATTTTGGCGAAAAGAAGGAGGAGAAGCACAATTCTTGGCTTAAAAGAATTCTAAGAATTATTTAATTCTCAGCCTTTTTCTAGCAATCAACGAACTATTTATAGATTGATGAATTCAATAAGTAATTGTGGAAGATTCCCTTACGCTGATAATTAATTATCAGCAAGGTAAGGTATGAGGAATTGGTTAATCAATTATTTATATCGATCATACTCAATACGCCGACTGGTTTCAAGAAGATATTAATTGGGAAGAATGGTATTGTAATTGACGAGCATAGATATCCCTTCTCAATCGTTGATGAAGTAGTTGGAGAGATAATAAAGGATATAATGATAACTGGTAAAGTAAAAGAGAGAACCCCATTAGGTAAAGTTAGTATTAAGTTGAAGGGAGGCTTAGAAATAAGCTTTGAAACTATTAACCCCCTGGAGAAAGCCGAGAAAATAATATTATTCGCGAATTCATACCTTAGGGAAAACAATGAACCACTGTTAATCATTGAAGAGGAGAGCCGGACAAGAGTTAGGTTTATACGTGAATCAAAGACTTAGGAGAGGCTACGGATAAATATTATCAACCCCTCTAAGCAATAGTACATTATGCGCGCCGCCCTCCAGGCATGACGCCCCCGGATCCGGGGGAATTGGATGACCTGGAGGGACTTGCCCCTCGCATTCTAAACATGTATTCATGGTGTGTATGAATGAGTGAGTTAAGTGATGAGAAAAAGAAGGAGTTAATGAATAAGATTATATCTGTTCTCGAAACTATTGCCGACCCGGAAATCGGGATTGATGTTTACAATCTTGGGATGATCTATGGTATTGAGATAATTGATGAAAAACATGTTAAGATAAAAATGACGTTAACAACTCCCTTCTGCCCTCTTGCAAATATTCTTCCAATGCTTGTTGTAGAAGAGTTGAAGAGAAAGCTCGGTATCGAGGCTGATATAGAGATTGTTATGGAGCCTCCTTGGAGCCCTGAAATGATGACTGAGAAAGGTAGGAGATTGTTTAAGGAAAGATATGGATATGATATTGTTGAAGAATACAAGAAAGCCTATAGTGCACAGCAGGGCTAACACATGTACTACTCGCCTTGAATCTTTTAATTATAATTACAGTTTTATACCCATAAACCGTATATCTATTTCTCCGAATAATCCCCCATTTACCACGGAGGTTAACTGGTTTGAGCTGGTCTATCCTTAAACTACTTAGGGAAAAGCCTGAGGAGCTTAAGGAGCATGTTAAGAAGAGATTTATGGATCCAAGCATTGTTGATGAAGCCTATCGCGTCGATTTAGAGTGGAGGAGGACTCTCACCATCATCCAGGATCTTAGGCATAAGCACAACGTTATCAGCAGGGAGATACCGAAGATTAGGGATCCAGTGGAGAGGCAGAAGAAGATCATGGAGGCTAAGAAGTTAATGAGCGAGATGCAGGATTTAGAAGCGAAGCTTAAGGAGCTTGAGAAGAAGAGGGAGAAACTGTTATTCTCCCTACCAAACATTGTCCATGATTCTGTCCCGATAGGCCCGGATGATACCTATAATGTCCCAATAAGGTTTTGGGGTAAGCCAAGGGTTTGGTCTGGATTTATCGAGCAGTTTAAGGAGCAGACGGAAAAGTATGGTTTTAAGATTGATTACGAGGTTATCGATTGGAAACCCGTCGGCCATGCTGATATGTTGGAAAAAGTACTACGCTTAGGGGATACGTTTAAGGCTGGACAGGTTGCTGGTAGTAGGTTCTACTACTTATTCAACGACATCGTATTCCTAGATATGGCTTTGCTGGCCTACGCTATAGACTACTTGACGAGCAAAGGCTATACCCTGGTTTTACCACCCTACATGCTCCGATATAATGTAATGATGGGAGTTATCGATATGGATACGTTTAAAGACGCAATATACAAGATCGAGGGCGAAGACTTATACTTGATCGCGACGGCTGAGCATCCATTGGCAGCGCTACATGCATGGGAGGATATACCGGAGGAAGAACTACCATTGAAATACGTAGGTGTAAGCCCCTGCTTTAGGAAGGAAGCTGGAGCTGGTAATAGGGATTTAAAGGGTATATTCAGAGTCCATCAGTTCCATAAAGTCGAGCAGTTCATCTATGCTAAGCCGGAGGAGAGCTGGGAGCTTATGGAGGAGTTGATCGGAAACGCCGAGCACTTATTCCAGGGTTTAGGGCTGCCCTATAGGGTAGTAAACATTGCTAGCGGTGATCTTGGAGCGCCTGCGGCGAAGAAGTACGATTTAGAAACGTGGATGCCTGCACAAGGTAGGTACAGGGAAATGGTTAGCTGCAGCAATGTTACAGACTGGCAGGCATTTAGGCTCAGAATAAGACTCATCCGTAGGAGGGGCATGGTTAAAGAATACCTGCACACTTTGAACTCAACAGCTATCGCAAGCACTAGAACGATCACGTCAATACTTGAAAACTACCAGGAACCGGATGGAACAGTTGTTATCCCGAAAGTGCTGAGGAAATACTTGGAAGTGTTTAAGAATGCACCCGTAGACGCTATACACCCGGTTAAAAAGGAGAAAAACTAGCCTATTTATTACCATGTATAGGTCTATCCCAATCCTTTAAAACACAACCCTGCCCGATTCCAGTAATGGGTGTATTTGCTAATGACTGCCATTGTCGATGCTATGACGAAGATACGCGTTGTTGTACATTTGGGGTTTGACGATGAAAGCGATAAAGCCCTCCAAGTAGCATGGGAAGTAGCCCAGAAACTCCTTGATGAAGGAGTGTGGGTTGAATTAATCCCCGATCATGTAATCCTTACCGATCTCTTGGGAAATGAATGGGCAGAGCTACCGAAGATTGAGATAAACGGGTGGATAGCTGTTATAGGTAGAGCACCAGATCCAGATGAACTCTATACGTTAATAATGTCCGCCGTAACAGAGTTAAAGCAGGAAAATGTAAAGCAGAGACAAGCAATAATGTCAACGTAAAAAACCCTTATTCAAATCGTCATTATTGTTATGTCCTTCAAGAACAACACTAAACATTATTTTATCCCCATATATACTATAATACAACTATAATTAACGGAAACATATAATAGGGATAAAAGACAAAAATATACATGCCGAGCGGTACACCGCCCACACCATAAAGCCGAACACTAAACACCACCGCCGCTAAAAGGGTTTTTATCGAGGAACTGCCGGAATACAATTACACCATAACAGTTATGCCTGCAAAATATCATCGATTCAGACAGTAGTTTTAGGAATATAACGTAACCCGGAGCCCCCCTTAGGGGACCCCTGGAAACGAGGGGCCTCCGGGGGGATATGAAGTATTTACGGCGGTGGTGGGGGCGGTGTACCGCGATGAGGCATTTCTATTATTGAGCCATATACATGTTTTCCTGTAGGCGTAGAGTATACTTCTCAATATTTTCCTGCTACGAATATATTCTTTAAACAGCATAGCCGTGAAGTAGTCGCCTGCGCCGGTGGAGTCTTTTACGGGTTTGCATGAATTGTATCCGGTATCTACACTTATCTTTTTCCCGGCATGTATTAGAATCGGCGGATTATATCCTCTCGTAACAACTATAAATTGATCCCGATCGATACGATCGAACGGATCTCCGTTTGCCTTTATTATTGCATCATATTCTTCGGAGTCTACGTGTAGTATGTCAATGTATTGTAAGACACCTTGGATCGTTTTCTTTCGCGGTACGATTTTTATTCGTCTATTAACTACTTCTCTAATAAAACCCTGTACGTCAGCTATAATTAGTGCCGAATATGACCATAGTTTTTTCAAGTGATTCGTATCGATTTCTCCGAGGACTGGGTTTACAATAGCGTACTGTCCTGGTTCCACGTGTAGGTTATTTACTGGTATTTGTGGTGCATTACTTAATACCCATAATTTCCTATTACCGGTTTCGTCGTAATCCAGTATGAAGTAGTTTTCGCTAGTAGTATATAGTGCTGCATGAGTTATTCCCATATGGGTTTCTGGTAGGTAGGCTTTTATAATGGGCGAAATATTTGAAACTATCATATGATCTACGTTTTCCTCGAGAAGAGGGATGGATGAATAGTGTGCTCCACCACCGATCCTTTTCCCAATAATTCTACCTTTAAACCTAATCTCGTCTAGAGTCAGGTTTCCATAAACTACTATCATTTTCCATGCCTTTTACCCCTTCTACGCCCGGAGTGGTATTTTTTATACATTACCCGTCCCCCATGATAATCCCGGATGTGCTTGATTAAGTCTTCATCCGTGAAGAAGAAACTGTACTCATACTTATAACCCGTAGCTGGCTCCCCGCCTAAGCATTTCTCGAATGCATTTATACATATTGGGCAAGCGATCATACCGGTAACCCTATCTCTACACGTCCTAATAATAATACCGTTAACCTTCACCGTATAAGGCTCCCATCTAGGCTCCCACGTATAAGCCATGATACCCCACTACTATTAGTTAAGTATAACTATGTGCGGTCACAACCGGCCTGGCCCCCTCATCGGTCTACCTCGACGGGCCTCGAGGGGGCAGGATTCGTTCATCCCGCACATTTATCATACTAATGAAGTATATGGGCTTATTATTATTAACCGGGAACATATAGCTTATTCGGGGAATGAAGAAACCGCCAGTGCCTGATTACTATGATGTCTTTTCAGCGGACTGACCCCCTGCTCGATATCAGCCGGTTGATCCCTCCTCACTACTCGGTGATAGTTCTTCATCATTCACTATGTTTTCACGGTATAGCGAATCTATAAGGTTTCTCACCAACCCAATTATCTTTACTCTCTCCTGGATAGACTTATTGTTTCCCAGTATTTTCTCTAGGAAATTAAAAGCGAGAATCCTTAACTCTTCCTCTTCCCTCGCAACAGATCCCGGATGGCCCATATAGTTTTCCCTGCCTGTCATCTAGATTAATCCTCCTATGCCAGCGCCGGGTGCTCCGCCCATTATCTGCTGCATGAATATTTGTCCCAATGCGTCCGCCGAGTACACTAGTATTAGGGCCATTGTCGTGATAATCGCTACTCTTATCGTGTTCCTCAATGTTAAATCAACTGCTTTACTCATCGTCAGTGCTAGTAGTAGACTAGATACTATAACGCTGATCTTTGCCTGGAATATTGCTGCATCAGCTGGCTGTAGGAGTATTGGTAGCTGGATCGATAATTGCTGACCGGCTTGTTTAACGGCTGCCACTTGTACACTTGATATTTCTTTAATCATGTCGTTTATCATTATACCTATTGCGACGAAGACTATTAGGAAAAAGGGTGTTAGGTAGGCTATTATATCGTAGGCTCTAAGCATTCTGCGAGCCGTCTCTCTACTATCAAGAAGATCTGTTATAAGGCCAGTGAATTCCTCGAGTATCGCTGGGGTACCCCCACCTGTATCTTCTATTTCGCCGAGTAGCCAGAAGACGAATCTTCCAAGCCATGATCTTGTTGGTACTCTTACCTTGTTAAGCCTTAACCCAGCCCTCAGCTGTGCTAGTATAACGTTTAGCAGTCTGTCGAAGTGTTTGTTGTATGTTCTACCGCTCTCCTTTATCATGAAGAAAGCCCTTATCATCGGGAAACCGATCTTCCTATACTCTGTTATATCTCTTAAGAATTCGGGTAGAGCACTCTCTATCCCCTTGATCTCCGAGTGCTGGGACATATAGTCTATACCGACAGCTACTAGTAGCGAGATGAAGGCCGCTGATAGCGTTAGCATGGGGTCTAATTCTAGTATTGATAATGCTATTAATACGATAAAAGGCGTGGCTCCGACGAGGAGTATGTTTGTCTTATAGTAATCCTTGATCTTGGGCTGCGGGATCAACGAATCTATAACCTGTATCATTACAACGGTTACAAGTGGGAGAATTAAGAAGTTGAAGAGCATCATCAAGCTCTCAACGCCGTAGGGGAGTACTACTGCTATTAGTATGAACAGTGTCGATGATAGGAAGTATAGGATTATGAGCATTTCACCGATACCGCCGGCTCTTTCAGCGTACAGTTTCCAGTTAAGCTTTATCTCGGAAACGTAGTCTTTAACCCTAGTAGTAAGATATGCTAGGGCATCCCACCCGCTACGGACAACTGCTGTATAGCCGTAGATGAAGTCTCTGAATGCCCTGCTCGGGTGATCCTTTGCTAGCTTCGAAATAGCCTCTAAGGGATCACTTCCAAGCCTTATTTCTTTCTCAACGATCCTACCCTCCCTCTCCATTCCCGGGAACAGCGGGTTTCCTATGAGTCTGCGGAAGGCTTGATCAAGGAATAAGCCGGCGCTCTGGAGAACGCTAGCATAGATCGCGAAGAAGGGCAGGTCTCTCTCAACAAGTCTCTTCCTCTCACCTCGGAGCTGGCTAAACTTGATGTATGGGTAATAGATCGCCGCTACTAGTATCAATATGAAGAGCGAGATGAGCGCGATTGCTATATCGAATGGGAGTACTCCATAGTATACTGCGAATCCTAGGAGTACGCCTGATGGGATCAGTAGGAAGAACATGATAACGGCCATAGCGATATATCTTGCGAGAACAATTGACGGCGAAGCTGTTGCACCCGCAGTTCTTACCAGCTGGGCTAGTTTCTGGGATTCCTCCGGTTTAATAGCTCTAACCTCCGTAGCTAATGCTACATACCATGGAAGCGGCGGCGGTGGCCGGATAGCTGTTATGAATAGATAGACGCTGACTACCGATCCTATACCGATCATTATAGCTCCAGTAATCTCCGCCTCGATAGATCCCGGGAATATGTATATGAGTAGTAAGCCCGTTGCAGGGATCATAAGTGATAAACCGGCTAAGCCTATCCTGCCCGGATGTAATGGGAGGGTCCTAGTAGGCGTCGGCGCTGGTGTTGGAGCCACTGCCTTCTTGCGGGATAGTATAGCCATTAAGCTTATACCCTTCTGGCTCTTAATCGTTAGATCACTTGCGAGTAGGCCCGTTAAAGCACCTATAGGGATCATGAATAATATGAATGCAGTCATTTTATCGAGCATTAAGAAATCCGCGATATAGACGATAATTGGAGAGTCTAGGAGGCCTGTTAATGCAACGTATAGTAGAACAGCAGCTAGGGCACCAAAGATCAATCCCTCAACGATCAGGGACATAATGGTTTTATAGACTTCAGCGGTTAAAACACCCCTCTCCCTACGAGGCCTCCGCCTCCTAGGAGAAATCCTTAGCTTAGGAGTCCTAGGCTTTACTGTAGGCTTACCCTTTTTAGAGGGAGCCCTAGCTTTAATTTTAAGCCTAACACCTTTACGAGGCTTAGTCTTCGGAGCTTTTCTTAACTTGAAAATCTTGGAAATTTTCTCAAATAGTTTCCCCTTATCCTTTTTCTCCTTTTTCTTCTCCGCGGAGGATTTTTTCTTCTTAAATAATTTAACCAATATTATTATACCC
>JALWZC010000027.1:0-8357 GCA_027002875.1 Desulfurococcales archaeon
TCCCCCTCTTTGGGAGAAGCGTATCTGGATAAGCTCCACGTCCTAATCATCGTTACCCCGCCGCTTAGAGATACAAAACCTATTAGTGCTGCTAAGAGACTGCTTGGAACATCCCTATTAACCATTAATTGTAGAGACCAGAGGAATATGTAGATGCTGAACCCTATAAGTATTAAGCCGGTAACCGGCGCTACTAGATCCCCTTTACCAGGCACGTTTATCCCCATAGAAACTTTATGATCTCATCTATAAATTTGCTGAATAATAAATAAGCGTATCTTACCTTATCAATATAGTTGTATGAGTAGTAATAGTATTTTACCGTTAGGTCTAGGAATAACCGGGAGCCGTGATCAATACCATTATACATCCCAAACCACCCTTCTTCAAAGCCTATACTGTGAAGGTATAAATCGACTACCGGAAGCCCCTCAATCCATAATAAAAACGTGTAGCCGGCGAGCAATGCTACGGGAACTATAATCCATATAAGTGAAGGCTTACCGGGTTTAGGTGGTGTAGTCTTAATTATTGATGGGTATATTTTACCTAGGAATAAGCCGTATAGGAGTAGTGATAAGCCGAACCATAAAGCCTCCGTAAACAAGAACCCTAGAAAACCGCCATGATAAAAACTCATCAAATAGTCGAGTAGGGGATAAAACAGTAAATATATGAAGAAACCTATAATGAAGAAACTAGAACGCTTAAACAACTTGCCAAAATCATCCCTGCCCTTGAAAACAAGCTCAGCTTCACTCTTTAAAAACTCTACAATTCTCCCAAGAGCCATTGAACGAGGCATGGGTACTATATCGGATAATAGATTCGTAATATACTCATCTAGTATGAAATAAGCCAGGAAAATCACGAGTAATGTAAAAAATAAAGAGCCAATCCTAGTCTCAATAAACAACTGGAAAAACTCTTGAAACAAACCAGGGGTAGTATGAATAATTTCTTCGACATAGTTCAAACTAAAACCTGCTACGAATAATCCTACATATATATAAGAACCTGCAATTAATAATACAATTCCAAGACCAATGATCAATCCCTTCAAGGAAACCCTAGTCCACCTATACCCGAAGCCTATGATCAGAAGCTTCGAGATGTAGTCGCTGAAGAAAGCTATGATCGAGTAAATAATGATCGTTGAGATCTCTACTAAGACGCCGCCACTAATAATGTACAAGACCGATCCAGTTAAAACATAATATATTGTAAGTATGTGGGGTGAAAGCTTATACACTCCTATAACCCAGATAATAGTTAATCCTACGACTAGCAGGAGCATCAAGGGATCGATAATACTCATAGCCCTATTTAACAAGTCATAGAACGGGTATATGTTAAGTAGGAGAAAAGCTACTAGGAGCTTATACTTTAAACGCTTGATTACACCCGGCCGGATAGTTGAAGGATCCAATCCTCACACCGTTAAAGCACGATACTTCTCAACTAATCCGAGAACTATTGGGAGCATATCCCTCGGACCAGCATTGTATACGATTAATCCACGGCTACGCAGATAATCGCTAACCCTTCGTGCATTAATGAGTTTATCATAGATTAACGCAGCGAAGAGTGAAGCCTCCCTACTAGTAACAAGTTCTTCTTCAAATAGTTCGGGTATAGCTTGTATAACTGATACAACATATCCCCGGCTCCTAAGGATGTTCGCGCTTTCAACTAGTTTCTCCGCCTCATCCATTGATAATAGTGGCGTGAAAACTATGAAGTAGTGCTTACTTCTTCTCGGGAGCCGTTTAGCCTCTTCAAGTAAAACCTCGTATAATGGATACTTTACAGTAGTTCTAGACCATTCAAAACTCGATAAAACCCTTAGGATTCTATAGAAGTGTATTTTTCCACGTCCATAACCACTCCTACTCCAAACAACGCCTGATAGGGATAGGCTTAGCCAATCCCCTCTCTCAAGAATCGATCTAGACAGCCCAGCAACGGTTCTAGCCATGTATTCAAGCATTGTCTCGCCGAGCCGGCCGCGGATACTATCCTTAGTAGCATTAACAACTATTACTACGCTTAAACTAGCTTCTTTCTCGAATTCCTTAACGTATAATCGTCTAAGCCTAGCAAAACTCTTCCACTCAATAAATCTGTAGTCATCTCCTGGAACGTATTCTCTAAGATCCCTGAACTCCTGTCCAATACCCTTAAGCCTAATCTTGCCTTGTCCAAGTCCCCTGCTAGCCCACCTAGTCATGATCCTCCTGGGTATGGGCAGGGGTTTTGGTTTAACGTAAACAATGTTCTCTTCAACATCTAGTAGTACTTTATAATTAAATAGCTTCAATGGATCAGATAATATGATCTCTAAGCCTTTATAGACATGCCTACCTAGTACTGGTTTAACCCTATAAGTAAACCCAACACTCGATCCCGGAAGTATTATGGCTTCAATAATGTTTCCACCGCCAACTAGCTTGAAGAAGTTAGGATAGAGATCGGTTATAGAAGCTTTTAATAGAGGGATCCATCCCGAATTATGTATTTTTACCTCAACCCTAACTTCTTCCCCTTCAATTAATGGGTCGAGGAATCTACGCTTGATCTTAAGCTTATCGACCTCCCTAGCCGATAACTCGACGAATACACGCATTGAGAGTATTAAGCCTATAATGGCTGAGATAATATAGATAGACGCGGTTGATATGTAGTGTTTAAGAACTAGCTCTAGCGAGACAATGAAGCTCATAACTATTAAGACTCCTAGAAGCCTAGAAGTAGCCTTAACCTCCTCGATTCCTATTATCTTCAATTCATTGAACACCCGGCGTTGGAACGGGGACCCTGCTGAGGATCTCGTCGATTACGGATTCAACGCTTATACCTTCGAACTCGGCTTCCGGTTTAAGGATCAGCCTATGCCTTAACACGGGTTTAGCGACGAACTTTATATCATCGGGTAAAACATAGTCTCTACCATCCATTAATGCAACTGCTTTACCAGCTAGTAGCATCGATATTGCGGCCCTAGGACTACCGCCTAGCCTTATATGTTTATGATTCCTAGTTTCCTCGATGATGTTTATAATGTAATCGATCACCGGGTCGCTCGCCTTTACAGTTGGAATAGCCTTCTTAACACCCAATATATCGGATGCCGATGCAACTGGTCTAACGTTAAAATTCTCGATTTGATGAATTCGTTTAAGAATAATCCCCGTCTCCTCCTTTGATGGATAATCGACTATGATCTTCATCATAAACCTGTCAAGCTGAGCTTCTGGAAGTGGAAATGTGCCCTCCATCTCTATAGGGTTCATCGTGGCGATCACGAAGAAGGGCTCGGGAAGCTTAAACGTTTTGCCCTCAATCGTTACCTGCCTCTCCTGCATCGCCTCGAGCAGTGCTGATTGGGTTCTAGGGCTTGCACGGTTGATCTCGTCGAATAATACGATATTGGCGAATATAGGCCCCTTCCTAGGCACGAAGTCGTTTCGACGGGGGTCGAAAACCATTGTACCAATAATATCGCTGGGCAATAGGTCCGGCGTAGCCTGTATACGGGAGTATGTTAGGTTAGTTACTCTCCCAATAGTCTTCGCGATCAAGGTCTTAGCTACTCCCGGAACACCCTCCAATAATACATGACCACCAGTATACAGCCCTATGAGGACCTGTTTTATAACATCCTTCTTACCAACAACGATCTTTCCGACTTCCTCCATAATATTATCCGTGATCCTCTTAACACCACTAGGCGTTAAAGGCTTACTTGACGAGGTAGAGTACATCCTTTAATCCACCCTTCTTGGTCAATGTATATCCTATAAAGTTGAGTAATTTATCAGTTTGCTCAGCATATCTAAGCATAGTTCTCCTCCAACTAAAAATAATGGGGAATAAACCAGCTCTACCGCTAGCCTTCAAATACACGTTGTAGAGGAATCTTAGACTCTTCTCTAACTCTCGAGGCTCAACGCCGAGGCTATGGGCAAGCCTAGATAACTCGTCTTTATTATCCACTACTTCATCAAGCTTTACATTCATTACTTTCTCATAAGCATAATACAGTATATTCCAGTAATTCACGATAAACTTCTTCTCCTCGCCACTAACATACTTGCCCTTGATCATTGCCTCGGTAACTGGGGTTTCAGCAATAAATACTACTTCATCGACTGTGCTAGACTCGTAATCCGCATACCCTGTAATCCTAAATAAAAACCTGTAGATCAAGGCTATTCCTATAACGACGAATAGTGTTACAAGTATTTTCATGAATGTATTCACGAAAACCACGGTATCAACGAATTGATCTAGTTTATTCATAAAATAAGTCATCATCAAGAATAATAGGGATACATGGAATGGTAGCTTGATGGATATGTTCTTAACCTTATACATGAAATTCGCTATGATCACCCTATTATTGTAGCTTCTAGACATATTAACAATGTAGTCAATCATTACGCTTGACAATGTATAGTTCCTCTGCAAAGCAATATTCAAGACTGGGAAACTATCGGTAAATACGAACACGCCTATCCGGTTATCAATTAAGCCAGCTACCCCAGCAGGATAGCTGCGTGGACTGATCGATTCCTCAATAGGGTCGAGTTTTCCGTTATCATTATAGTCTATAACTCCATAAATAGATGCAAAAACAATAAAGTTGACACCCGGGCGAGTAGGAGATTTAACGTATGCATAACTAGCCCAGTTAAGCCTAGTATAGACAACATTCCCGCCCTCCTCCCGTATTACTGCTCTAGGATATTGTGGTGCCTCTGGAACCTCGGGGTCTAGTATGCTCCTACCATCAATTAATAAGCCAAACCTCCCTATCAAGGGATTAGAAGTAATGTTTTCATCAAAAACCGCAACACCCATCCTACCCGCATACACGCTATCAACGATCCTATTAATCGTATCATTATCTAAGCCCAGCCTATCGGGTGCTACGATTAAAAACAATCCCCCCTTACCGATCTCATTTATTAATTCATCAGTAGTATTAGCAATAACTACTCGTAACCCCATACTTCGTAGTTTTCCGTAAAGTATGCTCGTACCGGACCAGTTTATATTGTAGGGGCTGGGTGAATCGGCATAGACCGTTGCACCAATGCTGAATAATACTCCGGGGAAATAGAAACTAGCCAGTACACCTATGATTAATAGTATTAGGAGATACAGTCTAAGCCTAAGCCTCAAACCCCACCCCTCAATAAACGATTAGCCTTCTCAATATCATCCCTAGAAGGCTCCCGGCCGCCATAGAATTTCTCCTCGTAAATCCTCGTTACAAAACCCCCGATCCTTCTCAACGCTTCATCCCTAATCTTCCCTAGAAACTCCCGCGGAGTCTCCCACGGAGCCCTCCTATACCCGTAGCTCTTAGCAATTACGAGCCAGTTGTAGTATAATTGTGCAACCGGGTCTCTTATCCTTTTAAGCTTCAAAGCTGCACGGTACAAGTTCCTAGCTAACCCTTGCTTGAAGGGTTTAAAGTAACCAGTGAAATACATCCTATACCTGTATAGAACGTATCCGATAATTCCTAAGAGGATAAAGTATAGTATTAACTCTATATAAGTAGCTGATACGCTTGGACTTGAAACCTTTGGAGCAGATGGTACGGGTGCGAATTGTGGAGGATTTAATTCGGGCTTATTGATTCTCGGCAGCAACTTGTTGCCTCCAATAATCTCTGAGAAGGAAGCACTACTACCAGGCTTTAAGTTAATGGCTGTTCCAAGAATTTTCTCGAGGTACTCGACGTCTTCACCGCTAAGTCTTCCACTACCCAGTTTCGAAGCTATATCCCTAAGGTTTGGATCGTTTAGTAGCTTGGAAGCTGTGACAGTGTATTTAAGCAGATCGATCGTTGTCTCATTACTCCCAACTTCTTCCACGCTCGATACAAACGCTAGGGCTTTATCTAGATCCTCCCGGCCGGTTCCATTAGAATAATTCTTATTCAGGTAACCTTGTAGCTCGGATAATAACCGGTTCGCTTCATCTATATCGCCCCTATTAAGGGCGGCCTCGATCCTGTCGATATAAGAGTTTACAGTACTATCATTTAGTTCGCGGAGTGTTTCAAGGTAGTTTATTAACGCTGTATTATTAACCCTAGTACCCGATGATGGAACGTATTCATCGTTCCTTTTAACGATCCCATACGCGGGCCTAGGCAGATAAGCTGAAAATATCAATGCTGTAAACATGATTAGTAAGATAAATAAATCAATCTTTTTCCAAATCATTAAACCACCGGTAAAACCTATCACTTATAGGTACGCCAGTATTATTTATTAACTATTGAATACGGCACCTATAAATGGTGTTTTAGCTTGAAACTTATAGGTATGATTCATCTACCCAGAACCTACGACAAGCTAGATCATTATACGGAGATCATAGACTACGCGCTAGGCGAAGCTGGGAAACTCGTCGATGCAGGATTCGATGGATTCATTGTCGAGAACTATAACGATTATCCATTCCCTAAGAAGGATATTGAGGAATCAACCCTAGTAATAATACAGAGAGTCCTCGAAAGCCTTAGAGCAAGCTTCAAGAACTCATTGATCGGTTTAAATATTCTAAGGAACAATGCATTAGCCTCTGCAAGGCTTGCATGTAGAGAGTCCGCAGACTTCATAAGGGTTAACGCTTACCTAGAACCAGTATGGGCTCCGGAAGGGCTACTTGAACCCGTAGGCTATGAGGTATATAGGTTTAAGGAGAAGAGTAATTGTGGCGTGAAAATATATGCTGATGTAAACGTTAAACACTCAAAACCCATCCTAGACTACGTTACGGCGCTGAAAGACCTTATCTGGAGGGGGCGTGTTGACGGGGTAATAGTCTCGGGTTCGGCGACGGGCTCGGAGACAAGCCCGCTACACGTATATCTAGCTAGGAGGATTGCACCGGAGAATATAGAAGTAATTGTAGGTAGCGGCGTGACACTAAATAATACTGGTCTCTACGTGGGAGTTGCCGATGCATTAATCATTGGTACGTGGATTAAGGAGGGAGGTATAACTACTAACCCCATAGACCCCGAGAGGGCTAGGATGATTGTGGATAGGGTTAAGTGGCTGGAAAAAATCCGTGGGTTAAGCTAGGCTAAGTGTAAATACTAGGACCAGGCTCCTCCTTACTGCTCAGGAGATCATTTATTAGTTCCTCAGCATCCTCCCGGCTCATACCCACACGGTTAACAAGATAGTTTACTAGTCTATCCCTGCCCCAGCCTTCCTCGATGTGTTTGCGTACGAGCATTACGAGCTGGTTAAACATAAGCTTAGTAAACTCTTCTTCGAGGCCCAATGCTTTGACAGCGGCATTAACAGATGCTATAAGCATTGCTAGTGCATCATTAAACTCCTGCTTCCCAAGGGTTTTAACGCTTAAATCCACGGCAACATTAACATAGTCGTCATCATCAAATAATAGAAACTTAGCTAGAGGAGCAGCATTCATCCTAAGCAATTTATGATATATCCTTAATCTTTCATCCTTATCGAGGCTTATTGTTGGATAATTAGTAGTCGCCGTCAACCTAATAACACCGATGTCATCATCACACCAGGCAATTATGTCAATAGGGAATTTGGGATGAATAGCTCTCAGCGATCCATCTTCATGTTCCTCGACTTCCCAAGGGAAATCTACGAGGTTATCGGCGTCAGGCCTACCCTGAACGAGCCAGTTCTTTATCTCATCCATTACCTCTTTACAGCTGGACATGGCTAACACAACTATAATCCTCTACTATTTGAGGATTACTTATCATAAATAATATTGCATGGTTCTACAAATATTGGTTTCTATCATTAATAGAGCGTGTCGAGGTATTCTAGGCTAGCCCATCTAGGGTTATCCTCGGCTTCTACGCATACTTCATCGATAAGCTTCTCCAAGGCTTCAAGGGGTTCAAGCCCCTTA
Source organism: Desulfurococcales archaeon (assembly GCA_027002875.1). GTDB lineage: Archaea > Thermoproteota > Thermoprotei_A > Sulfolobales > Desulfurococcaceae > WAON01. Next base: position 7,933 of record JALWZC010000027.1, read on the forward strand.
TAAAAGATTAACTCGTGTAGCCTTTCATAGTGCTTCCTAACCTCCCAGTAGTATTGCTCTAGCAGTTTCCACGGAGGCTCTATTAGAGGCCCCTTCCCAACGCCAGGACAGTAGGTATCAACCCTTATAATATCCGGGTTACCGGGGGATACGGGCTGGAAGGGATAGAGCCTGCATCGGAGGGGGCGGGCCGGGTAGATCCTGCACGTTGGCAGGCCGTTGCGATGTTCTAGGAAGGCACATACTCCATCGCCCATACCCCTTAGAACCGGTATAGCATACATGTCCGCGATAATAGCAATTACGTATCTTCCCCTAAGCTCCCTCCAATTAATACCCATATACCTAGAAATCCTGCAGACATCATAGGCTGTAAGAGCTACGTTCGGCCCAGTACTACAGCATCTCCCAGACCTCTGACATGC
>JALWZC010000027.1:8367-15267 GCA_027002875.1 Desulfurococcales archaeon
AAACCTGATCTTCTCGCCTCGTTCTAGGAGGATATGACTACCCTCAACTCTCAAACAAACTACACCACTACTAGCATATCCTAATTACCCGCCGCATAATCCGCGGAAGGGGCATGTGCTACACTTGTTTCCATACTGATCCATATAGAATACTACGAGGTCCGAGTCATCATCAACAATTACTGGTTCCTCCCGCTTCTTTTTCTCCTTCCTCTTGTTTAGGGTAAACAGCATTTTATCCCACCGGTTGATACTAATTATTATCAACCCTTAATTACCTAGTGGGAACGCTGATGTTATATGTTTCCAAATGCTTGCCGAGCGGGTCGCTGAATACTTCGTGTAGAACATTTATCATATTCACTGGCGAGACGTGGAGCCCCCTAGCCTTGAGAAGGTCGCCGGCTAAACCATTAACATAAGCCCCAATACAAGCCGAGGCGTAGGGATCACGTGTCCGGGCTAGGACCGCTGCTACAATACCCGTTAAAACATCGCCAGTGCCGCCAATCGACATGTGGGGATTTCCAGTCTTATTCAGCCTCGTCCTAGAACCATCCGAGACTATATCTATTGGGGCCTTCAATAACACTACCGCTCCAAGTTCTCGTGCAGCCTCCTCTACGATAAACTTATCATTAACAGGATCACCCGTCAGGGTTTTACCAGTTATAGCTTTAAACTCTCCACGGTGTGGTGTTAGTACTGCTAAACCATTAAACTTTAAATCACCTATCTTGAAGGATTTTAACGCGTCGGCATCAACAACTAGGAAAACTCCTTTATCAATTAGAGACTCTATTATTTTACGTATAGATTCCAATGTTTCGGGTCTACGCCCCAAGCCTGGTCCTACGACTACAACGTGGGGTTTTAAGCTAAGTGTTTTATCTAGTACTTCATCGACAACTTCTAATCCAAGATACTTTCCCTCGTAGGGTATAGTTATTAGTTCCGGACTATAGGATGCGATAATACCCCTAACAGCTTCAGGCACGATTATAAATGACAAGTCAACTCCACTATTCAGTGCTGCTAAGCCCGATAAAGCAGGCGCACCAGTATAGGAGTAACTTCCACCTATAACGACAACCCTACCCATCATACCCTTATGAGCGTCTCGTGGTCTCCGTGGAAACCGGTACAATACGTCTCCGGGGCCAACGTATAGGGACGCCGTTCTAGGAATACCTATGTTTGCGACAATAATCTTCCCAGTATACTCTCTAGCCTTCAGCAAGCCCTGCTTAACATCGTGGAAGGAAACAGTTATATCCGCTTTAAAAGCAACTCCATGAACTATACCAGTATCGGGATCGACACCAGTCGGAGTATCAATCGCTACTTTAAAAGCATCACCCACTTTATTAGCTTCAACAACGAGGCTCTTAATCGGCTCTCTAAGCTCGCCGCGAACACCGGTTCCGAGGAGACCATCGATTATTACGCCTGCATCCTCTATAGCTGATAAGGTTCCAGGCCTATGTATCTTGATAGTTTCAATCCGTGAAACGATCTCATAGTTAACCCTTGTATCCGGGCTACTGATAAGCTCGGGCCTATAAGCCGGCAATACTTCAACGCTATAACCCCGGGAATCAAGGTATCTTGCAGCAACGAGTGCATCGCCTCCATTACCACCCCTCCCCATTAATACTAGTACCCGGCCAGCTCTCTGCGGATCTACTTGACTAGAAACTATATCAGCAATACTCTTACCAGCAGCCTCCATTAAACGAATCAATGGAACACCTAAAGCAACCGTGTTAGCCTCTAATACGCGGGTCTCGAGAACGCTTATAGGCAATCCTGGCCTAGCCCTCCAAAACTATTAGTACTCCGGGCTTGATACCATACTATTCGATGCGGTAGTTTAAATAATAGTAGCGTAGAAGACTAGTCTACCGCTACAACGTTTCTCAGCCCGTTATTATCTATGAAGAGCCTAGAATAACCTTCTGGCTCGGGCTTCCTCTTATCCTGTATTATTAGCTCGATACTACCACTATTCAGCCTACAACGTTCACCTATTACTTCACCTATGTTTTTACAAGCGGTATTGACGAGGCCCATATCACCGGTTCTAAGCCCGGTCATTAATAATACCCAGTCTCCGATGCTCGTAGATTTAAACCCCGCGATTGATACCTGTCTCACTCTATAATAGAAGGCGAGGCTTGCAGTATCAACATATTCTGTATCGACGAGTATTATTTTCCCATTATAGTTAACGTATAGGTTTACACCACCCATAAATAATGAATGATAAACTACTTCATCGAGGAAACCCCCTAGCAATTTTTCCCCATCGATTATTGCCCTACAAGCCTTCCATACTCTATTACCCATAAAATAAGCCGGGATATCCCCTATTACTCGTTCAACACTTTTTCGCCGAAGAATACTTATGCGGGGATATAGGATCGTTGCAACGACGATACCGCTCAATCCGTGGATGCTGGGATAACCTAAGCGTAGAATACCGGGGCAGCTAAGCAGGTAGTCGTAGCTCCAAGTCATCCCAAACCACGTTCCACACTGTTCCAATGAGCCGGGAACAAATATGCGATGAAACCACTCTATACGTATCGGGATTTCCCTTTTATAAACTGGAACATAAAAGGATAACCCAGAAAACCCGTGTAGGGAGAGGTGAACTAGGATGATCACGTCCAAGGTAATCGGTCTAGTAATGGTTGCGTTAATCGCGCTTACACTCGTAGCACTACCAAGCTACATAGCTGTCGCGGCTGATCAAGGGGGTACGGCACCCCAGCACCGCGGTAGGCCCTGGTGGAGCCATGTAAACGTTACAGTTAACCAGACAATAGAGCTAGCATACCTTGTAAGGAATGAGACATACCCAGTATTCATGTTTGCGATACAGGACAATATAACAGCTGCAAACAAGACACTGATGAGGGCAGACTACTTCCTAGAACTAGCAATCAATACTAGTAGCGGTAATGAATCACTAGCAAAAGCCTACGCATTAGTAGCGACGGTACTGTACAGTCATGGCCCGGTATTCGCATACCCAGTACTAGGAAAGACTATTAGGAACAACCTAGGCGAAAACCACACAGTAACGAATGAAACAGTAGAAGCAGCACTAGCTAAGACACTAAAGCTTAAAAACATTGTACTAGGAGCAATCAACACAGCGGAGGAAGCAAATATTACGATACCGGCGAGAGTCAACATATTACTAGCAGTAGCAGACGGATACATTAATGCAACACAGGAACTACTAAGCAAAGGCTACTATAGAGCCGCACTAGTAACAACGATAAAAGCCTACCACCGCCTAGTACTAGCCTACGGATTCACGGTAAAAGCAACAATAGCCCAGAAACTAGGACTAGGAAGCCCGCAGGGATTAACGGCTAGGCTAGGACTAAGAAAGGCTTCAATAAAGGTTATGGAGAGAATAATTGAACACCTACCGGCACCGGTAAGGACTAAACTTATCCAGAAGATTAGGCGTGGAGAGATAAGGACGCCGGAGCAGTTGAGGAGCGAGATAAGGGAGATAATGAAGTACTACTATAGGAGAATGGCTAACATATCGATTGAAACAACGGCTAGGATAGTAACTAAGACAATAATTGTAGCCGCTATGATGCCCGTAGTACCCTTCCAGCAGAGAATGGCTATAAGGCAGTGGCTAATGCAGAAGGGATTATGGCATAATTGGAGAGCCCTATACAACTATGTGAGAGGGATAGTTGAAGCAAAACATCAGGAGACAAACGCGACGGGGCTAGTATTGGTAAACGTTACGTTATCAGCTATCAGTGCGGATATAACGCAGACGACCGGTGTGCAGGTAGACCTAGTACAAATATTCCACGTGTACCTAGTAGTACACTGGGCCTTCCACCACGGACACCGTCGTTAAACGCAATTATTTTTTATATAAGGTTTAACCCACTCATTCTTTATGGGTGATGGAAATGATTAAACTATTAGCGTTTTCAGCATTAATAATACTCGTAGCTCTACTGCCTCTTTCATCGACAATTAGCGTAGCCGAAAACGTTGTAAACAGTATAAAGCTGTCAATATATTACGACCCAGTCAGCGATACGGGCCTCGTTATCGAGGAGTTAACGCTTTCAAGCCAGTCGAGTAGTGGAGGCGTAATAATAGATTTACCATTAATCAATGCAAGTCAAGTCGAAGTCATAAACGTTACCGATTCATCAAATAACGAGATACTCTACGAATACCATCCCAATACAAACACTATAACAATATACGCGAACAATACAGCCTCAATAAAAATATACTACACGATAAACGGCTTCATGGAAGAAGTAGCACCCGGAACATATAGTGGAATACTCGACTTATCAGCTTATAAGGGAATAAGCCTAACAGCAACGATCGAGGTAGAAGGAGCGTATGAAGCCATAGTAGTACCGAGCGGAAACTACGCAGTATCAGAAAACACGACAGTTATACAGCTAAACCAACCAGATACGTACACGATAACGCTCATAGCAAGCATAGCCGCACCGCCAACAACAATAATACCAGCACATCCAGGAACAACAACTCCATCAACAACTACCACGACTGAAACCGCTGGGACGGCATCGCCAACCGGCGGCGGAGCAACGACTACATCAGCAGGAGGGGGGAAGACTGCTACTGGCGGTGCTGGAGGATTAAGCACAAACACGATCATAGCAATAATCATTATAGTAGTAGTTATTGGTGCAGTAGTAGCCTTAGCGCTGAGAAAATAACCGGGAAACCCGGATCAAATGGATTGTTTTTTAACCCAGAGAAACCCTATTTTAACAAGATAATACATTACTCGCTACTATGCTTTCGGATCATTATTGTCTAAATAACTTTATAGTGGGATATGTGATGGGGGAGTATTTACGTGTTTTAACAGTATTGACTAGTTTAGCAATTCTAGCATTCCCATTAGCAATACAATTCGCTTATTCCGCAGGTCCCAGTATAAACATCTATATAACATACGACCCCGTTGAAAACTATGGTGCGTTAAACATACAGGTTGGCTTTAATACTGCACTAAACAATACAGTCTTAGATCTGCCGTTACCCGGACTAGGCGGTGGAAGATACGGTTCTGTAAGTGTTTCGGCTGGAAACGGTAAGCCGTTAACCTATAGTCTTGATGAAGAGAGGAACTTGCTGAGGATATTTATTAATGAGTCTACAAAGACTGTTTCGGTAGATGCATACATATATGATGTTGCGGATGAGGTTGGTATAGATACTTATGTTTTAAACTTAAACTTTACACAGTATATTGGAACCAGTAGTTTCCACGGGAAACTCGTATTAATGGGTAACTATAATACAACAATAATACAAACATTATCGGCCAAGAAGCCGACAATATCTCACGCAGAAAACACGACGATAATAGACATCTACGAGCCGGACAATTATATAATCATTGCATCAGCTATACCCGAAATACCCGGGGCCCCTGCAGGGGGCGGGGCTAGCGGGACGAGAACATCTGCAGGGACTACGCCCCTATTAAACCCGGTAATAATCGGTTCCATACTAGCAATCATCGCGGTCGCTGCGGCGATATTGTATTACTTCTATAAGAAGAGCCGGGAACCCGAAATAATAAGCATACCGCCCACCGAGCTTTTAAGTGATGATACGATCAAGGAGATAATACTATATATAGGAGACGCTGGACCACAGGGGATACAGCAGAGTAAGCTCGTAAGGCTAACCAATAGGCCTAAATCAACTATCAGTAGAAGGATTAAGAGGCTAGCAAACGAGGGATATGTAGAGATCAAGAGGATGGGTAAACACAATATTGTGAAGCTAACCGAGAAGGGGTACGAAGCATACAAGAAGCTCAAGAAAGAAGTAGGCGGGTAGATGATTATTGAAGGAGCCAACACCACTATACGCTATGGGGTTCTTCGTTATGCATGAAACAGGCCTAGTAGACCAAGTAATAATATTCGACTACTATGATCCAGACCACTACTACTACGAGTTATCGAAGAAGCCTAAAGAACTGGAGAAGGAGAAAGTATTCCTTATGGAGAATATGCAGTACTACCTGGACCAGGAGAAAGTACTTATTAATGGTGAAGAAGCCCCACCACAGGTAACACATGTAGAAATAGGATTCCGTGGAAGACCCGAACTACCATACATAGTATTCCTAATAGAGTTTCGAGGAGAATTAAAGAAGGGCCTAAACAGCTACGTAAACATATACGAGGAAGAAACAGCCGAGTACGACTACATGGTAACATGGCTATTCCCGGAAAACTCGAGGGTTATCAGGGCAGAGCTAGGAGTACCCTACCACGTAGAATCCGGTGGTAGAAGCCTAGTATTCAAGGTTAAGAAAGGGACAAGAGTAGGGGGGAGAGAAGCTATATACTTCAAAATAGATTAAACCCGGCAAGAAATAATAAGATAATCGTGAAGGGAGAGGGGAGGATGATGAATGGGGACCTCCCATTAATGGGAGGTTCTCTGAAAAGTGATGTGGGGCCAAAGCGCTGAAACCCGCTCCCTAATCGATTTTTAAACCAGGGGATTTAATCACGGGGTTCTCGTGGAGGAATGATGAATACGCCATCGGGTGATCGCCGGGGAGGCGAGATGGACGGAACCCGTCCCCACTGATCAAACCGGTTATGGTGCAGAGTATTGGCTACGATAATAATAGACTACACCTACTATCCCTACCTACAAAAACCCGAGGAGATAATCAGTATTAGATGGCCGGGACTTAGATTATCCAAGATAATAAATACCCCGGGAAGCCCCACTAGGAAGAGAGCCTTAGAAATACTTGAATCAATAATCTCCAAGGGGAAAATTAAGCCCTCAAGACTAGACTCTGAAACAGAAGTACTAGCCTTCTAC
>JALWZC010000027.1:15277-24882 GCA_027002875.1 Desulfurococcales archaeon
CATTACTAACAGCCGTCAAGATACTTAGTGATAGGAAACTGGCGCAGAAAATAGCAGTAATATACTCAAAGCACTCATGGACAAGGCTCCGAGAAGAACCATTACCAGTAATAGTTTCAATAGCTAAAACACTCGGGATAAACTCGGAAATAGCGAAAAAACCCGTTAAAATACCGGTCGGAGCAAAGGGTAGGACTATAATCTACATTGTAAAACCAGTAATGATAAAGCTTAAAGACTACCTTTCACTACTCCACAGGTTCGCAATGGATCCAAAATACGCGTTAGTAAACCAGATATTAGATAAGGGATACGTATACCTGGAGAAGGAATTATTTACCAGGATACTCGAGGAAGCAGTTGCGAGAAGGATCATGAAGATCTATGAGGAAATAATAGTTGAAGACCCTGACGAATACAATAGTTTCATCAACGATGTAAAAAACATACTCGAAAAAACAGGGTGGTTCGATAAGCAGAAACTAGCAGTAGAGATAGAGAAGACTACGAGTGGTGTAATAGACCTTGAAGCCTTCCCGCCATGCATGAAAAACCTACTTAACAGGCTTGTAAACGGTGAAAACCTAGGACACCATGAAAGATTCGCTATCGCAGCCTTCCTAGCAAGGATTGGTATGGATGTTGATACAATACTTGAATACTTCAAGCACGCTCCGGATTACAACGAGAAAATAGCCAGGTACCAGATCGAGCACATTGCAGGCCTAAGGGGGTCTAGGAAGAAATACCTACCATACAACTGCGACACGATGAAAAGCTATGGATTATGCCCAATACAAGACTACTGCGAAGGAGGTAGAAACCCATTAGCAGTATATAAGAGGAATGTGTGGAAAAAGCTCCGAGTAAAACAAGGAAAGAAAACTAACAGTGCCCATGAAAAAACTGAAGAATGAGTATCCATGGAGAGTTATGGGTAATAGTTTTTAACTTGGAAAGTGGTGTATCTAGAACTATATTATCCCGTGTTATTAACCCATAACAGTATAGCATTTGTTAATTGACGTATGTATTTTGAAGATGCTTCGATGGTGGGTTAATGCTTTGAATATTAAGCGTCAGAAACTATCGATACATGAATTGATAAGCATGGTTTTCTCAGCGCCTTTTATTGCACTTTACCTTATCATTAGGCTTGTATTAGATAACGTTATTGGACTAGCTGGTTTATTCTTCTCAATACTATGGCTAGTGTTAATCCCGATAATTATCCCATTATACTATGCTTCAATAATGAATATCGAGTGGGATTACCCGGAGAGGCATCACCGTATTAAGCCGTTCCTATTAATAGTGATCGGCTACCTGGTCTTAACGTTAACATCTATACTCCTCCTAGAGAAGGAACTAGTATTCATATCAGCATCATACACGATCAACGGATTAGTGGCTTGGCTTACAAGCTTTAAGTACAAGATAAGCATACACATGATCGGGATAAGCGGGCCTGCAACAGCATTATTATTGCTAGGATACTATGCGGACGCTATAACCCTATATATTATAGGCTTGATAACGGCATACTCTAGAATGACTATGAAGAGGCATACGCCCGGGCAGATAATAACGGGATTCCTTACTGGGATGATACTGACAACAATAGCGTATTTGGCGGTAAAGCCTTGAAAAACAAGTACACGCTGCTATTATTAATAATATTGATTGTATTATTCCAGCTAGGTATGCAGCCAGTAGTCTCTGGGAATCAGTGTATTGTAAAGGCCGTATTAACCTATAAGATCATGGATGACGGCGAGGTAACCGTAGTATACCCGTATAATAAAACCATAAGAGCCAACGGCTTAACAATACCGATAACGTATAATGAAACAATGATCAAGGAAGCAGTTAAAACACAGCAAGTGGAAGTAATCAAAGACCTTGGATGCTGTATAGTGAGATACAAACACGTACAATTAATAACAACTAGAATAAACAACACACTTCTAGACCTATATTACAACAAGACAACACACATACTACTAATAGCATCCCGTGGAGACCAGGACTTATTAGTACTCATTAAATCAAATATAACAACAAAAACATGCACAGCAAGCAAAGCAACAACTACAACCCAGTCCTCAACAACTACCACAACAACTACTACGGCAACAGCAAAAAGCTCAACAACTACAAGTAGAGCCGAACCAACAGACACAACAATTATAACCATACTTATACTGGCTTCAACACTGATCATCGCATATCTAGCGCTAAGGAGGATTAGGGGGAAGTGAATAGGGTATATACTATCGGCTACGACGCGAGAAGCTCCACTACTTTCATCAAATTACTCAAAACATATGACATCGGTCTAGTCGTTGATGTTAGAAGATTCCCCACTAGTAGGTTTCCACAGTATAGGAGGGAGTTATTAGAAATAATCCTAGAAACTAATGGGATAAGGTATAAATGGCTCGGAGAATACCTGGGAGGCTTTAGAGGCGGATACCTAGAATACATGAAGACACAGAAATACTGGATGGGGATTAAGAGACTATTGGAAATAGTAAATTATGGAGAATATGGAGGATACCCCGCAATCCTCTGCCGGGAGAGAATACCGTGGAGATGTCATAGAAGATACATAGCTGGAACACTTGTATCCCTCGGCTACGATATATACCACATAATAGATTATGGAGAAATAGTTAAGCACATCAAGATCTATTGATCAATGCATATGTTGCCTAGATAAATCATCCTAGACCGAGTAATCATAACATAGGCGTATCGATCAAGACATTTAATACAACCATCCAACGCCCTAATCCGCAGGACATTATTAAGAAAGTAAATGTCTAGTAAAACACAGCACTCACCACAGCTTCTACAGGGTATTTTTAATCCATGTTTAAATCCCAGTTCTCTTAAAAGATTAATGCATTCAGGTTCGAGGTCTAAGTGGGGGTAACGAGCACCCATACAGCCCCTCGAATGGTAGAAACCTCTACAGGTTTTCTCCTCCCCATTACTCGAGACAACAATATTTACAGGTATCTTGCACCCAACCATATTATTCATTAATACCTCTTAACCTCGACACCCGGTTTTAAAGCATATTTTTCAACCCCGGTATTGATTAGTGCTCCAGCTAATATCGGTATGACTTTTTGATCCTTATACATATTCTTTACAAGCCTAGCCTTAGCTACTAGCTCTCTAACATCACTTATTTTCGGCTTAACTTTAACCTCGACTACATATACGCTTTTATCCGTTACAATAAGCAGGTTAACATCTCTGTTATCAATCCTTGCATTCCAGAGTCTACGTATGATCTTTTCACCACGATGCTCTGCTTCTCCCCTAATCTCCTCCCATATCATTCTTGAATAAAATAAGTGGATTCAGTGAGAGCCCCTAGCTCCATAGCAATCCCATTAATATCTTTTTTAACTATGCGGAGTCTAGGCCCTATAACATCGATTTTCTTGGCTCTGGACTTGATATCGTTTAGTTCTAACGCAATACTATCGAGTCTTAAAGCTATTTTGTCTAATAGTTTTTCGTGTCTTTCAAGAGTTTCCGATAGCTTATTCATTACCTCAATGTTTTTACGCAAGAATTCTCCTAGAAGCACTATCGCATCTATTATATCATCTAATCTACCACGACTTTTAAGTCTCTGAATTACATGAGTCCTTCATCAAGCTCGTCCAATTCGCAAGAGCGATATTCAAACACTTTATAAGTTACCTATTTCCCTTTTCTATTAGGGATATTAGAGTTTAAGGCTTTCATAATTATATTTTTACTATTTAGGACTTTACTAGTTGTATTAGGAGATGATGTTACCGGCAGGAGCTGATTTGGTGAAGAGGGCTCGGCCTCTACTGATCCATTTATCTCTGGTATACTCCATAGTATAATCCGTATCCTACTACGTGGCCTCTGGCGGCGAATAATACATCGTATACGCTTACCGGAGGGGCTAGGCTTAGCTCCTTGTCGAGGGCGATCATTATGAATACGTACCTATGGGGCTTACCCCTGGGAGGGCATGGTCCTCCATAACCTATCATTTTACCATTCTTTGTTGGGAAATCATTATAGCCTTGGTAGCCGATGCTTGTAACTGGTGTTCTTGGTAGGCCCGAGGGGATAGTAGTGGTATTTGGCGGTATATCGTAGATTACCCAGTGGTAGAATACTCCCCCAATAGCGTCTGGATCATACATTATTAAAACCAGGGTGCTAGTATTAGGTGGAATCCTGAGAATCCTGATCTCAGGGTTAACATTCCTACCCATACACGTATAATTAACAGGGATCCTAGAACCATTCTTAAACCCTATAACCCTGAAGACAACGCTATAGCTGGAATCCTTAATAACCCCGGCGATCTCTTTTGGAATGGGAATACTCGATGATTCACCTTCACCGCTAACTCCTTGTCTTTGAGGGGTTAAAGCAACATATAATATTACTGCTGCGGTTATTACGGCTATAACGATTAATGCGATCACTAAACGCTTAGGCAACGAGACGGACACCCCGCGAATACTACGTCTCTCCTACTTCTTAAATAGCAGTGCGTAGTAAAAACCAGTAACGCCGTGTATGTGTGGGTAAGCCCTCATAGTTCCGGGTAGTATTGGGGAGGGCTTGAAGGGTTTATCAAGCTGTACTAGTTCTGCATCTTTATGTTCTCCTAGGAACCCGTTGACAACGTCTTCACCCTCCACTGGTAATAGACTACAGACTGTGTAGAGTAGCCTCCCACCCCTCCTTAGAATCCTCCAACCAGCCTCCAACAATTCATACTGTTGCCGCACCAAGACACTTATGTCCTTAGGGTTAAACCTCCACCTAACATCCGGGTTACGCATTAACGCGCCAGTACTGCTACATGGTGGGTCTAAGAGTACGTAATCCATACTCTCCTCCCCTAAAACCTCCGGGGCCCGGCGGGCATCCTCCACATATACTTCTACGACCCTCGAAGCACCAACGCGATCGACTAGTAGTCTAAGCCTCCTAGCCCTATCACGGTAGATTTCAAAGCTGTAAATACGTGATTTTAAACGAGTATATTCTGCTAAATAGGTAGTCTTACCACCCGGCGCAGCGCATAGATCAGCTATTCTCGAGCCAGGCTTTGGATCAAGTATTTCGACTGCTACCATACTAGACTCATCCTGGGGGATTAGGATCCCTGTTTCGATAAGCCTTATAACCTCTTTCGGTAGTGCTCCTCTGATCCTTACTGCCCGGGGACTGTAACGTCCCTCTTCAAACTCTACGCCTAGACTGTGTAAGTAATTCGCAATCGCTGCTACGGTAGCCTTCAAAGTATTAACCCGGAAAACACGGGGCGGTGGAGTTAGAGTATATTCTAGGAAAGCCTCTAAGTCCTCCCCTAATCTATCGAAAGCTTCCCTTAAGGCATTGTATAGTTCCGGGCTAACCCTATACTTAAACATCAACTCTTCGATCTCACTACTAGGCTTCCACGTAGAACCCCTAATCTCCCGGATATAGCCTAGAAGCTTATTCCTTAGACCCGGATCCCGGATGACGCGGTATATTATCCCTGCAGCCACTCGGTGGAAAGCTCTACGAGTCCCGGAGCCACTCTTCTCATCTAAAAGGTTGACGTAGGTTACCGCTAAAAGTGCAGAGTAGACTAGGGGATCTAAGCTTCTAGGATCAATTCCAAGCCTCTTATTAATAATATACTCGAGGAGCCCCTGATACCTGTAAATACTATAAGTAAAACCAGACACGACACGGTCGCGCCTACCATCAAATAAACCCCTACGCTTCAAAACCCGGCGAATAGCCTCCTGCACCGGTTTAACCCTTAAACCAAGCCTCACAGCCTCAACAACTGCAAGAGCAGACTTCCTATCCAAAAACCCGCACCTCTATTTTTGGTTAACGCGTCATTTATTAGTCGGGGAGTTCATATAACCCGTTTTACAAATAGAGATATTTGTACAGCCCATTAGCCGCGGGGCATTGTCGTCTAGTATATGTCTTGTTTAGGGGTGTTTTAGTGTTTTGAGGATCGGGTATGCGTCTACGTATCCCCCAACACATTGCGGTGTTGGCGAGTATACTCGTATGCTTGTAACAGCTCTCCACAGCCTCGATTTAAGCCTAGAAATAACCATACTAGCGGATAGGAAGAGCGGGGACGAGCCCCGCTACGATGAACTGGCTAAGGTTCAAGTATACCCCGTCTTCACACATGAAGAATATGAGTATAGGGGGCTACTGGATAAGTTAACGGAGATTAACGGGGTGGATATACTACACATACAGCATGAATACGGGATTTTCGGTAGGCATAATGGCGTAATAAAAGCTGTAAGGGAAGCTGTTGAGGAGGGGCTTGTCAAGAAGACGGTTATAACGATGCACACCGTAGACCACCCCTACACTCTCAGAGATGGAACCCTGAGCTTTCAGGGGCAGCTGCATGTTTTTGACCGTGTTATTGTTCACAGCGTTCTGCAGGAGTTTGAATTAATACATCAAGGGATTGAGCAGCGTAAACTAGCAAGAATACCCCACGGAACACTATTAAACCCCTACCTGTGGAAGCCCAGGTACCTATTAGCAGAAGAACTGGGATTGAGGAAGGAGAACATCAACGGCTTCATACTAACAGTACCGGGATTCCTACGTAAGGATAAAGGCTTAGACCTACTCATCAAGGCGGTTAAACCATTGATAACGAGCGGAGACGACAACTATACACTGATCGTTGCGGGAGAAGTCCGCGACGAGAAATTAAAAGAGGATATCGAGGAAATGGTCCGGAACGGTCCTAACCTAGTATTCCTAGACCGCTGGCTATCCAGCGATGAAATACTGAAAATAGTAGCATTAGCAGATGCAGTAGTACTACCATACAGGGACCGCCCCGCAGCATACAGTGTATCCGGAATACTACACTTATCAATGGGAGGAATGAAGCCAATAATAGGGACAAGAGCACCGAGACTAATAGAACTATACACAAACGCTCCAAGAATGACAGTCCCGACAAGGAGCCCGGAGGAACTAATGAGGAAGATTAAATGGTTGAGGGAAAACTACGACGTAGCAATACCCTACATGAGCCAACTATACAGCTACGCAGTAAGAACAGAATGGCACAGAATAGCGAGAAGACACCTAAAACTATACCGGACACTATTAAAACAAGAATAGCTCATATAATTTACTGGCTCACTAAAATACTCTATTATTTCCAAATAATTTATCCTTATAAATAAATCCTTAAAATAACTGAATAAACAAGTCCTCATAAATAAAAGAGAATTATCTAAGTAGAAACTTGAGACTATGGTAAGGTTTGTTATCTATGTTTTTATCCTGGGCATCAGGGACAATACATGTAATCCTATAATTCAATAAGGCCCCAACTGTTGTTGTATAGGTGATGTATAAGCGATAAAACGCGACCATGCAAAGGATTATATAGATTCGATCGCTTTTATCTTCATAAGCTAAATACGTGGTAAAAGCAAAACAAAAAGCCGAAGTTAAACAAGTGTTAATAAAAAATTAACCCAGTGATAAATCGTTTATAGACAAATGTTTTTATACTCGGAACAACAAATATTTATGAACAGCAAGGCTATAAGACCAATTACAATAAAGGCTACTAGCCTCATACCATACACCACTATAGCCTTGCTGTTCATAAATAACATGTCTATTGCCCTAGCATCTAGCAGCTATGATCCCGATAAGCCCAGTAGCCTTGGATTAGATAAGGGGTATGTAGCGTATATCTACAACAGAGTATATAGGTTCATGAACATGACGGGGGACGATATAGCTGAGATGATCGATAATCCCTATACGCCGATATATCATGAAGGGTATGAGGGTTTCATAAACTACCACAGTACATCAACAACAAAATACTTCCCACTAACCATGTTCCTCTACAATAGGCCAACATTCATAGATGAAAAGACAACCTTCACGACAATAGTTCAAGCAGCACGACCACTAATAGGGAAAAAACTTCTGACAATAAAGGGGCTTGAGCAGCCAGCTAAGATAGGACCGTTATTCATAGTAGATGCATTCCACATATACGCCGCCTCAATACAATACACACCTATATCCTATCAATAGCCCAATGCATACTATTGGTATAACAACAACTATCACCAATATCGCTCGGCAATGACTATGGTCTCAAACTACATCGATTCTATTTACATTCAATCTATGGATCCCATAATATATGCGACAGAGAGTTCATCCATCGTTGTATATTATATGCCTGCAATATTAGGATATAATAGATATTTTGTAACAAGTATTGAGGTTGGTAAGGATCCATCTAAGGGAAAGACAATATTGACTTCGGGTCTTGTATTATCAATTATTAATTATGATACTAGGCCCGGTCATCTAATGAACAAATACCTTATTTTGAATCCGTTATCGTTTAAGTACAACATTGATTTCTACAATAAATACAAAATAAAACCTCCAGACCTAGTAATACTAATATCACCCTCAGCAGGACTCACTGAAGACGACTACAATTACCTTAAAAAGCATAATCTTGTACCTACGAGTGGAGAATGGGTTTCCTTGCCTCAGTTATTTATTGATGATGGAGTTAAAGCGGTTATAGCGACTAGAATGCTCCCAGATATATTACGCCTAAAGTATAGAATAATAAAAATGCATAATAACACCGCAACTATGCTTACCGATACCTTCTCTACATTTTCTTACATCGCTAACGATGTATTAGTAAAAATATTTGAATATTTGTCGAAAGGAATGAATGTAGGCGATATTGTTAGACTTATTAATACAGATATTAATGGAGCAGATAACATAATCAACTATAAATATTTAAGCCTAAAGGACTACTATAACTACCTAATACTCCAAACTAATATAATACATGAAATGGAAAAATATATTATGGCACTATACCACGCAGTCGAGAATATTAAAGATATACCGGGACCTGAGACATTTTTATCGCTATCTTCATTTTGGATGCGTACTCTAAGTGATGCACTAGATTATCTAGCCGATGAAATCGATAAGGAATATAGTTATGCACTAAATATTGTTGAATATATTAGAAATCTAGCCAGTAACTGGAGAGATATAATTAGTGGAGCTATTGTTAAACTCTGCGAGCAACTAGTTATTATTGCTCTTGGGATATTTGATATGTTCCAATTAGATATTCTCGGCTCTAATGAATGGTCAGAGCTAGTTAATCACTTTATGTCTCCATCATATTATGGAATTATTGGTATATATAGCAAGAAATTCTATGATGATCCGATGTTTTCATTAAAGATTGCAATTATTGGAACGTTATTATTAATTTTTGGATTAATAATATTTATAATTTGGAAAAAGAAAAATACCTACAACAATATATATAGCGCATAGCGGGGTTCTCGCCTTCTTCAATGTTTGGCATATTTGCACCGGAAAATTCATAGAATTTTACTGGTGCAAATAAAAGATAGAAAAATTCTATGAATTTTCCTATCTTTGTGCCAAAAGGCGAAGTAAGCTAACTTTTAAGCCCGCTACGACGCCATATATTAACCGTTAGCATACATAAAAAA
>JALWZC010000028.1 GCA_027002875.1 Desulfurococcales archaeon
TTTGAAGCTATTCTACGGATTTGTTAAAGATTCACTAATAATTTATAGGGTTTCTTTAAAAACGTTTACGGATACTTTTTTATTTTCTAAATATTAGACATAGTAACAGAAGAGTAAAGGATGAACGGTGATCTATACATGATCTATAATCTATTTCTCAACGCTCCTCCTGCGGCTGGATGGGATAACATTACTAGGGCTTTCAACGACGTACTCGCATCTATAATAAAATACACGCCAAACATTATAGCCGCTATAATTATCGTAATAATTGGCTATCTCGTAGGGCTCGCGGTTAAGAATATTACGGCCATCGCGATCAATAAGCTCCTCGCGAAACCCTTCGAAACTACTAGGATTGGTAAAAGCTTTAAGGAAAAGGGTATTAATCTCGGAAACCTTATAGGAGCACTTCTAATGGCTCTTATAATAATGATCTCGATCGTAGCGGCTATCGACGTGTTAAACCTCACAGGTAGAACGGGACAGTTAATCTACGCTATTGCAGTCGCTATACTAAATATCACAGCTGGTATAACAATACTCGCTATAGGTATACCGATATCATTACTCTTCGCAGAGTACACTGCGAATTTCTTCGGAGGAGCCTTTAAGGATAAGCATGAACTAGCAGTAACGTTGATCTATGACATAACTGCCCTGGTACTAGTATTATTCGTGATCGGGCTAGCAGTAATGGTAATGTTCAACTACTCAGACCTGTTAAACTACATGGTTAACTCGGCGCCAGCCTTCATCGGTGCATCGATCGTATTGTTCGTCGGCTATGTCGTCGGGGACGCCGTTGGAAAAATCGTTGATAAGATCATTGACGCAATAATCGAGAAGCCTCTTGAGGCAACCGATATAGGTGCTAGTATAAAATCCATGAACATCGACTTATCCGGATTAATCGGCGCTTTAACGAAGGCATTCATAATAACGATCACCGTTGTTGCAGCCGTAGAAATACTAAACCTCGGAGGATTAACCGGTAAGTTGATATACGATGTCGCAGCATACCTGCCGAGACTAATCGGCGGCATTACCCTGCTCACCCTTGGCCTAATACTAGTAGTAGCGCTAGCTAAGTATATTGGAAAGTTCCTAGAGGAGATGTTTAAGGAGAAGTATGGTAGGCTGGCTAAGCTTGGCGAAAACCTCATATTACTAGGGCTCATAGCAGTTGTACTAACCATATCGCTAAACATACTGCTCCTGCAGGGAAGCTTCGTATACCCATTAATCATAGGCGTAATAGTGATCATTGCGGGAATCTACGTAGCCGACATATTCGGAGAACTAATATCGACTACCTACGAGTCGTATAGGAGGCTAGTACCATTCATTGAATCATTGATAATACTAATATTCGTATTAATAGGCGCCAGCGGAATGTTCGCACAATTCCCCACAACCTCCGAAGTCATAAAAACCGTTGCATGGGGATTGACAATAGCCTTCGCTGTAATACTGATACCACTAGTGTTCCACTACACTAGGCTAGCATGGAAAGAAGCTGGAAAAATAGAAAAACAGAAATAATTCTAAAAGCGTTTTTTTATTAAACCTTTCCATAAATCCAGTATTTGATTCAGTAGATGGTTAAAACAACTAGTTAGAAAAGAAAATATTTTATTGAAAAGACTTTTTATTAGAACCTTCTAAACAGCCTCATCCTCGATATAGCCTTTCCTATAGCTGAGTATTTCCTATATGTCAATATCTTTAGGCCGTCCGCGAGGAAGAACCATACAAAGGCATATGCCCATATAATTCCTGCAAAGAACGGAGATAATGGATATACTAGTCCCAGTCCAAGTATTGCTACTATGGTTGCGATAACTTTAGTTATAATAGCTAGCGTTAGTAGCCAGAAGCCCGGCTTAACGGACCAGAATGGCCCCTTAGTCCTTGTTACGAATATTGTTAAGTGTCCAGCTACGGCCATTTTTAAGAATACAAATGTTTGCACCATTGCGATCGGTAGGCCTAGGTATGCTAGGCTTAGCCATAATATGATGAAACTACTCGCTACACCGAGCAAACCTAGTACAGTTGAAACTGTTAGTATTAGGGGCATATTCCACTTCGCCGGCTTGTTGGGAGGCCTAGCATTGTCATAGGCTATGGCAAGTATAGGTAGATCATTTAGTAGGGCTAGCAATATGATCATTACAGGGGTGATCGGGTATAGTTTTAACAACATAATTGCTAGCGTTATAAAGAACAGTATCCTGATCGACTCCGTAATCCTGTAGACAACATAGCTATACATCCTTACAAAGATCTTCCTAGCAGTTATCAGTGCATCCTTAATAACCGATATACCGGGTGATAACAATGCTATTGAGGCGGCAGCTCTAGCGGCATCGGTTGCATTAGAGACCGCTATACCGACATCGGCTTTCTTAAGGGCTGGGGCATCATTAACACCATCGCCTGTCATAGCGACTGTTTTACCGGCTTTTTGAAGAGCGTCGACGATCATGTATTTGTGTTCGGGGTATACTTGTGCGAACCCGTTCGCTCTAAGAACCAGTTTTACGCGTTCATCGTTTCTAAGCTCTCGTAGCTGATCTATTAGGTAGATCCTTGTCCCTATTCCCAGCATTTTCGCTATTTCCCTAGCAATTGCTATATGGTCTCCAGTAATCATTTTTATATCTAGGCCCATCTTTTTCAAATACTCAATGGTTTCCTTAGCGTCTTCTCTAGGTGGGTCGAATAATGGTATTAAACCCACGTAGTCCCACTCCTTTCCCTCTTTATCAATTGATTTAGCGACGCCGATCATTCTATAACCGTGTCTAGCGTATTCGTCTACAGTTACCATTACCTTTTTGTATAATTCCGGTGTTGCACCCACTAGTTTCAGGATGATCTGCGGAGCTCCCTTAGCAACCATGAATACGTTACCGTCGGGTGATCTTACAAGGGCTTCAGTCCTCTTCCTAACCGGGTCGAAGGGTTTGAATACTAGTTGTTTATATTTTGAATATTCCTCTTTGATCCCGTATTTATCTAGTGCTTCCAGCACGGCGAGGTCTATTGGGTCCTTATCCTCCTCCCTAGATGCTAGTGCAGCGTATAGTATTACTTTTTCCTTAGTATATCCTTCACTAATCGGTACTGGATCCTTAATGGTTAGCTTGTTCTTTGTCAACGTACCGGTTTTATCGACGCATAAGACGTCGACACCAGCCATTTCTTCTATTGCTACAAGCTTGGTAACTATTGCTTGTTTCTTGGCTAATTCATAGGCTCCGATAGCCATTGTGATCGATAATACTGCTGGTAGCGCCGCTGGTATAGCTGCTACAACGAGTACCAGTGCATACTTTATCAATTCTAGGAGGGGGACACCCCTTAGCAATTCTTCTATAACCATACCAGTAACTAATAGGATTGTTAGTATAATTAGGTAGTTACCGATGTTAATTATTAGTTTCTGGTACTTACTAACCCTCTCAGCTTTCTGCACTAATTCAACTGTTTTCCCGAAGTATGTCTTCAACCCCGTAGCGATGACTACAGCAGTCATTTCTCCACGCTTAACTATTGAACCAGAATAGGCTACATCACCAACTTTTTTCTCAACGGGTAGTGATTCACCGGTTAGTACTGATTCGTCGACCATTAAGTATTCTCCTTCGATCAGTTTAACGTCGGCGGGTACAATGTCTCCAAGCCTTATACGGATAATGTCTCCTGGAACCAGTTCCCTTGCAGGTATAATCCTCCACTTTCCGTCTCGGAGAACCCTAGCTGTAACGGAGAGCTTCTTCTTCAATAACTCGATAATATTCTCCGCTTTATGTTCCTCCCAGAATCCTACTATGCTATTAGTTAGTAGTAGGGCTATTATTATCCAGAAGTCGACCCAGTGCTGTATAATGGCTGATAAGACAGCGGCTGTCTCAATCAGCCATGGTATAGGGCCCCAGAAATACCGTAGAAACTTGATGATAGCGGGCTCCTTTTTCTCAGGGATCTCGTTTGGTCCAACTATTTTAATCCTACGGATGGCTTCCTTCTCAGATAAGCCTTTTGGAGACGTTTTCAGAATCCTTAATACCTCGTCAACTGACAGTTTTTTAGCTTTATCTGCCGGAATATAGTATTCAGCCTCTCCAATGCTAGGCATTCCTATCACTAGAAGTGTTGGAGTATTGTGGAAAAAAGGTATTAAGGTTTTAGACTAGGTATCTCCAAACTCCTTTGCCGCGGTAGTTGTAGACGATTGTTTTCCATGCTGTTACTTCTTCGATGCTGTATCCTATTCCCTCCCTACCCATTCCAGAGTCTTTTCTCCCGCCGAATGGGTAGTAGCCTATTCCGTGCCTAGGGTACTCGTTTATGTAGATTGCTCCTACTTCTAAGTATCTTATCAGTTTCCTTATCTTGTTTACATCTCTCCCGAATACTGCGGCATCTAACCCGTATCTACGCTTGTTTATGATCTCTATTGCTTCATCAATTGTTTTAACCGGCGTTATAACAGCTACTGGCGCGAATACTTCATCTTTGAACAGTTTAGTCTCTAGCAGTTTCCCTTTATCCTTGAATTCTACTAGTGTCGGTTCAACGTAGGTGTCTCCAAGCCTCTTCCCACCATGCAGTATTACTCCGCCCTTATTCACAGCTTCTTCGATAGCCTTCATCATGTTATCAGCTGCTTCCTTATTGATCAACGGCCCCACCGTATAGGCTGGACATCTAGGATCTCCAACCTTGTATCCTTCAAGCTCTTTTACTAGTAGCTTCTTAAATTCCTCGTAGACCGGTTCCATTACTAGTATTAGCTTGATCGCGTCGCATCTCTGCCCAGCGTAAGCCGTTATTCCAACGGCAATATTACCAGCTGCTCTCTCAAGGTCTGCGTCTTCCAGTACTACTGCTGGATCCCCTCCTCCAAGCTCCATAACGTATTTCTTGATCCCGGCTTTTCTAATGATCTCTAGGCCCGTCTCGGTTGATCCCGTGAATGTTATTGCCCCAATCCTCCTATCCGGCAGTATGCTGGATAGATCACGTCCCCTAACGGTTAGTAGCGAGTAGGAGTATTTGGGGAATCCAGCTTCTTGAAGCAGCTTTGTGAATAGTATTACTGGTATTGGGTCTAGGCTTGAAGGCTTCATTAATACAGCATTACCCGCTACATAGCTATAAGTGAACTTGTTTACAGTGTCGAATAATGGGTAGTTGAAGGGTGTTATTGCTAACACGATGCCGTAGGGTTCCTTGCGCACAATACCCTCCGACTCCAGTGTTAATAGGCTCCAGTCTCCCGGTATATACTCGCCCATAAGCCTCCTAAGATCCATTTTAGCCTTCTTAATCCTCTCAATCGAAGCACTAAGCTCCCCACGGGCTTGTGAGTATGTTTTACCCGAATCGATTACCAGGGCTTCCACGACGTCGTCCCGGTGATCGGATAACAGGTTTGCTAGTTTCTCGAGCTGTTCAAGCCTCTTATCACCCGGTGTATCTCTTACACTCCACCTACCGGTACGATACATGTTTTCGAGTGTTTTCTCGACAAGCTCCATCGAGGGTATACTGACTAGCGCGATTAGTGATCCGTCTATTGGTGAGTATACTTCGAAGTAGTTACCAGTATCGATCCATTCACCGTTGATAAATGTCTTGAAGACTAATACTCCATCGCCGCGATCCCGGGCTATATCTTTGAACAAGGTATCCCTTAACTGAAGGAGTGCTCTAGCCATAACTATACACCCATACACCCCTCCTCTTAAACAGCCCCCTACCAGGGCTGGTTTTTACGGGAGGGGTTTGAACTAAGAGGGGTCTCAGCCTCTATCCCTCGTATTTATTATTTGAATATTACTCTTATTAAACCAAGCGTATTCCTTAACCCATATAATCCCTTACACGTTAATTATACTATTAAGGGTGGTATTATGGCCAAGATCAGAGTGATCGTTGACCGAGACACTTGTATCGGATGCGGAGTTGCACCAGCAACATGCCCCGACGTATTCGTGTTAGGAGATGATAACGGTAAGAACCGGGTAGTTGATGATTGGAGCGTTAAACTAGACGAGCACGAGTCTATTGGCGAAGTACCCGAGGATCTCAAGGATTGTGTACAGGCAGCCGTTGATGCTTGCCCAGTACAAGCTATTAGGTTCGAAATCGTCTAGCGGTTATTCAATGATTAATAGGTTCCATTAGTTTACCTTGATTTTTTATAATTATCTCCTTCACATTGATTTATTCTTGTTTTTGAATATTAGACGTAGTATCATAGGGTATAGCATAAATGTAACGTACGCCCACACATACACCGCTATTAGTAGTCGTTAAATAATTCCATGAACCTATGATTGAAACGGGTCTTTAATCTATGCTTAAATCATACTTATATTCGTTGGTGGAGTTTACTTGCCGGGTCTCGACCCGATAAAGCTTTCAGAGATAGTTTACCACGGCGTTGCAAGGATCCGGGACGGAGTTGAAGAGAGGCGTTACTACCGTTTTCGTGGTGGGAGGTGGTATGGGGGTATTGCTACTGGTGATGTTGTAGGCTGTAATCTACGCTGTAAGTTCTGCTGGTCTTGGAGGTATAGCTTCTACACTGATAAGGGTTACTACCAGTCGCCTATGAGGGTTTACGAGAAACTAGTGGGGATCGCTTATAAGCGTAGATACAGGTTTGTCCGGCTCAGCGGTGGTGAACCAACTATTACGATGAAGCATCTCTGCAGCCTGCTCGATCTCCTCGATGGGGAGAAGCTTATATTCATACTCGAGACCAACGGGTTACTGCTAGGTTATTATCGGGATTATGCTGAATGCCTTGCAGGCTATAACAAGGTAGTCGTTAGAGTTAGCTTCAAGGGTACTACTCCGGAGGAGTTTGAGAAGCTTACGGGCGCTAGGCGGGAATTCTACGAGTACCAGTTTAAAGCACTGGAAAACCTTTTAGATGCCGGTCTCAAGCCCGGAGTACAGGTTTACCCTGCAGTAATGCTCAGCTTCTCACCAGAAGAAAACATTCAGCTGTTTATCGATAGGCTTAGAAGCATTCACCCAGCCCTAGCCCAGGAGATTGATCCCGAATACGTGATCCTCTACCCACACGTCGTATGGCTACTAAAAAAGAATGGGCTAAAACCCTTGAAGGCTTATAGACCGAATGGAATACCCGAGTTTATGATTTAAAACATCGAAGCCTCCTAATAAGGAAAACTATTATTACTTCCCCCATACTTCTCTAAGAATTCTTCGCTGAGGATACTCCTAGTATCTTCACCAATTTCTTTTAGGAATTTTATTAGGCTTAAATCCCTTTTTAAGAAATTAAGATTTCTAGTTTTTGCAGCAGTTTATAGGAGAAGATCTATCAAGTCTTTAAATCCTCTCCTTTTCAACTCAAGTGCTTAAATGTATCCTCCTATTGTTGAAATTGCTATCTTGAATCTCATTATTATCGAGAAGCCCTTTGGATCTAGCAGGTTGAAAGGAGTATAGTGTATTTCAAGTATTCCCGCTCTATATAACCAGTTAAACGTTGATGATATATTACATTTGAATCTAGAAATAATCTTAAC
>JALWZC010000029.1 GCA_027002875.1 Desulfurococcales archaeon
GTTATTAAGGTATTTTATTGTTCTTAATACTGGTTTGTTAACTCGTAATTTCTGGATTAATAATTTACATACTTTTCATGTATAGGCTATGCCTCCTTACAATAGTATTATCAATGTTGTTGATCCGAGTATTCATGGAATATACAATAACTATGTTATGTATAGTAACCGAACAGTTTACAGTGAATAATTTTCGTCTCAAAGTACTATTCAATATACTTCAGTCTCATACGAAGGAAAACATCAAGGACTTAAGGAAGGATTGTTAATATCGCCAAAATCTATCCTAAATAACTTTACTGTGCCTAGTCCATTACCTGCATAAACCCGGTAATCCAAACCTACCTGTAGATAAACTATATAAAGAAAGAAAAATCTTTAGGCCAATCGATGAAATAATTGGAATCTTGAAAGGTAGTTTAGTAACCATCAATTAACATGGTTTCATCGTCTATAAGACTTTATTGCAAGCGAAACACATATTTATGCTCGAAGATACCAGCTGTATTAATGAAATAATGTATTATATATAAAATGTCAAATGAGAAGGAATTCTAAATGAGAAGTTATATGCATTAAGAAGTCTGAAAAGACCAATGGTCCGGGATAAACGATTCCAGGAACTAGGTATAAACCTAATACATTGAAGCATACATCTAATTCAGGCCTCTACGACGGCTAATTTATATGCTAAGATAAAAATTGAGGCTATAAGAGTTAGAAAAATTATTGACGTATTTTGTCTTGAATCATTACCCCGATGCCGCATCTATCAAGATATAAAGCAATGCAATATTAGTGATACAGGGTTCGAAGAAGAAAAACGGCCTCCATGTCAACACCAGAACACTGAATACTACAGTGCAAAATATACTTGTTGTTCTATAGTAGAGAGGATAAGAAAAATAAATAGACAAAATAATTATAGGTTTTATTTCTTCTTTCCTATTGTCATGGCCATTACTGCTTTTTGTACGTGTAGTCTGTTTTCTGCTTCTTCGAAGTATAGGCTTTTCTCGTAGCTGTCTAGTACTTCGTCGGTTACTTCTTGTCCGCGGTCTGCTGGTCCGCAGTGCATGTAGAATGGTTTCCCTGCTTTTTCGAGTCTCTCCATTGTTACGATCCAGTCTTTGAACTTTGCCTGGTATGCTTTAGCGCCTTCCTTGTCTACTGTGTTGTTGAATGGTGGGAAGAAGCCCTTCGGGCTCCATGCTTTGGGGTATACGAAGGTTGCTCCTTCGAAGGCTTCATCCATGTCGTGTACTACTTTGAACTCTGATCCCCAGTGCTCCGTGTATTGTTTAACCTTAGCCATCACGTCATCCAGTAGCTCGAAGCCCGGCGGGTGTGCTACGTATACGTCTGCGCCTAGCATTGCTGCTATCAATGCTACGCTCTGCGGGACAGCTAATGGTTTCAATCCTCCACTATATGCGTAGCTTACTACGAACTTCTTACCACGCAGATCCTTAGGCCATCCAAGAGCTTCCAAGGCGGCCTGAGCATCTGCTAGAGCTTGGAATGGATGGTAGACATCGTCCTCCATGTTGAGAACCGGTATGCTAGCCCACTTAGCGAACTCCTCAATAATCCTGTGTCCACGCCCAATAATCCACTTAGCAGCGTCTCCATAGATACGGATAGCTATACCGCTACCATACCTGCTCAATACTCGGGCGACATCCCTGATAGCCTCAGTAGCATAGGGAACCATGTCTTCGGGCAGTGTAGGCTTGTATAACTGGTCTGCTGCGAGATAGATAGCTTGCCCGCCTAACTGGTAGAATCCAGTCTGGAAACTGTTCCTCGTCCGCAGGCTCTTATTATAGAATAATAGGTATAGTGTTTCGCCGTCTAGCCATTCAACCTTTCTCTTACCACTGTGTAGCATCTCCTTGAGCTCTTTAGCGGCCTTCAAGACCTGGAAGATCGTGTCTATATCGTAGTCTGCATTACTAAGCCAATGCTTACCCTGCAATAGGCCTAGGAACCAGGGTTCTCCAGTCATACCTACTCAACCACACATAGCTTATTCCTCTATTGATAAATGAGTAGTATAGGGAGGAGTATATATTGTCTATGCCGGGGTATACGGGAGAGCAATACGGAAACTATTAGTTCTAAATATGTAATCATTAATAATCTGGAATTAATAGAACCTTAAATAGGAATAGTAAACAAGTGTTTTGATGATCGGGGGCGGGACGGTTTAGTGAGGGCTTGATGCCGTTTTGAATAGCGAGATAATAATCAATACGATCAATAATTCTAGGATAGGCTTATCACATTACTATGAATCGATTGTAGATGAAGCAGTACTCGCATACTACCTTGTTTTCACTAAGAAGAAGAAGCATCCAGAATACATTGTACCAGTCTACTATCCACTTAAACTAATCCGGATCTATGATGAGTACAGCCTAGTAGTAGATCCCTATAGTAGGGATGAAGCAGTATTCATACATAAATGTACTCCTCTAAACAAAGCCTACAAGGAAATAAGCAAGATCCTCTCCGATGAGAAAAATAATCTAGCGGATAAGCTTTCTAAAATAATAGAATTACTGAAGAAACACGATAAACAAGTAGAAATATACACATACAGGTTAAAAGGACTCATCGTTGATACCGGAGTATTAGATGAGATTAAGGAATTACTCACGACCTCGGCGATTCACGGTGAACCAGTTGATGGGCTATTATACCATGATGATACGGGTTTAGACAATGATGAATTCGAGAGGACTAGGACAATCATATTAAACCTAGCAAACCACATCGAGAAAGAACTAGACATTTTATCTGAGATAAAGCAGAGGCTGAACGAAGTATACGATGAGTGGAGGGATCACATTGATAAGGAATTCGAGAGAAAGTATGGGGAAGTAGAGAGGAGCATTGAAGATACAAAAATAGCTATAAAGAGGAAGATCGAATCACTAGAGACAAGGATGAATGCTGAAATGGACATTATCGAAGAAAAATACCGGGCGTTAAGGATGACCTATCTGAATAGGAAAATGAAACTTGAGGACGAAGTCAGAGAGCTCGAGATTAGGCTTGAAAATACAAATAATCCCAAAGCTAAGATCAAATACGCCGAGATAATCAAGAAGATAAAAGAAGAGATCAGCAGTATTGATAAAAAACTATCGAGGCTGGAAAGTGAAAGAGAGAAAGAGATCAGTAGGATCAGGGATAAATACGACCAACTAATAATATCGGAGAAGAAGAGGCTTAAACACGTCGAGGATGAGAAGAAGAAGCTTAGGAGAATTCATAATTCATGGCTTAACCAAGTCTACGAGTACATGAATAAGATCAATAGGCTCATAAGTAGGATTGAGAAGAGACTAGTTAATGAGAAGAATAGTATTGAGAGGGTACTCATCTTAAACCCTCATCCACTAACCGATACCGTCTATCTTAGGACCTATATCGTGGGCGTTAAGGGTAAAAAGGTAATAGTTTACCCTTCAAGGATCGAGCTTGGCCTAAAGAAGGATGAATACGTTGTTAAAACATATAGTAACATCGCTAAGAAGCTGTTGAAAAAGAAGATTGAGCGTTTAGCAAGGAATCTAAGTGAGAGGCTAGTCGAGAAGTATAATGTGCTGAAAAATTATGATCTAGATGATGTAAAAACTAGGTTGAAGAAGCTCTCACTCATGGATGAATTCTTGAAAGGCATCAATGTCTACCTCCTAGATGCTGGTTCGCCGGGAAAGGGTAAAGAGTGAAGGTGTAAATACCTCTTAAACATTCTCGGCATTAAAGTACTCGGTATGATCAACTGGTGGTTTTAATGAGCAGTAATAGGGGAGACGATGCTGGAAAAGGTTATCTTAAAAAGAATATTATCGGTATGAGCCTAACAAGCCTATTTACCGATGTATCCAGCGAGTCTGTATACGCTATACTACCCTTCTATATTCGCAGCCTCGGTTATGGAAGGGAAATAGTCGGGTTGATCGAGGGTCTCGGCGAAGTATTCGCTAGCTTATTCAAGTATTTAAGCGGCTTCTTAGCGGAGAAGATTAATAAGTATAAGGGGCTAGCCCTCTTGGGCTACTCTTTAAGCAGTTTCTCAAAGCCCTTCTTCGCATTAGCACGTACATGGCCGTTTGTAGCACTGGTTAAAATCGTTGATAGGATCGGGAAGGGTGTTAGGACTAGCCCGAGGGATACGTTATTAGCCGCTAGTGCTTCCAGGGAATATCGGGGTAGAGCTTTCGGCCTACACCGTGCAATGGATACTATAGGAGCAACTATTGGGCCTTTCATGGCCGCTGTCCTACTACCATTGATCGGGTTCACCGGTATATTCCTTATAAGCATCATACCCGGGCTGTTCGGAGTATTAATACTGTACCTATTCGTAGAGGACATACTGCTCGTTAAGAAGAAGGCTAGTGGGGCTTCTTCATATACTCGGCTACCCGGGGTTTACTGGTTGTTCCTAGCGACGATTATATTGTCCGGTTTAGCAGGGTATACTCAGGCATTTCTACTGCTTCGGGCCTCGGAGGTTGGGTGGAGCGAGGCAGACTCGATCTATCTCTTAACAATGGCTAATGTGATCTATGCCGGGCTAGCATACCCGATCGGTTATGCAACCGATGTATTTAGGGATATACGGCTTTACCCGCTGGTCTTCCTAGTACTAGTTATCGGGGCTATCAGCCTAGCATACTCTACATCTTTAATCCATGCAGTGTTATTCTTCATTATATTCGGAGTATACATGGCTCTACACGATACATTGATGAGGATTGTTACCGGTAATCTTGTTAAAAAGCTTCAGAGAGCCCGTGCCTATGGATACATGCATGGATCATATGGTTTATCAGCACTCACCGGCTACTACATAGTCGGATACCTATACCAATACTATGGAATCCATACAGCATACACTTACTCCACAATAATTGGAGCCTTAGGATTTATAATGGCTATAATACTTGTAATACAAACAATGAAAGATAATACTAGAACATAATCCAGCCCAAAGAAAATCATTCATTAATCCTTACTACATGCATTGTTGAATACATGGGAAACTATTCTTCCTAACAATGCGGTAGCTGAGATTCTAGGAAGGAAGTTATATTCTGATAGTAATCGAGCAGTATTCTACTGGTGTAGTAGGAGTATAGTTTTGCTTTATCATCACTTGCCGGATTACTAGTCTTTTTCAGATATTCTTTCAAGTAGTTGTAGGGGCTCCGATCCACACTGTTAAGATATATTATTGAAAGGAGTAAGTTGTCATCGTACCTTTTTATCGCGTTGGTTATTGTCTTATTCATTGTCGTTAATAGTTCATTATATAGTTTCTTTATTTCATTATTGCTTGGAACGGCTTGTTTACAATTACTTGATTCGTAGTAGTTTATCAGTATGTTTAACGATTTATTCATGGAAGAGGCTAAGACTACTAGGCTAACCAGGTTGTAGAAGGAGTGGAAGACTAAGTGATCTGCTGTATAGTTCTTTTCTGCTAGAAACCTCGTGTAGCTTATCAAGCCCTCTATGAATACATCTTTTGTCTTATTACTTGTCACGCTTGCTAATTGACCGTTTATATTGGAAGCTACCTTCTTTAATAAATTATTTAATTCCTCGATCCTCTCCTCGTAGTAACTTATGGTGAAGTTGCAACTGTACTTCTCGATGTTAGACTTCGTCAATATCTTGTTGAACGTTATATTGTAGAGTACTGGGTATACGTATTCGATATAGTATGCACTGCATCCATAGTATACTAGTCTAGTATAAATCCAGGATAAGTACTGGCTCGATTTGGGGTTCTGGGTATTTGCTGTTATTGCGGGTATGTTTCCGAGGTTCTTTAGACAATTCAGTATTTCCTCGTAGAGAGCCGGTATATCCATATAGTGCATATTGTAGAAAACTGATATATTTCCATAGATAAGGTCTAGTTCATGCCTTATAACAGGTTCAAGCTTCTTCATATCCACGGCTTTACTCCGTAGCTTTGAAAGATATCGGTTTAGTAGGGTCGTATTCCCTGTTAATAGTGTTATGTTGGATGCTATCGTATAGGTGTAGAGGTAGTCTGCTGCAATTATTTTCGAGTATGTGGAGGCGTGTTTTTCCTCGAGTAATTTGTACCATTGAATGCTTCGGTTAAGGAAGTTGATCACTGGGTTACCGTTGAAGCCCATGCTACGTGCTTTATTGAGGATCATGGAAGCTTTTGGTAGCAGACTGCTAGCTACTGGTAATGCATGCCTAGCTATTACATTATCCACCGTGTTATTCTTTAATAATAGAGACCAGTTATCATTATAGTAGCCCACTTTCTCAACATATTTCTCCCCAATGGGTATTGTTTCCCGATTATTAATAATGAACTGCCTGTAGACTAGGTATGATCCAATGGATACCGCTATGATAATTATTAGGAGTAGTACGAGGAATCTTCGACTGCGGAGCATTCCCCTATCTAGTTTAAAGTTTAGACGCATGCTTTCTCACCAGGAATAACAGGGTTAAAACTATTAAGAGCAGAACAGGAATGACTGGTGGTTCACCAGCCGGGTACAAGCCCCCCTCGACTCTGCGTAGCCTGACAATAATATGATAAGCTACTAGGCTGTCATCACTAGTCCTATTATAACCAATATAGGTTATATTTAGAGCGGTCTCATTAACCGGTTTAACACGTAGATAGATGTTTACTAGATTGGTGCTGTTGATTAAGGCTTTCGTATCCCCGCTCGCGATATTAGTTACTTCTAACCCAGCCAAAGCTACAGGCCAGTATATACCACCTTCTGTTACTTTGTACCTGTAGAATGTATGTATTATGAGGTTATTGTATAAGTATGCATAATTATCAGGATTGATACCCAGAAACTCATCGGTAAAAATAGTATAGTTCCCCTTATCACTATATACAGTAATCAGCGTCCGGTTACTATTAGATAAATCAGTAGCTATAAATAAACTCTTATACCTAATAGCTGGGAAGTAATATGAGTATATAATACTATAAAAACTGACCAATTCATTATTTAATAAAACTCCAAGGGGCCTACTATTATTATATGCAGTCATAACAGCATATTCACCCGTAGAATTAATAATGATAGCACTAATAAATGGATCAAGGGAAAACCCATATTCTGCAACTATGTTCGGATACGGATTTAGTTTCACTAGCTGGAGTGTTCCAGGTATATCATTGAATATCATCCAATAAGTTGTATCATTAACTCTATGACTCCACATAATGCTCTCATTAAACAACGGATGCTCCGTAACTGTATAGTTTAGACTCGTAGTGTTTAAATATATGATTTTAACAACAACCGTCCCATTACTGTTATCAAATACCCTTAATACAGCGAGATCATTTGTTACTGATTCCACGTATACATTTGAAATACTTGTGTTTATTGTGAAATTAAAAATTTGGATAGAAGTATTGTTTCGAAAACCGTAGGCTACCAAGTAATTTCGATCAGAAGTATCATATCTGTAAAGATTATACAGTATAAATAT
>JALWZC010000030.1 GCA_027002875.1 Desulfurococcales archaeon
TGGTAAACATTAATTCATGCATACTTTACAGCGGATAATATAGAGATATAAGATGTAGGAATGTTGATAAGATTCTGTATTTAATGATTTAATACTGTATTAAGATAGAGAGGCGCTAGTGTTGTCTGAAGTAGTTGTTAAGGTGCCTAAGGGTGTTGATGTTAAGAAGGTTAAGCGTAGGATTGAGGCTATTCTTGACTTTGTGATTAGCGACGAGTTTGACAAATTCATTGAGTACCTAGAGGAATATGCTCTCCTAAGTCTTCAGGAGGAAAGCCTTCGGGAATTTCTAGAGGATGAACCAAATGTCTACACCGAGAACGACATTTAAAGGTAAAATAGTGCTCATATATTCCCCCTTCACCGATTTAACAGGTCGAAAGCTTCGGCCCGCACTAGTACTCTATGATAGTAGTAAAGATGCCGTGGTTGCATTCATATCGTCAAGGATAGAGAAATACGAGGCTGAGACCGATATCCTGATAAGCAGATCACATCCAGAGTTTCATCTCACCGGGCTTAAAACAGACTCAATACTGAAACTCTCAAAAATAGCAACCCTACATAAGAGACTAATAGCGGGAGAGATATGCAGCATAGGTGAACAGTTAAGAAATGAAATAAACCAGAAAATAATAAAAATATTATTATAATAAACTTGTGGAGACCTAGTATCATTAATAAAACCATAGCATGTTTTAAAGCACTATATCTAGTAAAACTTCAATATTACCTAATCTCAGTCTTTGTATCCTCTTAGGACTAAACCTTAACATCTCCTAAATCTGTACGAAGATATATTCAATACCAGCCCATTCAGGATCCGAGCATATAAGGCAACTATTAACCGAGCTTTCGTATTTTTATTCAATATCAAGAAACAAACATTCCCATACTATGGTTCTAGACTAGATAAGAACTAGCTGTCCCATATACTAGATGATAAGTGTGAAAACTGTACTTATCCGTCTCGGATTATTACCAGCTCCTGCGATAAAGGTATTTAAGTACAAGGGTATTTAAGTGCCAGCCTCCGGAGGTCCCGAGTTCAAATTTGGTTATTATCTTCTAACTACTCTTTACAGCTTAATAGTTTAATGAGCTCCTCTAGTTGTCTTCTATTGAGAATATAGAAGGCTTTAGCTCCTATTTTCCTAGCGTTTTGGGCTTGTATTTTGTCGCTTGTAGCTAGCGGGGCATTAAGAGTTTCCGCCAAACCTATATAGTAGGCGTCTGCACCCCTTGATCCCGTGGCTAGTGCTATTTTAACTGATTTCTCAAAATAAAGGTCGTCCCCAATAATCATGATTTCCTCACTAAGTCTCTTTACAATATCATTAACAATGTTAGGAGACAGAAACCTTACAAGAACGCCTGCAACCTCGACTAGGAAAAGACGAGGTGCATAAATAGAGATATCATTAGAAGAGGTACATCTAAATATTTTCTCGGCCGCTTCTGCGCGACAAGCATCCTTACTAGCAAAAAGGTCTATAGCCATGGATGCGTCTATGATTAGCTTCTCATGCAAATCTATCCCTCTCCCCAGAGAGGAGCTCACTTGGCTCCTGATGTAGCCTCCTTAAGCTCTTACGTATCCTCCGTGCAAACGCTACCAGGTCTTCTTTCAACACCACTACAGCCTCTTCTCCCTCCTCGAGATCCAAGGGCTCCAGAGGCTTTAATACTCCTTTCTCATACCTAACTCTTATAACCCTATACAATTCTCGAACACCATTTATATGTTACATGTATCGGGAACAATTAGTTTTTTCTAATCAAATATCCCCCGATAACCAGTAAATGAAATAGAGCCTCAAATCCGCTACTCTTAACAAATAAACCCGCTACGTTACTACCTTGAATTACCATAATGTTTCTCTAACATCACTTCTTGGACAAAGGTATTTAAGTACCAGTCTCCGGAGCCGGAAATCACAGAACTCGTCGGACCCGCTAGATTATATCAAGTTAGTTTAGTAGGGCCAATAGTTTTCTAGATAGATCATCGACTTATTAACAGCATACTCTCCGTCCGAGTAATATTAAAGTTAATCAATACTTCAAAACCTTGAGCGCTAGCTTTGAATAGTCAAGCATTTTTATTCGACTATGTAGTGAGGATAATTATGGTGTACCCTGATGCTCCGGGGCTTATATTTAGCGAAGATTCTACTAATCCTTATCATATTTGCTTTATCTTCAAAAATAGCTATCTCTACAGCAACTACCACTGAGGATACCAGTTACCAAATACTTCTTTACTGTATAGATATAAGCAACAAATATAAAATCACTGAAAACTCCGCTATTAAGTACTATTCCATCATTCGAGGCAATATCAAGATAAAACTATACATCTTCGATAACAATACTGTTAATGTAAAATTAGTTGATAATAACGCTACTATTAATGAAAATGGTTTGAAGCAGAAATTAGAAGCGTACTTGTCGAAAACGTATAGTGGAGGGGGCATATACTACTCCTCAGACCTCTCGAGGACTATAAGTATGCAAAAGGGCCCATACTTCACCTTCTCACTCGTCCTCCTGAATTCAACGGTAGATAGCGAAAGTCATGAGACGAGGCCCGTCTACCCCCAATACTACCTGCTTATAAGACTATATACACCCATACAGTCCCCCGATAGCTTCATACATGGGGTAGAGTCATTATTTAACCAGGTGAAGGAGAGGAGAGCACCGAGCCACATCGGTCATATCTCTATCGATTTTAGGTATGGAGATGCAAGCCTAAAAATACTGAGAACCAATGATACCATAGGCTATACTGTAAAGTCCTCGTTCCACAATGATAAGACGGGAATTTCCTATAATGGAGAGGAGACTACTATATACTCCTATGAGGGATGGCTAGTTGGGGACAACATTATATCTACCATGGTGACAACCCATGGAAGCCGTCAAGACGAGTCAAAGAATAGGATCACCATAGTCCTCTGCAATAGCACTGTTCCAGGCGTGTCGCCATATACTAACAGCATAAAATCTCTACAAAGCGAGGCCGGTGCTGGAGAAAATATGCTAAGCGATAAAGTAACAATAGGATTAGTATTCGGCATTATTACACTAACCGTGGTAGGAGTATGGTTTCTAAAAACAAAGACCTGAATAAAAATATTCAACCCCCAAACATGAATAAAAACCCGGCGTAAATAAGTTAGAATATTACTAGATTATATAGCATGGAAACTTTGAACTTTAGAATTAACTACTAGGGCTTCTAACGATATTTCCTTATCCCTACTAACACTTGCCATGATCGTTGGAGTAGCAACCGTATTATCGGCATTAGTAGCCATAGTGTTAAAAAGACGATATACAAGAAGCAACGTACTTACATAAATCCGGTAATAAAATTCCCCTAAATAACGGGTAGCCCTTCCATTATCTTTTAATTATTTGTTGTGGAGGTAAAAGAAAACATTTTCACTTGTATCTCGTAGAATAATGGAGGAGTTTATGTGATTGGTTAGGATATTCCGAGTAGGATTGATGATAGAGTATAGCCGATCCCTCCTCCTATGTAGTTGAAGCTTATAATAATAGTTGAGGCTTCTGGGGCTTGATCGGTTAATGAGACTAATGTATTAATGAGTGGTTCGAGAGGGCTTGATGAAACAGATAAAGCTATTAAGATGAGGAAGAACATAGCTGGGCCCACCTTTACCATGAGGAGTGTGGTAAAGGATGCTACTATTATAGCATATAAAACAATTAATACTGAGACTGTCTTAAGGCTTGCAAACCTTTTAATCCCTTTCCTGCTGATAATGAATTGGATAATCATATATACAGCTGTTTCAAGCTCAACTCCTAAAAACACGTAGAAACCCGGTATTCCCTGCCTCTCTCCAAGCTCAAAAACCATACCCATCCAGAGATATTGCAGGAACCAGTTGGAAGCTGCTAGAGCGGCGAGTGATATGGTCTTTTTAACCAGTGATATCTCGCCAGTGTAGAATCTAGGCTTAACCACGACGCCCCCGAGACGGGCAAAATAGAGGAGGAGTATGAATCCGAGCATTATAGAGACTGATAGTATGGCTAGGAATAGTATCTTGTTCGGAGTTATATATGTGAGTATTGGCGCTATAAAGAAGGCGGTGGCTTCAGAACCAGAGATTAATGAGAAGAATTTCGAGGGGTCCTTTAAGCGTTTAGACCAGGTAACCTCGAGGTTGTAGATGTAGCCTCCAGTATATATGCCGAGCAGGGCGGAAACCGATATTCCCGCTAGGTAGATCACGATATTGTTTAGGAGAAAGGCTACTGTAACTGTTGTGAATAAGGCGGATATGTGGATAAATGGTAGCGTCTTGAAGAGTCGCTCACTATGGAGTAGTAATGGCGCGAATCCACGCGTAACAATAATGAATCCGTAAATAGTTCCAAATATGGGGACTGTGTTAGTGTACGCTATATAGTTTGTCGAATATATGGCAAAGGCTCCCATTATAGTGATGAGGAAATCCAGGTAAACGAGGTAGGGGGTTTGATCCCCCATTAAACACACCATGACAGTTGTTAATCTAATTGGATAGCAATGCGTTTTTATTTTTTAAAAATATTTTTCATTCACCAAAGATACATCGATAATTGAATATGCTCTGCTTCCCTCAGTGCTATAGATACTCTACGATCAGTACTGATCGCATACCTTGGAGGATTACCAATGAATGAATATGGATAAAATTCCTCAATAAAACAAACATAATTGTATAAAAATATCTGTAGCCCATAACGATTAGGAAGCATAAAAACAGACTCTACAATGAAGCATATCCTTCCTTCATAGATAAAGTATTTGACGCAAAAATACATTATTAATTCCATAGAGACACCCTACCCGTATTACTGGAGGGGGGTAGTATAGGTGTGTCTACTAGGATACTTCTCGTATCTTTAATAATTGTTTTGCTCGTAGTTGGGGGGATTATTAGTTTTTAACCTATCATCTACATCCAAGAAGGGGGGCGCGAATACTTCGACTCAAACCACGGTTACCAGTAGTGGAGGCGGTGGAGTTTTTCCAGGTAGTTCGTTCTCGCCTAAACCGATCACGCTGATCTCACCAAGTAAGACCACTAATCCACCCGTAGACCCTGTGATCCAGTATATTGAAGAGCACCTAGTATTACGAGTTGATAGGAAAACTTACCGTCCCGGAATGAATGTAAAGATCACTATTATCAATAATGGTAGTAAAACAGTTGAGCTAACAAATCCGCCATGGGCCATATACAAACTAGTTAAGGGTAAATGGATACTAATATACGAGCCACCGCCTGGCTCAATCCAAGCTATTAATAGCGAGATAGGAAACAGGTAAACACTTATATTAGAATCAGATGGAAACGCTACATGGACTTGGAAAATAACCATGGGATAATACGCTCCAGGAACCTATGCAGTCGGGCTTCGAAACAATAACCTCCTAGTAAAAGTTGATAATAGAACTTCACAGCTTATTGGAACCAGGCTCGAGAAGCCAATGACTCTCTTTACAATAAAATACTAACTCATCCTGGACAGCTATTAACGATATATAAGATCAAACGGATCTCATTATCTGTATAATATATAGGGAGTCATGGATACTGAAGTAGAAAAGACTTTAATTAAACTGATTCTCATGTTGAAGCAGCTATGGCTAGCTGTAAATCAATGCTGACCATTACAGTCTAAGACCTTTAATAGTATTACAGCGGGCTGCCCATTGAAGGGTTGATAATTATCTATTATTTCGTATATTTTAAAACCAGTCTTAATGTAGAATTCTAGTGTTCTCATGTATGGCTCGTAGTCCATTCCACCATAAGTTTTCACAGCTAGCGCTCGTTTACCTTTTTTACAAGCATATTCCTCAGCTACATGAACCAGTAAAGATCCAAGTCCTCTTCCATGAAAGTCTCTTTCAACAGCCAGCCACGCGATCTCAATACAGCAGTCTCTATCATCAAGTAGTATAAACCCCCTAACAACCCCACTAACAACGACTACGAAGCCCTTCATTCCTCTCATATCATCCTTAACCTGGGTAAGTGCATCCGGCGTAAACCACTCCGGAAGCCCCTTAATGATCTCTATGATTCTGTCAGCATCTAATGATATGAGCCCACGAACATTTACGTCTCTATTAAAACCCGTTTGCTCCAAGATTCCTCAACCATCTACTATTTGATTACCAAAAACAGTCTGGATTTCTACTTTTTTATTCATCAGCGTTTCTACTATATCGTTTCCCAGATTTCTTTAATAAGGGTAATATCGCAGGAGTCTTCTCCATATATTCCCTATACTTCGACCCCCAGTACTCGATTAACTCCTTCTCCTCAATCCTTACTAGGAGGAGCCAAAGGGGAATGAAACCGGTGATAACTATTATGCCCCAGAAACTTAAGAATATTAACGGTATAGAGGCCTGGACCAGTATTAGGAATAGATAGAATGGGTGCCTGCATAAACTATAAGGTCCCTCAGTGAATAGTGTCCCGGTATCTCTCGGGCTGTCGTGCTTTTCTGGATACGACCTATGTATAGCGGCTGCTAGAGCTATGGATACATAGAGCAAAACCGAGCCTGTTAAACTAGTGGTAATGCCTATTATTCCTCTTAACGGCAGGCTTCCTACCGATATAAATGATATAGTTATTATTGTTACAGTTCCAACGCCAGCTACCAGCCGTCGCAGCACAACTGATCTAACCAAACCAGTTCACCTCCAAAACCTCGATAACAGCCAAGATTAGGAAGACTGTAAATGCTAGGAGTAGTTGTTTCTTAACTAGATTAATCGTCGAATACCACCTACAAGTTAAGCTTCCGCACCTGTGCTGCACATAGTAAATCTTCACGGATACCAGCCATAGTATGATGTAAGCCTGAGTCTCAACTAGACCGTAGAGGAAATGGGCGCTACTACAATAACCGGCTAGCCAGGAAGATATGAGTTCACCTGTAGATATCGACATGAACGCCACTAGGAATACTCCGATGAGGGGATGTAGAATTATCAGTGCAGATGCTAATAGGAATGACGAAGTATTGTTAAGCCAAATATGGATCAAAGCCTCCAATACACTACGACTCCTAATAAAAACAATAGACTCTACCCACGTAGCACTATGCATCAATATAAGCTCTAATCCAACAATAATCGACACAGAGATACAGACAAGCTCATAAATAATAAACCAAAACATTAACCTAGAACCACCCATCCCAGAAACACCACGATCGAGAATGATTAGATAGTCATTTCATTACTTATATTTGATCGGAAGTGTTTTATTTTATCGGTGTTCCCACATGAAGATTTTAACGGGATACCGTGGCGGACTCCTCGACGAGGAAATAGCCAGGGTTTATAATTCATGCATAGAGCTGAGAGGAGCTATAATTGAGAGAAGGTTATCGGCTAGTGAAATTCGTAGGTTATAGTTTGAATATAGTAGTTTTAACCCGGAAGACTTTGCCTCAGTAATTGATAATGGAAG
>JALWZC010000031.1 GCA_027002875.1 Desulfurococcales archaeon
AGCTAGTAGGTATGGTACACCTTTATCTAGGGCTTCACCGATGTAGGGGTCTAATGGGATTTTTGCTAGGAGCCTTGTCCCATACTTTCTCGCTAGTTCTTCCCCGGTACTCTTACCCAGCAACTGATATACGCTTCCACACTTGGGGCAGCGGAAATAGCTCATGTTCTCAACTATTCCCAGTAGCCTGACATTGTTTCTCAGTACGAAGTTTATTGCTTTAGCAACTATTACTTCGGATAATATACTTGGGGCCGTTACTACTATTGCTCCATCGAGATCCTTTATCGTCTGTACAATTGTTATCGCTTCATCCCCGGTTCCCGGGGGTAGATCTATGATTAAGAAGTCGTTTTCACCCCAGTTAACCTTGGCTAGTAACTCGGTTATCGCTTTTGATACTAGAGGGCCCCTCCATATTATTGGTGTATCCGGCGTATCCAGTAGTAGGTTTGTAGCAACAACTTTAACGTCCAACGGAGCCCTAACGGGCTCAATCCCCGCTTCACTAGCAGTATGTCTCAAACCCATTATTCCAAGCATTGTTGGTATGCTTGAACCATGAATATCCGCGTCGAGTAGGGCTACACGATAGCCTTTTACTGCCAGTGCAAGGCTCAGCATTGATGATATAAAGGTTTTACCAACGCCTCCCTTACCGCTTAAAACCATTATCTTATACTTGGTCTTAGCCAGCCTCTCCCTAGCCATATTCATTAATACAAAGGTAGGAGTTATCCTCCTCTGAGGCTGCTGACCAGACTGTTGGGCGGATTTCATAGTATAACTTGACAACCCGGATCATCCCGCTTTGCTAGTATTAATTGTTTTGTAGTGGTATTAATGATTATTCAGGATTATATAGGTAGCAGATTAAGGATGGGGGTTCCTAGGCATTAAATCCTTGTATAGAGGATTATGTTTCCTTCACTCGTTAGTAGGAAATCCCAAAGTCCTAGAAACACGTAGGGCTGTATTCCGCGTAGAAACTCGATTATACTGGTCTTCTTTTTGGAAGGCTTACCTACCATGTACTTGTGCTCTCTCAGGAGAATATCGGATTCAAGGCATAATTCCCCCGTATAGACTAGGGGGCCTTTGAACCCGTAGACAACTTCCCTACAAGCCCGGGGCATTGGTACCCCCACAGTGTATTGGTCGCTTTCAAACACTATGTTTATCTCCCCCTTATCATTCATGTATTCATCCTTGACAGTATAGATCTTTCCGTCGCCTAGAACACCTAAATCCAGGGATTCAGCTATTTCAGCCGATCTGGGGGGAATCTTGCCCGTCGCTAGTTCTAGGTATGTACTCCTAGCGTCCACCGTATCATAGATCGCCAGTATTCCCGGCTTCTTACGGAGGATCTCCCAAGCTAGTAAGCCCAGCTTTATTATTAGTGATCCGATGCTTTCTTCTTCAGGCTTAAACTCGTCAGTTATTCTTAATACATACCTAAACCTGCCGCCGCCGAGACTTATCACCCCCGGATCTATCTTGATCTTATCCAGGTATCCATATGCGTGATAAAGTGATAGATCGATTTCCCCACCGGTTAATAGCTCGGGCGGTTCATAGATAATCCTTAATCCAAGAATATCAGCTAAGTAATCGAATCTACGTGGATCCTCCGCTATAGTGTCGAAGCTGGCGCGTGCGTACTCGAAAGTTATGTTTTTGAAAACCCATGCAAGAGTTACGGTAGGATCCTTTCCGATCGCGAAGTCCGCTATACTCCTCATGTACTCGGTGATCAATGCTGCTCCAACAGCGCCGCTAGCCTCGGGCTCTTCGAGTTCAACGTATTCGCTAAGTTTTTCGACAAGATACTTTGTCAGTATAGCCGTCAATTCTACGTAGCGTGCTGATTCATCCGTTCCGAGCATGCCGATTAATACCGTGCTCGTCTTAAATAGTCTCCAAACCCTCTCCCCAAACCTTATCCAGTACGTATCTAGCCAAAACTTCTCCTCATACACCAATTCCCAATTCCCGTAAAACCCTATAAACAATACTTATGCTACAATACAATAGTATTTATAACTTGATAAATGATTATTTCCCAATAATGGTTTTTATACATGAAGTTATTATTACTTGGCGATAAGCCTTAAGCGTTAATGGTGTTATTATAATGAGTAAATCGTTGAGGGTTTGCTGGAGGTCTCCCG
>JALWZC010000032.1 GCA_027002875.1 Desulfurococcales archaeon
ATGGAAATATTAATGTATCTTTAAAATCAATCTTTCCCCGTATTATTTTGAGGATATATGCTCCAGTTACTGTGGAGTAAGTCATTGTTAATAGGAATAGTTGGCCGGGGCTTATTCGTTCAGTGTATTTAATAGTTATAACCGGTATGATTATACTATATATGCTGTAGCCGAATAAACTGTAAAGCCAATAACTCTTAATTCTCTCACGGTATACCCATGTAGTAATACACCATAAGATACCGCTAAACCATAGAATAAATTCATTAATCAATACCTGGTATTCATTCAATACGAGGCACCAATTAGTCTAGCTGGATGGTGGTTTATAGTGTACTATTCAACAATCATGCCGGATGAACTATTTAAAATAAAGGAAATAAAGGCTAGAATGATCCTAGACTCCCGTGGAAATCCAACTGTTCAAGTACGAGTAATTACTAAGGGATTAGGTGTCGGGATAGCTAATGCTCCCAGCGGGGCTTCTACCGGTATACATGAAGCTGTAGAGCTTAGGGATGGTGGTAGAGATTTTCATGGTAAGGGGGTTTCGAAGGCTGTTAGTAACGTAAACAATGTTATTGCGGAAGCCTTGAAGGATATGGATTCTAGGAATCAATACATGATAGATAAGAAGATGATCGAGATAGACGGTACACCTAATAAGAGCAGGCTTGGAGGAAACGCTATAGTAGCTACTAGTCTAGCAGTTGCTAAAGCCGCGGCAGCTACATATGAACAACCACTATACATGTATCTGGGAGGCAGGTTTGCTAACCTACTACCAGTACCAATGCTTAACATTATCAATGGAGGAGTACATGCCGGTAACAAACTGGATTTCCAAGAATTCATGATCGTACCGGCAGGGTTTGAATCCTTCAGTGAAGCATTGAAAGCCGCTGTTGAAACCTATCATGAATTGAAAAGAATACTGAAGGAAAGATATGGTCCATCAGCGATCAATGTTGGGGATGAGGGGGGTTATGCTCCACCAATGGAAAAAATAACTGAAGCTCTAGATGCTTTAATCGACGCTATTAAAGCGGCAGGCTATGAGCCGGGTAAAGAGATAGCAATAGCGCTCGACGCTGCTAGCAGCCAATTCTACAATAAGGATAAGAACGTTTATGTTGTAGAGGGTATTGAGCGTAGCAGGGAGGAGATGATCGAGTTATACGAGAAACTAGTTGATGAATACCCGATTATTAGTATAGAGGACCCACTGGATGAAGAAGACTTTGAAGGCTTTGCAGAAATAACTAAGAGGCTTGGGGATAAGGTACTCATAGTTGGAGACGACTTATTCACGACGAATCCCCGAAGATTCCGTAAAGGCATAGAAGCTGGTGCTGCCAACGCTATACTCGTCAAGGTTAATCAGGTCGGAACACTATCAGAGACAATGATGGTTATCGAGGAAGCTAAATTCAATAATTACAGGACTATTATTAGTCATAGAAGTGGAGAGACTGAGGATACAACGATAGCTGACCTAGCAGTTGGGCTTAGAGCGGGCCTAATCAAGACCGGAGCCCCGGCAAGGGGAGAAAGAACCGCTAAGTATAACAGGCTACTAGAAATAGAAGAAGAATTAGACAGACCAGTATATCCCGGCTGGAGGATCTTCCCAAGGAAACCAGTCTAGCATCGATTATGTTAAAAACAAATCATGTATTTAACACAAAAAGCTTTTTAGGGTAAAACAACGCCAACAACGATCAATACTACAGCGCTGAACACTACAAATTTTAAGAACTGCCAAGGAGTCATCTTAGGTATCTGTTTTATCAGGTTTACAAGTATGTATAGCGCAAATCCAACGCCAATAGCTAGTAGTATCGCTAACCCAACAACTACTAGTACAGCGCCAACACCGCTAATACCGTTAAACAAGTTAGCTAGCGCTTGTCCCGCTTGTACCAATGCATCTAGCCCCATAACCCAACACCAAGACTAGTATCCAGTAGAATTACATTGATAAACCCTAAGACCCATGAGAAGAAATGAATGATGAGGGTTGAAAGCGTGGAAGCCCCCCATAAAATAATGGGGGTTATGCCAGGAGCCAGGCTGCTGATATTATCCAACTATTCTCGTTTTCGAGTTTCTGTTTTCGTGGGTCTCCCCGTTTTTAACTGAATAGTAATACCTATGACTATAC
>JALWZC010000033.1:0-688 GCA_027002875.1 Desulfurococcales archaeon
TTGATCGCTCTAGGCGTTAAGCCTATGTATATAATCGAGGTCCTCGAGGAAAACTATTCCAGTCTATCCCTAGATGAAAAGATTCGTGTTTTAATACACGAATTACTACATATTCCGAAGAAGTTTAGTGGAGGGCTTAGACCGCATGGTAGATACGTTAATAGGCGGCTTGTGAATAAACTGTTCAATGTATTTGTTGAGAGGGGTGGTTTTGAGCTTTTAGATGGGTAAACAGGCTATCTACGAATCGCTTTTTTCCTGGTATTGAAATAAGATGTTATTATTGTAGGGTGTTGTGTTTATGCGGTTGTATGAGTATGAGGCTAAGGAGATCGCTTCTAAGTATGGTATACCCGTTCCAAGGGGCCGGGTTGCATCTACACCAGATGAGGCTGAGGAGATCAGTAGGGAGCTCGGCCCCGTAGTTGTTAAAGCCCAAGTGCTTGTCGGACGCAGGGGTTTAGCCGGCGGCGTCCTTCCCGCTGAAACTC
Organism: Desulfurococcales archaeon; assembly: GCA_027002875.1. Lineage (GTDB taxonomy): Archaea > Thermoproteota > Thermoprotei_A > Sulfolobales > Desulfurococcaceae > WAON01. The sequence continues at coordinate 492 of JALWZC010000033.1, forward strand.
CTAGTGAAGCACGGGAAGCTGCATCTAGACTTCTAGGTTCCAGTCTGCGGGGCTTCCCCGTCATTGTGGTGTTGGTTGAGGAGTTTGGAAATTATATATTGGCCAAGGTTTTCAAAGTACGTGTCGAGAAATTTTACATTTTCTTTGACATAGGATTTAGGTTTTTTAAGAAAAAAATAGGCGAAACAGAATATGGC
>JALWZC010000033.1:698-3771 GCA_027002875.1 Desulfurococcales archaeon
GGTTTGTTTTGAGAAAGAGTATTATTTATCATTAACTGTGGATCGTTCTAGTAGGAGCTACGTCTTCCTAGTAAGTCCTCTGGGAGGCGTTGAGATCGAGGAGCTTGTTAGGAAGCACCCAGATAAACTGTTAAAGATCTATTTCCCAGTGCTAACCGGTTATCAGCCCTATATGAGTAGGACGGCCGCGAAGTTCCTGGGATTACCGAGGGATTACTGGAAGGATCTACATGTTATAATGTCTGGTATGTATAGGATTATGAGAGACTTCGACGCTGATCTTGTCGAGTTTAACCCGTTAGCGTATAAATGCGGCGGCGGTTTAATTGCTCTAGACGCTAAGATCACTATCGATGATAATAGTTTATACCGCCACCCGGAGCTGGCCGAGAAGTATGGTAGGGAGTTAAGCCCTCTCGAGGCTAGGGCTAAAGAACTTGGTTTCTCCTATGTTGAGCTCGACGGAGATATCGGCGTTATATGTAACGGCGCTGGTTTAACTATGGCTACTATGGATATGATACTATACTACGGCGGGAAGCCCGCTAACTTCCTAGATATCGGCGGCGGGGCTTCTAGGGATCGTGTCCGGGAAGCCGTTAAGCTAGTATTGTCTAATCCGAAGGTAAAGGTTCTACTGTTGAATATTTTCGGAGGGATCACTAGGTGTGATGAAGTCGCTTGGGGTGTTGTAGATGCGTTCAAGGAGGTTGATCGGAAGATACCTGTCGTCGTCAGAATGCTTGGAACGAATGAAGAAGAGGGTAGGAGGATACTCGTAGAGCACGGCTATAATGTTTATACTGAAGCTGATGAAGCGGTTCGTAAAGCAGTTGAGTTATCTAAGTCTAGGGGGTGAATAGTTATGGTTCTAATTACGCGTAATACTGGAGTATTAGTGCAGGGAATTACTGGTAGGGAGGGGCGCTTCCATACAAAGCTGATGCTTGAGTATGGTACTAGGATACTTGCAGGAGTTACGCCTGGTAAGGGCGGGTTAGAAGTTCACGGAGTCCCGGTTTATGATACTATACATGAAGCATTAAAACACCACCCGGATATTTCTGCGAGCATAGTATTCGTACCGGCTAGGTTCGCATTGGACGCTGTACTTGAAGCTATCAGTAACGGGTTGAAGCTTGTCGTTGTCATTACGGAAGGGATACCGCTTCATGACGAGTTATTATTCGTGTATTACGCTAAGACTCGGGGAACAATTATCATCGGGCCTAATACTCCGGGCATAATGGTTCCCGGCGAAGCTAAACTGGGAATTATGCCTGCCCATGTATTCATGAAGGGACGTATTGGACTAGTATCTAGAAGTGGTACATTAACCTATGAAGTCGCAAGAGAGCTGGGTAAACACGGCTATGGCGTGTCAACAGTTATAGGGCTTGGAGGAGACCCTATTACAGGCCTCAACTTCATAGAAGCCTATGACTTATTCATGAAGGATCCAGGTACTGATGCAGTAGTATTAATTGGAGAAATCGGGGGTGACGCTGAGGAGAGGTTTGCAACTTATTACAGCAGGTTAAACATGAAGAAACCCGTAGTAGCATATGTTGCCGGTAAAACCGCTCCACCCGGTAAGAGAATGGGGCATGCTGGAGCCATTATATCAATGGGGATCGGAGACTATAAGTCTAAGAAAAAAGCTTTAGAAGAAGCAGACATACCCGTAGCGGATACTCCATCACAAGTACCAGTACTCTTGAGCCACGTGTTAAAACAGGGCTGGGGATCAGTAGTTTAGAGATAATAATATATTTTAAACTTGGCCGTAAATAATATTAAAGGAATAAGTAGGCAGGTGAAGGTTTTGTCCGCAGTAGTGAGAGAATTCGCAACATTCTCGGAATTATTGAAATCTATAGACGAGGAACTCACAACATTAAAACAGCAATTAGCAGACTACCTTAGAAAACTAGAAGATATAAGGACTAAGAGTGAGCAGGAGAAAAAGCTAAAAGAACTACTTAAGACGCTGACAGGTGAAGAAACCACTCCTAAGGGTAAAGTTGCTGACCTAAAAGTCGTTAAGCTATACATAAACCCGGATGCAGAACAGGAAGCAGCAGTTATGGGGGAGATCATCGATAGGATAAACAAAGCTGTTCAAAGCCTGCAGAATATTAGGAAAGCATTGGAGCCGTTATCAAGCGTTGAAGTCGAAGCCAAGATCGTAGTTGTCTATAAAGAAGGTATACCATCTATAATCATGCTGAAACTCGCCGGTAGCTAACCCTTAAACAGATAGAACCGATGAAAAACGAGTAGTTGTTTTCAAAAATTAATAGTGTTAATTCGAATCGTTTTCTTCTCAAATAAATAGTTGGGATAGTAGAGTAGTAGGGGGTGGGTTATTAATGCCTACAGTGTATGATAAACTCGGACCCGGTAGTAAAGCTCCCGAAGTAGTGAACGTTGTAATAGAGATCCCGATGGGTAGTAGTGTCAAGTATGAACTAGATAAAGAGTCCGGGCTTATATTCGTCGACCGAATACTGTTTACTGCAATGTACTATCCCTTCAACTATGGTTTTATCCCTGGAACGCTCGAAGAAGACGGTGACCCGGTAGATATACTAGTCTTAGGTTACGATAAATTACATCCTGGAGTTGTAATTAAGGCTAGGCCCATAGGTGTATTGATGACTGAAGACGAGAAGGGTAAGGATGCTAAGATCGTTGCTGTACCGATTTCAAAGATTGATCCGAGGTTTGATAATATCAAAGATATCAGTGATCTCCCTGCGAATATAAGGGATCGAATAGCACATTTCTTTGAACACTATAAAGAATTAGAAAAAGGCAAGTGGGTTAAGGTTATCGGATGGTACAGTAGGGAGGAAGCTCTTAATAGGATAAGAACCGCTATTGAGAGGTTTAAGGGTAAATGAAGAACATTCCTAGTTTTTTCTATATAGTGGCGATCCTAATACTATTATCCCCCTCTGTCGCAAATTCCTATCATGCTTCGACAAATATATCCGGAATGTTTCATTATTATGTTATTATTAATAGTCAAAACCTCGACGATCCAACCGACTCCTTTACTGTGACTGGA
>JALWZC010000033.1:3781-7366 GCA_027002875.1 Desulfurococcales archaeon
TGGAACGATTACCTTAAAAGTTGAAAACGGCGAGATTACTGGTATTATTGGAGAGATGGAGAACGTTAAGCTAAGTGGTTCTGCTTTCCACATCATTAACCTGAAGAATTATTTAGCGAGTGTTTTAAAGAAGTGGTATAGTAGTATTAGGTTCGTATCTAGACAGATTAGCAGTGAGAAGGTTTATACTAGTATTGATGGGAGGATTGTTGAAGCATACCTTATACGTAAGGCTTTATCAGTTGAGTATAGGGAGAAGAATACTGGTGTCTATCTAGGTGGTGATAAAGTCCTAACCATAAACTATGTTTTTGGTACTGGGTATTCAGCTATTACTATTAAGTATAGAGTGATTATTTCATCAATCCTTATACTGGTTCAGCCAGAGAGTATTATAGACTCCTTTTCAATCGTTACTCCACCATCGAAAACCGTATTATTATTTGGGGGGATTATTGCCTGCCTCGTATTAATCGGTACAATATATACCCTGATTAATTGGGACAAGTATAATCTGGATATCTTCTCTTAATGGGCTAATCGCTTCTATGGTCTGTTCGGCTCTTCTTCATCATCGCAAATCAATCTAAAGCTCAGGGTCGCAGACGATCTTCATCCCACGTAGTAATTATCGATACCTATATAATACTCATCGTTCACGGGGAGTATTACTACTCTCCACCCCCTCTTTTCCAGTTCCCTTTTAAGAGGCTTAGGTGAGCCTTGCCTTGAAGCGTCTAGGACTACTATTCTAGGCTTGGATTCTTCAACATATTGTATTAATTCGTCAAAGTCCGCATGGTCGCTCATAGCTACTAGCCACGAATACTCGTCCAGTCTTCTAACGGGTTGCTGGAACTCCCACCCGCTTAGAACTATGTTTAGCCTTGAACCGTCAAGGCGTCTCCTCTTAGCCCTCATCATGTGGTCGAAGTATATGTAGAATCCCTCCCTAATGATCTCTCTTCCTTCTCTTGACAACGAGTTATAGTATTCACCGATCCTATATCCGTGTTTCTCAGCTATCCTCGTAATCCTGTATATTTTTGGAGGCATTACGAAGGGATAGTCGACGCCTTTACTCCTCAGTATTTTCATAGCTTCCTGTAGTTTCCCATGGTATCCGTATATGACTACTCTTTTCATAGTTTCTATTCCCTGAAATACTAGGTCTACTAGGAAGTCTTCAATATAGTGTTTGAAGGGCCTCCGATAGTTTGGGTCTCCATAGGTTGTTTCCATTATCAATATGTCGGGTTCCTTGATAATCTCCGTCTCCTCGCCTAGTTTGAAATCACCCGTATATCCAATCACGTATTTCCCTGTACGAACTACTACTTGCGAAGCTCCTAGAATATGATGCGCGGGAAGCAGTTCTAGTTCTTCATCTCCTATCATTAGTTTTTCATGATAACTTAATGGGTAGGCTTTTCTCTTAAATAATGCTTTTAAACCATTACTATTCAGCACGTATCCAAGTTCAAGTATTAAGTCTATTGTTGCTGGCGTAGCAATTATTTTTTCAACGTATTTGACGGACTGGTTTAGCCCTCCAAGATGATCTGCATGGGCATGTGTTATTACGTGTATATTTCTCCTCTCAAAGCCGTCGATTGTAAAATGCTTTCCTATAAGTACTGCTCCACTAGGCTTGATTGCAATTATCTTTAGCAAGTCGCTTATCATAGTCCGCTACACCCTCCTCCTTAGTCGTGTGTGATTTATCCTAGTATTCCTCTAGCATTACTCTCCATGATCGAGTCTTACTATCAAAGATTACGAGTTGTGAAGCCCTTAATCTATTAAATAACTCCTTTTCAAGAGGAGATAGATACCTTTGTGCCTCTACTTCATCCGGTGTTTTTATGCTTGAAATCTTTTCGAGGAAGTTATTCCAGAATTCTGGGTCGACAGCTACCCTTTCACCCTCTAATTCCAGTATTATAGCACCCTCTCTCTTTAAATAATCAAAGAATCTATCGCGATCCCTTAGTCTCCCTAGCCTGCTCTCAAACAATATTTTTTGTTCATGTAGTATTTCGATACCTCTCTTCCTCCTCCTAGGCCTTTGAGCCTCAGTAATTCTTGGCTGTTGTATTTGCCTTGGAGCGGGCTTAGCTAATGCTTCCTCGATCTTCCTGTTAATCTCATCGATCTTCTCGGAGAGCTCGGCTATCTTCTGCCTATTCTCAAACACTATTCTCATGTACTCATTAACTATATCTTCAACGATTCGCTTAATCCTAGGCTTGATCTTTTCCATTAAAGAATCAATATCATACCCCGTCTCCCCTGCAACCTCCCTCCTGATCAACTCCCTAACGTATTCTTCTATGTCGATGAAGCCTTTCTCGGATGCTTTCTCCACTAATTTATCATAGGTTTCATCGTCTAGTTCAAGCTTGATAGTCCTTTTTCTACTACTCGTCGCAAACCCCTCGCATTACCCCCTTCAATGAACTATTTTATCCTAATAATCCACTATTAGAATTAGTTCTGTAAAATAGTCTTTGAAAAATACGGGTGTTAATAATTGAACTTATACTACAGCGATGCACATACACATACGAACCCGATCTATGGTCTTGGCGCTGAGAGGATTGCTAAGAAGTTTAAGAGTGTTGGCGGCTGGTTTATGGCTCTAGTATCCCTGCCGCCTTATCATTACGGCTTTATGGAGAGCGGTATAGAAGCTTATAGGAAGATGATGGATCTCCTAGTCAGCGAGGCCGGGAAGATTAGGGGATCAGGGTTAAAGGTTAGGGTTCTCGCAGGCTTCCATCCAGCTGAGGTTGACGAGTATTTTAGGAGGGGTATGAAGCTTGGGGATATTATGGAGTTGGCGGAGAGTGTTATTAAGCTGATTGTAGGGTATCATAGGAGGGGCCTTATCGATGGTATAGGCGAGGTTGGTAGGCAGCATTATAGTACAGCTCCGGCTAGGCTTGTAGTTTCCGAGATAATACTGTTAAAAGCCATGGAGGCTGCCCGAGATAATGATATGATTATGCATCTGCACTTGGAGCAGGGTGGTTTTGTAACAGTTGAATCAATCAAGTACCTCGCTGGTTTCACTAGTATTAATAAGAAGAAGGTGTTTCTTCATCATGTTACGATTAATGAAGCCCTGTGGGCTGAAAAGTATGGGTTTAACTACACTGTCCCAGCTAAGTATAGGAGTCTTAAGCGTGTTTTTGAAGCTGGTCTTAGAAGGGTTCTCGTCGAGTCTGATCATATAGATGATCCTAAGAGGCCTGGTGTCTCGAGTTATCCATGGGATATACCTGTTAGGATTAAACAATTAATTGATGAGGGCATAATTAATGAAGAGACTGTTCATCGAGTTATGGTTGACAACATCGTTGAAGCATACGATGTAACTCCTCCATAGGAAGACCTAGTTCCGGACTACATACTTGTCGCTCTACGATTTCACCATCACTAAACACGATCTCATGGATATAAATCCTTTTCGATGAATCACATATCCGTAGTACTTCACTTATTAATCCTAAGCATTCATTAAGCTCTACTAGTGCTTCGATACACTTGGGTACCTTTAATCTTAACAATACCTTCTTCAAG
>JALWZC010000034.1 GCA_027002875.1 Desulfurococcales archaeon
GGATCCGGCACTACGCCGCCCGGGAAGATTCGATAGGGAGATCGAGATACCCCTCCCCGATAAACAGGGAAGGCTTGAAATACTACAAATACACACCCGTGGAATGCCCCTAGCAGACGACGTAGATCTTAACAAGCTAGCGGAGATAACTCACGGCTACACGGGTGCAGACATAGCGGCACTAGTAAAAGAGGCAGCACTACACGCACTACGCAGGTATCTGCCGGAAATAGACTTAGACACCGATACTATACCAGTAGACCTCCTCGAAAGGATGGAGGTTAGGATGGAAGACTTCATGGCGGCGTATAAAGAAATCGTTCCAAGCGGTCTTAGGGAGATATTCGTCGAAGTACCAGAGGTTTCATGGAACGATATAGGTGGCTTGCAGGAAGTTAAGGAAGAGTTGAAGCAAACTGTTGAATGGCCCATGAAATACCCTGAAATATTCAAGAGGCTTGGAATAAAGCCTCCGAAAGGCATCCTATTATTCGGCCCGCCTGGAACAGGTAAGACTTTACTGGCCAAAGCTGTTGCTACCGAGAGCGGCGCGAACTTCATAGCGATCAGGGGCCCGGAGATACTGAGTAAATGGGTCGGTGAATCCGAGAAAGCCGTTAGGGAGATATTCAAGAAGGCGAGAATGTATGCTCCAGCAGTAGTATTCTTCGACGAGATAGACGCGATAGCCCCTGCCCGCGGATACTCGGCGGATACGAGAGTTACGGAGAGAATTGTCAGCCAGCTATTAACCGAGATGGATGGACTAGTAAGGCTTGACAACGTAGTAGTTATAGCCGCGACTAATAGGCCGGACATACTGGACCCAGCCCTTCTAAGACCGGGAAGATTCGACAAGTTAATCTACGTACCACCACCGGATACTAATAGCAGGTTGGAGATACTCAAAATACATACCCGCTACATGCCTCTAGCGGAAGACGTAGACTTGTACGAAGTAGCTAGGAGGACTGAGGGTTATAGTGGAGCAGACCTAGAAGCACTAGTGAGGGAAGCGGCGATGAGAGCGTTGAAGGAAGACATGTACATTGGAAAGATCTATATGAGGCACTTCATGGATGCAATGAACAAGATAAAGCCATCAATAACCCCGGACATAGTAAAGATCTATGAGGAATGGGCTGTAAGAGCAAGGCAGAGACTACCGAAGGAATACTTGAAGCCAAGCCTATACGCGTAGCAATAATTATAACCATGTAAACCTAATATATTTCAACAATACTAGTTAAACAAAAGATGAATATTCCTCCTCTAAACAAGTGGAGAAACAGTTTTATGGTGTCTACGAGTAATGCCCGGATTATCAGATACGTGGAGAAGCTATCCATTATTCAGACTAGTACTCGAAGAGATACTAAAGAATCCCAGAGGAATACCTGTTAAAGAAATTCTCGATAATATCAAAAAAGAGCATGGATACGATATTTCAAAACCAGAATTATACGAAGTACTCCTACGCTTAGAACTAAGAGGATACATAACAGTCTACAGGATCGGGAAGGAGATGATGGCTAAACCCTCGAAATACATCGATAAACTACTAAGCTAACGAGAACCAGTGAAAGATACCGTTATCAATTCGTAAAACAATCAATAATTAATGATAGAATAGAAAACATAACCCCTCATCTAACCCTACGAGCAGGGGGTGTCGTTGGATGGGTGTTAATATTAGGGAGATCATTCCGGATGAAGCGAAGACTGTTATCGAGGACCTAAGGAGTCTTAGGGGGAAGATAGTAGTTATTGATGGGTACAACGCTCTATACCAGTTCCTAACCGCGATTAGGCAGCCGGATGGTACGCCGTTAATGGATAGTCAGGGCCGGATTACCAGTCATTTAAGCGGGTTATTCTATAGGACGATAAACATTATGGAGAACGGGATCAAGCCAGTCTACGTATTCGACGGTAAACCACCGGAGCTGAAAGCTAAGGAGATTGAGAGGAGGAGGAAAGTGAAGGAAGACGCCGCGGCAAAATATGCTGAAGCACTAAAGAAGGGAGACCTAGAAGCAGCTAGGAGATACGCGATGATGGCCGCTAAGCTAACCGATGAAATGGTTCAAGACGCTAAGAAATTATTAGACGCGATGGGTATACCATGGATACAAGCCCCCGCTGAGGGCGAAGCACAGGCGGCATATATTGTGAGGAAAGGGGATGCATGGGCTAGTGCCTCACAAGACTACGACTCACTACTCTTCGGCTCCCCTAGACTATTGAGAAACCTAACAATAACAGGTAGGAGGAAACTACCCAGGAAAAACGTATACGTCGAGATAAAGCCTGAGCTTATAGAGCTACAAAAACTGCTTGAAAGACTTAGGATAACGAGGGAACAGCTAATAGATATTGGCATATTAATAGGGACCGATTATAATCCAGACGGAGTAAAGGGGATCGGTGCGAAGAAAGCATTAACTCTAATAAAAACCTATGGATCACTGGAAAAACTACCAGAAGCATTACTGGGCGGATGGAAAAAAGAAGAACTACTCAAGATCAGGGAGTACTTCCTAAACCCACCGGTTGAAAAGAACTATAGGATCGAGTGGAGAGAGCCTAGCAGGGAGAAAATATACGCTATACTAGTAGAAGAACATGACTTCAACCCTGAAAGAGTAAAAAATGCTTTCGAAAGACTGTTAAAAGCATATAGGGAGAATATTAAGTCGAAACAGATGGGTCTAGAAGCCTGGTTCGGCTAAACTACTCCTCCCTCCAACCATATTTCCCGATCAAGGGTACGAATACGCATTCAATACCGTACCTCCTCCTAAGAACGCCTCCAACTTTATCCGCGATAACTAATCTCTGAACATAGAGATCTCCGACTGGGGCAACAATCCGGCCCCCCTCTTTTAACTGCTCGATCAGAGGCTTAGGTATGTCTGGAGCGGCAGCAGTGATCAAGATCCTATCATAGGGGGCTTCCTCCGGATAACCCAGAGTCCCATCGCCAACGATCACTGTTACGTACTCCGAGTAACCTGTTCTCTCAAGATTCCTACGTGCAAACTCTGCTAGCTCGGGGATCCTCTCGATAGTGTAGACGTGTCCACGCTTAGAAGGATCCATCTTAGCAACGATCTCCGCTAAAACAGCTGCCTGATAACCTGAACCAGTACCTATCTCGAGTACTTTATCGCCCGGCACTGGATCGAGGGCTTCAGTCATTATTGCAACCATGTGTATAGCACTAATAGTCTGTCCATAACCGATGGGCAACGGGTGATCATCATACGCGAACTCCCGGTACGGCTCGGGTACAAACTCCTCCCGTGGAACATTTAGGAGGGCTTTCTTAACCTTCTCAGACTTAACATAGCCAAGCCTAACAAGATACTCTACAACCCTTCTACGCATCTCCGCAAACCTATCATCCAAACAATACCACCAAACACACAGCTAAACAACCAGTAACACAATCCTAGAACATAACCCACCCACTCATATCCTTTAATTAATTAAAGTAATAATCATTACCCCACAGGGACGACGAGGGATGATTTCATGATTATAAGGAATGTTTATGTGGAAACGGTGAAGGCTCATGGACACCCTAACATAAGGGGAACACACAGGTCGACGATAGAGATTACTAGGGAGGAGGAATTAACGCCGAGGGGTGATTGTATAATAGGTGTTGGAGCCGATAAAGCAATAAATGATCTAAGCCCGGAATTCCTAGAAACACTCAAAAACGATGACGCAGTCCTCATAGCAATACTATCAACCAGTAGCTACCGGGATACAATACTAGCACAAGGATCGAGGAACCTAATACTCGACAGCAATGAGAAAATAATCATAAGGAAGAGTAGCTACATAGAACCCTCAACACTAGGGATTAAGAGTAATAAAGCAGCACGAGACATTAATCGTGGATTGATCAATGAGCTGAGAAACCCTAATAAATTACTGGAAGTCAAACTATTAGTCTTCAGGCTTAGCGAGATCGAGCCTGTAAATATAGGTGTAGGGAGAATAGTCCAGCACCCGTCTACAACCCATAGGAATCCATCCTCTAACTCTACTATTACTAGTAATAGAACTGCAATCCTTCCCGAGAACGTATAAGTGGAGTATACCGCCCGGTCTTAAGAGGTGATCGTAGACATCCATGAAATCCAGGCTATTATGCGGTAGGTTAGCAATCACGCGATCAAACAATCCCTTCCTAAAAACCACGGGGAGAATCCTAGCATCCATGTTAAGACCAATAATGCGTCCAACGAGTTTCTTCCGGTTAGCAACCGTGTTCAGTATTATCAACCGGTAAGCATAAGGGTTTAAATCATTAGCAACAACGAGTGCTTCACGTAGAGAAGCAATATGTATTGCGAAACCACCAATACCCGAGAAAACATCAATTACCCTCTCACCACTACGAACCATACTGGCTAAACGCCTATGCTCCTCTGCAAGACGGGGATTATAATAAACCCTACCGAGCAACACGTAGAATATAAGCCCATACTCCCGGTGAGAAACAAGTTCAACCCTACTACCCCATAATAAACGGAGAACAGGTACACGGTACTCATCAACGGTCTTCTCCTTAACATAGATAGCCTTCAATCCCTTATAGAGTGATCTAAGAATAGATACGACTTCATCAACACTATACTCTTCAAGAACATTCTCACGAATAATTACTACATCCCCAATACGATCATGGCTTGGAACCCTCCGATTCAAAACACTACACCCAGCAATACTATCTTGAAAACACGCTGATAATAAATAGTATCAAGATTATGATAACACCTAAAATAAGACTAATCATACTATATACTACACGGTTGAAAACTGGAAAAATAGATTGGAGTAGCGAATTGAGCAGGCAAGAAGTAATCTTTCCGAGAAATGTCGCGGTAATATATAGGCCTAGTAGGAAGTGCTTAGACATAGCTAGGATGATCGTCGAGGTTTTCAAGAAGAAAAACATATCGGCTAAAAGCTACTGGGTAGACGATATTCTGAAAAACATTATCGGGACAGTAGACTTAGTAGTAGCAATAGGCGGTGATGGAACACTATTAAAGATTTCAAGACTCTTCCAAATAAACCCACCACTAGTACTACCAATACCATGTGGGCGTAGGAAGGCTTTCTACGAGGACCACGGCCTCGAAATAAGGGATCTTATCGAGAGGGTGTTAACCGGCGAATTCTTCGTCGAAGAACTCGCGAGGGTGAAGATCAGCTATGATAACAAGGAATTTAGGGTTTTGAATGAAGCAGCATTAATATCCAGAGATCATGGTAGAGTAATCGAGTCAATGATAAGGATCGAAACCCCAACTTTCAAGACAAAAATGATCGTAGAAGGGGATGGAGTACTAATAGGTCCTCCGAGCGGTTCATCAGCCTACCACTTATCCCTCGGGGGATCATTAATGGATTACTACGTGCAAGGATTCTTCATAACGCCGCTAAACCCGATGGAGTTAAACATTAAGCCAGTAATACTACCACCCCTATCCAAAGTATGGGTGACATTCACGAATGGATACACGGAAGTATACATTGACGGAGAGAAGAAAGACATTATAAGCCCCGGCAAACAGGTAATCGGAGAACTAGACCCCCACAGCTTCCGACTAATAAGATTCAATGGTAAGAGAGACTATGTCAGAGAAGTATTCGAGAAGAGAACAACCAGGTTCAAATAAACAACCCGGTAAGAAAATAATAATCCTAGACACTTCAGCCCTCCTAGCAAAATACCATTTAATACTACCAGCTATAAACACGGAAATACTAACAACTCCAAGCGTAGTAGAAGAAGTAAGAGACATAGAGAACCGGGAAGCACTACAACTAGGACTAGAACTCTCGAGGATAAAACCCGTAGAACCAAGCCCTAAAGCCCGAGAAAAAACATACACAGAGGCAAAGAAGCATAAACTCCACGGAAAACTATCGAGTACGGACCTAGACGTTGCGGCTCTAGCACTACAATTGAAAGAAGAGGGTTTCGATACATTAGTGATCACTGATGACTATTCTCTACAAAAACTCTTATACTCCATGGGTGTTTCCTTTAAGCCTTTGAGGACTCGGGGGATTAGGGAGGTAGGCCGGAAACCCCCCGGTTCCCACGGCTAGGCCCGGCGGAAAACACTAATAAAATAACCATTAACAACAGGGTTCAACGGGTTAAACCTATAAGCAACCAGATCACCATAATAGACTCTATCAGCGTAGGGAAGCCAGCCGAGATCAACTGGTTCAAAACCCATCTCAACCAAGTAGCTAGCATTACCCTCATTCTCCATAAACGTCAGCGTACAAGTACTATAAACCAGTAAGCCCCTCCTTCGGAGAACCCTATAAGCTGGTGTGAAGAACTGCCTCTGATAACGATAACTATTAATAAGATCCCTGCACTTCTTATCAATACTAATCTTCGGCCTAACACCAAGCCCAGTACAAGGAGGATCTATGAGTACCCTATCAGCCTTACCGATTAATAGTGTAGCAGTGTCAATATACCTGGAATCCATGGGTATTATCAAGGCGTTAATGTATAGTCTAAGCCTCTTAAGCGTACTATAAACCTGTAAAGCTTTACGATTATTACGCTCAAAAGCAACCAGTCTAGCCCGGCCCCGAGTATACTGTACGATATGACTAGTCTTACCCCCGGGTGCAGCATTCATATCAACAACTAGCTCTCCGGGCTTTGGATCCAGTGCATGGACGGTGATCATTGCTGGAAGGCTTTGGGGGTAAAACAAGCCCTGATCATACTCCGGGAGATCCCTTATAGGAGGAGCCCTGTAGAGAGGATTAACGTTAACAGCAACTAGGCCATGCTTCATCCTCCTAGCTCTCGAGGAATCAACAATTACTTCAACATTAGCAATAATCAATCCATTAGGCGCTTTAACCGTAGCAATCTCTCCACGCTTAAAATCGTCCATCCTAATGATTCCTGGAGCATATAGATTCGCTCCAAGCATTAATGATTCAGCGGCGAACCTGTCAACATAGATGTATACACCAGTATCCCTTACCCTGTTAGGCCCCCTAACCGGAACATATATCGCTTCGGGAACGTACTGATCCCTATAAACCTCTAATCCTCCACTCCGGAGCCTGTCAACTAATTCCCCGGGTGATATGTATAG
>JALWZC010000035.1 GCA_027002875.1 Desulfurococcales archaeon
TACATACACTACGTCAATATTACTAATGATCGATCAAAGGTTTCTAGGCTGGAGATAGACGCATACTATGATCCATCCACGGGTATAATGTTAAACTATACTATGAAGGGGGAAATAAACAATACGATCAGCGGTGCTAGGGCTATTTTCGAAATGAACTATAAACTGGTACATACAAATATCCCAGAACTACTAAAGATATTAAAACAAACCACAACTAACCCCCACCAATCAACTACTAGCAGAACCAGATCCACGGAGTTAAACAATAATAAATACAGTAAAGGCGAGGGGGGATCATTCCTAACTAACGCGTTAATCTTCATAGCCATATTCATCGGATTACTATTAGTAGTCTTTATCCGTAACCTTCTAAGGAAACACTGATTAGAAATAAGACACTCATATATTATATTATAGTAATGGTTAGATGCTTTTACAAGGTTTTATTCGTTGATCAAATATGAAGTGGGAGGAAACGAATAACCATATAAGTCGTGTTGTTAATAAGCTCCTTGATAAGCCAAGGTACTTCTCCGTCCTCTACCCTGCACTAATCATTAAGGAGCATGGTTTTGAGAGGGGTGTAAGTTATTTCCGGGCAGTAATTGGGGGCGAGTATGGCTTCTTAATCGAAAAACTAATGAATAGAGATACCGAATCTAGGGATTTAGATTATTGGTTAAATATTCTCGATACATATATTTCAAACCCTACTTATCGTAGGTTATTCCTTCACTTATTAAGAGTGAATATGGAGGAGAAAGAGATTGCTGATTTCCTGCGCCGCATACATGTTCAGCTCGGCAAACTTGCGAGAATACTCGGAGATCTCGAGAATATCTATGAATTATTCGAGAAACTATACTATATCACTGTAAAGGATAAATGGGTATTATCGATACTAACCGGTGTACCCCCTGGTGAGATCTACCTTACCGACGGCTTAGTTAAGAGAGCTAAGTGGATAGCCGATTTAATCACTAAAAGGAATAGCATAGTAATTAATGGAGAATCATTCACAGGTAAGAGGACGCATTTATACCTAACCGCTCTAATCCTCCTGAAAAAGTATGGTATACCATTAATATATCCTCTGGGAAACCTATTCCCCGGTATAAAAGCTCCTAGGATACTGAACAGTATTAATCTACAGCAAATATTACAATCTAGAGACGCGTTATTCCTCGCGACAAGTACTGGTATAGACCCCGTTATACTCGAGGAGTTTCTTAGGGAGAAGCTACTGGTCGCTAGTGAGAGGGATATAGGTAGGGATCTAGGTGTTAGGGGTAAGATCATACTATTACAGGTTACAGAGCCCGAGCTATACAGTAGTGAAGAATTAAGAGAAATAACCCATGGCTTGGGATTGCCCGGAGCCGAATCTTTGAAAGAACTACATATCCGCTACGTATTGGAGAAGACTGGATTAAGGGAGGAGTATACTGAGCTAGACGAGTTGTTGATGAGGATTGTTCCGAGACTATACTTTACTGGTAGGTACCGGGAACTCCTCGGATTACTAATAGCTGCTAAAAACCCCTGCGGTATAGCTACTACTAGCATGGTAGACGTTGTAGCTAAAGTTCTTGGACCGGAGGGTCGGCTCGGCGAAGTACTAGTAAGACTTGCTCCAAGAGTCTATGGCCTCCCACACCCCTCCTGGAGGAGTATTCTTGAATCAATAATTATAGAGCAAGATCATAGGGGGATATTTAAACCATACATTGAACTAGTGGGTAATATTGCGGAGTTTAAGAGTAGTATAGCTATAAAGACAAATAATTCCTACGAAGCACTAGCCCAGCTATTATGTATAGATGAACTAGCGGTTCCGATTTGTAGGAAGGGATTCACGGAGGCACTAATGATTAAACCAATACACTATTTCGATGAATCAATAAGTGTACAGTTAAGCGGGTTGAAGAACAAACTAGTATCAATAGGGATCGAAGAACAGGATCTACTCAGGATTATCGAGGAATATGTGAAAACCGGGCAATATATTGAGAGGACGGGGCTTGAAATAGATAAAACATTATCCTCTATTAATGGAGTAGTTGTTAAGCCGGATGTGCTTGACCCCTTAGATCTCTTCGCGAAGCTGAAGCAGTCTAAGAACCGGGTCGCTAATCGATACTTCGCTATACAAACCGTGCCGGATAAATTCACGTACAGAAGCCTATACAAAATACTCGAAGAAGATAGAGACTCGATAAGCGAAAAACTAGACCCCCTATCTATCGGTGTAATAACGAAGAATCCAGGAGTGTTCATAAATTACCCGCAATACAGTAACAACCCAGTTAAATGCTACACAACGGGTAATGTGAAATGCCT
This sequence comes from Desulfurococcales archaeon, assembly GCA_027002875.1. GTDB lineage: Archaea > Thermoproteota > Thermoprotei_A > Sulfolobales > Desulfurococcaceae > WAON01. The sequence continues at coordinate 2,344 of JALWZC010000035.1, forward strand.
GGAGAGAAACAGGTTAATACACTTATTCTACAAAGCATATTTAACATATAAACTCCTTGACTTGAAGAACGCGAGAATAATGCTTTACAGAGTAGCTGTCCGGCTCGAAGAGAAAGCTAGTAGAATGACCACTAGCATCCTACAACTCCTACTAAAAACCTACGAGTTATTATTCTGGACACACTACTTGGAAGGGGAAGTAAGAGAGGCTGGTAAAATACTTGAAGAATACGTTAAAGCCTATGATAAATATGGTGAACTATTACCGGCGAGGGTTAGGGGGAGAACCAGTGATCGCTTAGAATTCTTGAAGAACATCTATGAGGGAAGAGGGAGTTCTAGGAGCGATTGCTGGGGAGTGTTAACGAATACATTAATAGCTTCTAGGAACAAAGATGTAGGAATGCTTAGCAAACTATACGAGTCCATAGTTGATCCCCGCTTAAGGATAGACCCCTATAATGCAAAGCAATGTGCTGATACGGTTATAGCGCTGATCAATAATGGAGTCAGCGTAGACATAGAATTGATCACTAAAAAGTACCTGCTAGGCAGCAATCCCTACACGCTCTTCCAGCTCTTCAGAATAATAAACTCTTATGTTAAGCATATTGCTAAGTCGAGGCGAGATATACCGGATAAGATCGTGCGGCTCCTCGAGGAGAAGGGGAGGGATATAAGCGTATATGGTAACTGGGCTAGCCTCCTCAAAGCAGTTATTTATAGGAGGATCGGTATAGTATACCTAAGACAAAAACCTGGCAGGGCCAGGGAATTCTTAGAGAAATCGTTCAGAGAGCTAAAAGGCATAAGGGAATTCACGCCATGGTTTATCAGTGAACAACTAGTACTAACGAGGCTTTGGAGAGAGATCGCGAAGATAATGAATAAAGATTATTCGTCGTGCTATGAAGAATTAAAGAATATAACAAAACACTATGTCAAAGGACCACTCGCCATACTATCAAGATACTGGTACGCGAAATGCCTGATTGATAACGGATTATATAGACAAGCCTATGAGGCAGTATCAGAACTATTCATGATCGAGAGGAGGGATCCATATAAGAGACTGCTCTTCTCAATACTAGGCTACAGCGTTGCAGCTAGGCTTGGAGCTACTGTTAAGAAGCAATTCATAGAGTTAGCTATTAGTAGTTTAAAGAAGATCAATGTTGATAAACTCGATGAAATCCTCCTAAGAAAAATCTCGGGTTTCATAATGGAACTCCTAGTCAATGGAGATGTCTCTGCCGCGAAGGAGCTAAGCTCTATGCTACTATTAAGAATAGCGGGTGAGAAGAGCTTAATTGAAAAACTAGCTAATAATCCGATTTACCTAGAATCCCTCTCCGAGATACTCGTTAATATGAGGGAAGTCCTTGACGTATCCCTTATCAAGCAGTTTATAGAGGTTATAAGGAATCTTGAAATAAGGAGTAAGTCGATGATCCTAGCCCTCCTATACATAATGATGTCTACGAACATGATCGATAAAGCCCGGGAGTTTCACAAGAAGTATAAGAAGTACCTGGATAAGGATATGAACAGGATTATTGAAGCAGTAATGAACTATAAGCAGGGGAATTTAAAGAAGGCTTACAAGCTAGTATCTAAGATTAAAAAACCCGTTGGAGACCCCTACCTGGATCAGTGGCTCTATTATATAAGATCACTACTCTACGCTGAAAAGGGCAGGAACCTGGAAGCATATATGAGCTTAAAGAGGATCGCTGACTCGAAGCATAAGTATCTAGACAAAGAGCAATATGCGGAAGCACTATACAGGCTTGCAATGATAAGCTTGGAGAAGGGGGATTCCAGGGAAGCATATAGTTTCCTGAGACAATCCCTAAACCTATACGAGAAGCTAGTATTCGTGTTTAAGAAGCTGAACTACCTCGAAAAACTCTCAGTTCTCACGAAGAGCCTTATAGAATTAATAGAAAAATCGAATAGCTATACGCTAATACAGGAAGCTGAAAAAGACTTATGCAGCAGGATCAAACGATATAGGTCAAGTCTCCTGCCCAGGATCTACAGGCAGTACTTCAGCGAACAACACAGTTATTGCCTAAGACTAGCCTAGCCCGGCAATTATAACATGATTTAATAAAGCTATGATTCATACTTTAATACTCAGAAACTCCTTGATTCGTCGAAGGGGTTGTCTGCGTTGAAGATCTATGTAGTACCGTTGGCGAGTAGCCTGCATGGAGAAAAATATGTTAGATTGATGGTGGAGTCTTATAGAAGCGTACTATCAGGGTTTGAGGGACTAGTTTTTCACGGAGAACCGGTTGATGAGCCTTTCCGTGATGTACCGCTGGATACTGATCTATTGGTCCTCATACACTTAACCGGCGGTACCAGTGGTTTAGCTTATAGGACTGCTGTTTCGTTATCTGATATGGGTTTATCAGTGCCGATCCTTCTACTAGCTCATTCTAAACATAATAGTTTAGCATCTGCATTATCCGCTAGGACTAAGTTGTTGAAGAGTAGTTTTAAGACGTACTTGATCTATAGCGATGATAAAAACGATCTAATGAGAAGATTCACGGCATTCTATCAAGGAGTAAGAGCCGGGTATGAGCTGGGCAGAATGAAGATTTTAGATATTAACGCTGATGGCCGGTTATCCCTTAAGGCAAAGCTGTTTATTGAGAAGACTGGGAGCAGGGTTGATCCCATTAGTTTCGAGAAGTTAGCGGGTATCGGGGAGGAGGCTTCTCGGAGCGAGGTTGAAGCATTAATAGATCATGTATCGGATTACATGGATTTATCGAGTGTTAGGAGCGGGGAGTTGGAGAAGATCATGAGGATATACTACGCTATGAGGAAGCTTGTTGCGGATAAGGGTTACACGGGGATCGTTATAGACTGTTTCCCCTTAATAGTGAAGTACCATGTAACCCCCTGTATACCGGTTGCATTGATGAATAGTGATGGAATACCAACCGCTTGCGAGGGAGACTACCACAGCCTCATAATGATGTATTTAAGCCTAGCACTCACCGGCAGGCCGGGATGGATCAGCAACCCCAGCGGGATAACCCGGGATGGATACTTGAGATTCGCCCATTGCACGATAGCCCCTACTCTAGGTAGGGATTGCTGGGCAACGACACACTTTGAAACCGGGCATCACTACGCTGTTGCGTGTAGGTACCGGTATCGTAGGGTATTGTTTGGCCGGGTTAATGAATCAATGGATTCAATGATCATATACCGTGGAGTAGTGAAGGATTCCGGCCTGCTCGAACCCGGGTATTGCAGGACACAGTTAATAATCGATACGGGCCCATTGCACGGAGAGGAGTTCATCGAGGAGGCTTGGGGGAACCACCACGTATTCATGCCTTGGAGGGAGGATCTGCCGGAAATGCTTAAAGCCTACGGGTGGTGGATGGGTTGGAGTTTAACGATAAGGAACTAGTTTTTATTGGGGAGGAATACGTTATTAAGAAGATCATAAAGCCACACTTATCCCCACCGGAGCCGGGCGAGTCCCTGGGTCCGCTGGATGATGTTAGGGACTTAATCCCCCATGGTCCAAGGCTAACCTTCAGTGTTGACGGCTCAAATATTGCATCGTTAAAACTGGAATGGAGGACTTACGCGGATGTTGGATGGGCGGCGTTAACCGGAGCGCTGAGCGATCATGTTGTTAAAGGCTCCCACCCACACGCTGTAATGGTCGCATTGGGAGTATCGCCGAATACGCATATCTCCTCACTCAAAGACTTGATCGCAGGGATATATGCAGCGGTTAAACACTATGGTGTGAGGTATATGGGAGGCGATCTTAACTCCTCGGTTACGGAGTGGATCGCTGTCTCCGTGATAGGGTATACATCGGCTAAAAGGCTTCCTAGGAGGGATGGGGCGAAGCCGGGTGATAAGATAATCGTTACGGGAAAGTATGGAGCTATGGGGATGGTGGCTACTGGTAGGGCTGATCTAGTCAAGTATTTTCCATGGATTGAGGGGGAGACGAAGAGGCCTATTATAAGCATCGATCTAGCGGAGATCGTGGCGGCTAATTATAGATGGATCCATGCATCGATGGATGTAAGCGATGGACTAGGCTATACGGTAATTACAATATCGAGGGATTCACGCGTTAAATCGATCCTTAAACGCCCGCCGGTAATACATGCTGGCGTATTAGAATATTGTGGAGAAGACGTTAAGTGTATATGGGATCTAGCATTGAATGGAGGCGAGGAGTATGGAGGCGTATTCTACGTTGATCCCGGCGGAGTAGAACAGTTTACTCGGCAGCTCAGCGAAGCGGGGATACCCTACCGTATTGTCGGCGAAGCCGTAGAGGGGGAGCCGGGACTTGTGATCGAAGACTACCCGGATGCTAGGATTAAGAGATGGGATCAATTCATGAAGTGGACGGATATCCGTTAATGAAATTAGGCATTTGTCTCTAATATTATTATATGGGTGTAGGCATGATTAAAGAGTTGATAATTGAGAATTTCCGCGGGTTTAAAGAATATATGATTGAATTTGACAAGGGCTTAAACGTTATACATGGAGGTAATTGTAAGGGTAAATCATCAATTATAGACTCTATCCTCTTCCTTCAAATGTATAGTTACTATGCTGGAAACCCCCATGAACACCACCCCGTTATAACTGATCCATCAGTACTTGTGCGCGCTGGCGAGAAGGAGTTCTGTGTAGCACTAAAGCTTTACCATGAAGGCGTAGGGGACGTATATTATAGGATCGATGTTGATACTGAGGGGATAATGTATACTGAATCCTTCATAATAGATGATACAGTCTATACTTATAGCGGGGGAGTATTGAGGATTAAGGATGCTAGGAGGTCGAGGTATACTCCGAAAACACATGAGATACCGGGGGAAACATTGTGGGATAGGATTAATAAGTGGAAGATAAAGGTTGCAGGCCTGCCGTGGAGGAATACATCGCACCTTGTAAGTGTTGAGACTAGTCATTGGGGCGGGATAGTAGAAGCGGCCGAGAACGTTCCGGAGATACTTTCAAGGATTATATCAGCCCGTCTAATAATTAGTGGGAGAGAAGTAGCCGAGAATCTACGGCTTAGGCTCCGCAGATTCTTTAAAACAGTATTCCTAACACACTACTTCCTCCGCAGAATGGTTGTCCTGAAAAATATTGATTATAAAAACGCTATAGGCCCCTCTAAGCACTTAACCCTCATAATGGACCCTTACGCTTCGAACTTTCCATGGATACTCTTAAACGCTATAAGGATGGGGCATGGGCCTAGTATTAGGAAGGATATGGAGGAGCTAGGCTATAAGGGGCGTGAATTCAGCGTTGCTTCAACTATTGATAATAGATACTATTTATTGATGACAGTGAATGGTAGAGCAGTATATACTACGAGGCTGCCATTAAGCCTTGTGAAGACATTAGTATATGTAACAGCCGCGAGGTTCTCTAACGGACACTTATTAATCGACGACTTCGACGACCACTTAGACGAGGATTCATCCATTAAATTGTTGAATGTTTTGAAGCAGAATACTAACCAGTTAATAGTAGCGACGAGACGTAAATACATCGCTGAAAGAGCCGTGGGGAGGATCATCGATTTAAGCTAACGCTTAGTGGATCGGGTGAGTAAATACTTCCAACGAGGGATAGGGATCGGTTTGCGGATGGAGAGTATCGTTGGGAAACCATGGTATAGGGTTTTCGAGGCTTCCATAGTAGTACTCTTCATATTCCTAATAATATATATTGACTCCGGGGACTTTCTCGTCTCCGGATTAATAACTGTTCAGTCGATCTTTCTTATAGGATACCTTGAATACTTGTTTAGGACTCCATGGCCCCGGTTAATCCTGCCGCTATCCATGGCTAGTTTAACGTATCTCGCCGCTAAGATGATGAAGGGCACTATTATGTACTCCCTCTACCCATGGGTTGTAATGATCTATGGGATCGCTGTATTCATACTCTACCACGCGATCACTAGGATGCTTGGAATATTCCTGTGGGAGCGCAAAGCCCGGTATAGGGTTATCAGCGATGACGTAATGATTGACATGTTCCTCTTCCTGGTAGCCGTCTCTACGGATGCCTTCGTATTGTTAATTAACCATAGCGTTAGGCCAGTGGCTGTCGGAGTATTATTATTCCTAATGTATACTGTCTGGTTTATTGCTCCATTCATTGTTAAGGACCATATATTGATAGTATTGTTAAAGGCTAGGCCTCGGATCGAGGGCTACGCTCACCCTAGGGAGCCTGAGGTTGAGAAGCTCCACTTCAGCCTATCCTCGATGATTGTCTTATCATCTATGACTATACCATTACTCTTCGCATACACTAGTCCCGTATTGATTAAGAGGGCTTTTGTACCCCTAGTACTGCTGGGCGTCTACGAGTTGATCGTTATAGCACTGTTTATAACAGCGTATATTACGGTACTTCATGGAGCCCTACTAGAATCCTACGCTGGGGATCGGAGGCTCGACATCGAGCACTACAATGTATTCGATGCTTGGAGGGATATAGCATGGTACATGAATCGTAGTGCTGGATACTACTTGAAAATGAAGTATTTATCAGCCCTATACATGCTATTCCAAGCACTCGAGATACTCAGCCTTAGGATCGGGGATAAATCCATCTATTTCGGCCCGATCTACGACTTATTAAACGAGGGTTTAGAAGAGCTAAAAAAGAATAAACTAGCTAGTAAATACGCTGTCTGGAAAGTAATTAATGATACTCTACGCGAATTCCAGCCCGATAAAGTATATATTGTGGAGCCTAACTGGCTACCCATCGAAGGCTCGGGCTTCGAGGAACAGCTCCGCAGGGCTATGGGTAGTGTCGTGAACCTATACTGTAAATTCCACGAAGTACCAAGGGAAGCTAGGAGGGAGGCTCGTGATATGCTACTACACGCTAGGGATAAGCTAATAGCGCTCTACGCGAAGGCTCGTAGAAGCGTTAAACCATACGTACAGGAGCTCATAGAGTATATCAATTTGTTGCTCGAGAAGGACGAGGTCAAACCCGAGGATCTCGAGAAAATACTGATTAAACAGCCTTTAACGATAAACATGCTCCGAAACTACCTAGTACATGGCCAGTTATTTAAGAACGCCCTAGTATACAAGAATAATAGGACTAAAGCCGACCGCTTGATGAGCCTGCCGGGAACGCTGTACACGCTCTACGTATTAATACTTCTTTCAAGCCTTAAACGGGCTCCACAACTACTCGGCGGTAAGGATTAAGGCCCGCTCGATCACATCCTCTCATTTAAATATTACCGGGATTATAGTTGTGGACAAGGAGAACTATCGATTACTCGTGGTGTAATAGGTCTTGAAGCCCACTCTTAAATATAGGGGGTTGATCGAGGAGCTCCGCGGTGAGGGTGGATTCGCCTATATCGCTCGTGGAAGAGAGCTTATGAGGAAGGGGTTTAGGGTTGTTAATCTAAGCATTGGGCAGCCCGATGTTCCAACCCCGGAGAACGTTATTGACTCCGCAGTCTACTGGTTGAAGGAGAAGAAGTATACTGCTTACACGGAGACGGCAGGTATACCCGAGCTCCGAGAGGCTATTGCCGAATACCTCAATACACGTTATGGTAGTGATGTTAAGCCCAGCGAGGTAGTTGTTACGCCTGGAACTAAAGGCGCAATCTTCCTAGCATTAGCGGCATACTTAGAACCGGGGGACGAGATCATTGTTCCCGAGCCCAGCTATCCAGCCTATCCCGAGGGTGCCCGGATTATAGGTGGTGTACCGAGGTATATACCTTTAAAATTCGAAGGCCCGGATAAGGGGTTTAGCCTAGACCTATCATTGATCGAGGAGAATATTACGAGCAGGACAAAGATGATCGCCGTAAACAATCCCCACAATCCCACCGGCGAAGTATTCTCTCCTAAACAGCTCGACGAGTTAATGGATATAGCTCGTAGGAAGAACGTAATGATCCTAGCAGACGAGATCTATGATAACTTCATCTATGATAATAAGCCCTTCAAATCACTAATATCCTACCCAGACTGGAGGGACTACGTAGTATACACGAACGGTTTCAGCAAAACATTCTCAATGACGGGCTGGCGCCTAGGATACCTCGTTGTTAGAGAGGAGGTTGCTAGGCATCTGAGCAAGTTAGCGGTAAACATGTGGGGCTGCCCAGTAAGCTTCGCTCAGAAAGCAGCGATCGATGCATTAAGGGATGAAGAGACGTGGAAGTGGGTCCGGGAGCTCAGCCGTAGATACTCTGAGACTAGAAGGCTACTATACGATCTAGTCAAAGACGTTCCGGGAGTCGAAGCATCACTACCCAGCGGAGCCTACTACTTATTCCCAAGGATAACCGGGCTCCTCGAGGCAACGGGTATGAGTGTCGAAGAACTAGTAGACTACATAATCGACAACCACCACCTAATAATACTCCCCGGAACAGCCTTCCCAGATAAAGCCGGCAGAGACTATGTTAGATTCAGCTTCGCAACTAATAGGGAAGAGATAGTTGAGGGTGCTAAGAGGTTTAAAGAAGCAGTAGAAGAACTACTAGCATCTAGGGAGCACAAATAGGAAACCTAGTGAATCCGTTTTTAACAACTATTCAGTTATTAATCCCGATAATACATTATAACTCAATAGGCACATGTTTCTCCTAGACATCGTTGTGGTGTACGGTTATGGCGGGATACATTGTCCGCAGGATTACTGGAAACCTGTACATTCTCCGAATGAATGATCAGAGGACGGAGTACTTCGAGGGTACATGGCACATACCCGAGGGGATAACCTATAATGCTTACTTGTTGAAGACTAGTGATGGAGCCGTATTGTTCGATGGCTGGAAGAAGAATTATGGGAGGGAATTCCTGGAAGCTCTCGGGCAGCTAGTAGATATAGGAGAGATCAAGTACCTCGTTACCCATCACGCGGAGCCTGATCACAGCGGTACAACTCCATTAATATTAAGGGAGAACCCGGAGATCACGGTTCTAGGGCACCCAATGGCTAAGACGCTACTCGAAAAACTACACGGCTTCAAGATCGAGAAGTTTAAGCCTGTTCGGAACGGTGAGGAGCTCGTAGTTGGTGGTGAGAAGCTATTATTCATACATGCACCAATGCTACACTGGCCCGAGACGATATTCACCTATATTCCGAGCATTAAGACACTATTAACATGCGATGCCTTCGGAGGATACGGTATACCTAGAACGATCTTCGACGACGATGAAGAGGAGATTAACGAGTACATGTTCTACGTTAAAAAATACCTGGTAACAGTGATCGGGTTCCACCGTAGAAACATACCGTTAAACATCGAGAAGCTCAGGAAGCTAAACCTAGATGTAAAAATCATAGCTCCAGCCCATGGATTAGTCTGGAGGAATTACCCGGAATTCATCGTTAAATACTATGAGGATACAGCTAAAGCCGTGGGCAGGAAGAAGGTAACAGTAATCTATGCTTCAATGTATGGAGCAGTCGAAGAAGCAGTAATGGCCGCCGTAGACGAGGCAGCTAAGCATGGATGCAAGGTTAAAGTATACCCCTTCACAGACAACCACCACAGCGATTGGGGCAACATACTAACAGACGTGATCGACTCAGACCTACTAATAATAGGCGGAGCAACCTACGATACAGGAATAGTACCACCAATACACGCCTTCCTAACAATAATGACGAGCAGACTACCAAACACTGGTAAGAAAGTAGTGATAATATCCAGCTACGGATGGGGAGGGCTAGCGGCGAAACAAATGAAGGAAATACTAGAGAATAAGGGCTACAAAGTACTAGACATAATACAATTCCAGGGAAGACCGACAAGTAAAGACAGGGAAAAAATAAGACAAGTAATAAGCCAACACATCAAATACAAAGAAACAAACAAGGAACACATAGAAGAAAAACAACACTAACAAAACATAAGAAACACTTATTTTTACAAATCCAGAACAGCTAGAGATTTCCAAAGAATAAAGTCCTTCATACTCGGGAAAATAACTCAGAGAGGATTTGTCAAAAAGCAAATCTAAGCATTCCTTCAACAGCCAAAAGTTTTTACCCAAAAAATAAAAACCAGGCTAAACAAATAATATATTTGGTGTAATTAATCCATGCCTGCACCTAAATATGCTGGAATAATCAATTCTTTGATGAAGCAATACTTGAATAGGATCGGCCTAGTACTTTTAATAATGTTATTTATTATATCATCTCTAAATCTATCAGCTTCACACGGTGTAATCCTGGAAAACCTAGAGGGTATAAGTATTCCCGCCCTTGGAGTTATAAAGCATCCGGTTAATCAATCGCTTAGAAGCTTTCTATCATTCATATTACAGTTGAATACAGCATTGAACGGTGAAAACCCGAATATCACCTTTGAAAACATCACTTTCTATAATAATAGTAAGGGAATAAAAGTTGCTAAACTAATTGAAAAACTACCCAATAATACTACGGTCAAGATCATGGTTACCGATAGCGGGATCGGCTTATTCTCGATCAATACTGTGGAGAATTATAGTTTTAAGCCGTTGAATTCCTCCTTCGCAGATGTTCTTGAGGAGGCGTTCATGGATAATCTGGTTGGAAATATCTCGGTTAGTGTAATCTATGAGGGTATTCATGCTTCTAAAATGATCTATACGGATAATGTATCGAATATTACTCAGAGGTATGGTAGGGATATATATGTTGTTAATAGGACTGATCACTACATCGTATATATTCATCCCTATGAGAAGTACCGGGTTGTAATTAATGGTGTCAGGGTACATTACCCCGTTATTGTGAAGGGTGTTAATGGATCGATCATGGGTTTCCGTATAAAGTACTTGTTAATAGCTAACCCATTCATACTTGGAAGAGTGTATCGGGTTGTGAATATTACTATAACCGATAATACGATAAGTCGAATCGCAGACCTCTACAACTACGCTCTCGCCCTACTACTATACCCCGAGCAAGACTATACGCCTAGTAATATCACCGTCCATGACATGTTCTACCGGCTCTGGCTATACAATGGCTCATATTATTATACACCATGGATCGTTGTATCAGGCATTGATAACACGGTATACCAGTGGCTCAACATACTGCCGAATGGAACACCCCTATTCATATTTGCAGGAGAACTAATGGGGCCTTATCATCCCTACGACAGCTATATCAACCTAACAGAAATATTCACCCCCTATAATGGAACAGAAACGAATACGGGGACGAACAACAGTAGTAATACAGGCAATAACGGTACAGAAGACGATAACGCTAATACAGGAACTCCACAAACTGGGGAAGACCAAGAACAAAATGAAACATCCATAAACACCAGGCAGAGTAACAACAATAACCGAATTCCCAGCGGCGCTTCCATTAATAACAATAGCAGCAATAGCATAGCGAACAATAACGTTAAAGAACCCGGTGAAACCAGTGAAGCAGGGCCAGTAACTAATAATTATAACGAGACCAGTACACCGACTCTCAAACCCAACAACAATGATAACACTCAAGTAGAAACAAGCGGCTTCAAAGGCGGGAATACCCGCAGTAGCTACTATGCACAGTTAATAATTTTCACCATAGGCATTGCAATAGGCTTGCTAATCGGTTTAAAACGGAAATATAGATGACGCGGTGCCTCATAATATGAAGATGATCACTATTCTAATCCTGTTCACGGTCTTACTTACCTTAATACAATTCCCCCAAATACAGGCCGATCAAGGAATTCCGGCAACAAGCTTAATCGGCCACCGCCTAATTACTATCCCGGTCTACAATAGGAGGAGCCCAGATTATACAATATTATACCAAACAATTTCTTCACCAATGATCAATATTATCAGTGAGTGTTACAGTAGGAACCCCCCAAGCATAGTTATATATAACTATACTTTATATACAAATAATATAGGAATGGAGGTTGCATGGCACTATATATACATCAATAATACGCTAGTGGAGATCCGTGTAACACCCACGGATATGATACTGATTAGGGTTGGAACAGGCTATGATTATCCTTTTAGGAGGCTTGGCCCGGAGTTTTCTTATTGTCTAAGATACTATATCTTATACTGTGCCTATTATGAGCACTTTACTCAGAATCTTACAGTGGTTTATGGTGGCTTATTTGGTGAGGAAATAGTTAATGTTTCTCGTCTTCCGAGTGATCCTTATAGGGTTTATGGCCGGGATGCTTATATTGTGAATAATAGTGATGGATCATATACTGTCTACATACATCCGTATGAGAAGTATTACCTACTCTACAATGGGTACAGGCTAGTCTACCCAGTAATTGTTAGGGGAATGGATCCGGATAACCCTGTTCGTAAAGGCCTTGTATTCCAGTATTTCTTGGGGGCTATACCTACGCCGAATTATGCTGATACTGATGTTCGGGTTATAACTGTTGATGAGGGATTACTGGGGGAGATCGCTGAAGCTTATAACTGGAAGCTTGAACTGAACGGCATAGTACCTAGAAACTATAGTATTGATGATTTAAGGATCATTACCATATACTACGACTACGTAGACCGTAATGGTATGGGGACGTATTACTACTATGCCCCCTACATGCTCGTAGCAGGATTAAATAATACCTGGGGGCTATGGTTATACCTCGATTATTATGGGAGAGTACATTCGTTAAACCTAGTCAATATTTCGAGTATAGACCTGGAAACACTGGGGGAGAAGGAGATCAACGTAACACTATACTTTGGAAACATAACGCTACCACCACACCTCGAGGAAAACAATACTATGGGGAACCAAACCCTACAACAAACCAACAACACTACAACCACGACGCCAACACAAACCAAGCCCACCCAAACGCAATCATCAGTAGAATCAGAACAGGCGACAACAACAAAAACAACTACACCAACCACATCAAGAACTCCAACTAAGACAACACAGCGAGAAAACCGTTCCAGTAATACAAACCAATACAATCCACAGCCAATAATAACAGATATAATCACCGGAATAGGAGGCATTATTACCGGATACATTATAGCCTGGGTAATCAGTAGATATACGAGGAGAAGAGCGGCGAAATAAAATTATGTATAAAACCATACAGTGGTATCCATCATTAAAAATTAATTGATAACTATATCAACTAGCTCTTCGAAGAAAGGAAGAGTGGAGTATAGTAGGATGATCGCTTGTTGTGATAGAGGCTAGCTATTGGCGCTGAGTAGAGGTTCTGTTTGGAGTAATTTATTCCTCGAGTAAGGCTAGACACATACTGGTTCCTTTAATTCCTTGTCGAGCATGTAGGGTAGTATTGCTAGTTTACCGATTAAGAGGTAGGTTTCTCTCCCACTAATATCCCTTGCTTCAACTGGTATGGCGTAGCTTGTGTATGTGAGGTATTCCATTATCTTAATGATTTGTCTATCGTTTGTAGCATAGAGTGTTGCCGGTTTATCCTCCATTAAGCGTTCAAGCATATTCCTGATCTCCCCTGGTTTCCTCATAGTCCTGAATAATTCATCGATGCTCCGGGCATTATAGAGTAACTTCAACCTACTCGGTTCCCGCCGGTTCTCCCAGAAACCCCTTAGCTTGCCTGAGACTACGCGTTTTTTCCGTAGTTTCCTCGTTATAATGCCCCTACCAATCCGTCCTGTTATAGGGTTCGGCTCCGGATTCGGCTTATCCGATATAGTAATTACTGGTTCATTACTCCTATAATCAACACTGATCAATGGATAGTTTCTAAGAATAGTTAGCAAGTCATACACTCCCTCCTCGCCTGTCTCGGCAAACCTATACCTAGCTTCAACCCCGCTAGTCCTAAGCTCTAATAATTCATGCTCTACACCAGTAAAACACTTCATAATCCCAGCTAAGCGTTTATAACGATGAGATTCGATCCTCGGGGCCTTTACCATGGGTGGCGTTCCGCCCGAGTAGATTATCCTCAGCTTTTCACCATATAATTTCTTAAGTAGATCAACATATTCCCGTCCAACCACAGTCTCATATAGCCATTGCAGCTTAAGCTCCGAGGGTAAAACCCTGCTTAAACCCATCGATAACTCTATATACGAAATATTCTCCCCACTCCCTATTATACTGGTTAACTCTTCGAGCTTCCCCCCACTAATAACAAGGTGTATCAGGGACTCACCCGTTCCAGGGGGCTCCCTCCTACCTATACGGCCTATCCTCTGTATTATAGAGGAGTAGGATTTACCGGTTACAACCCCCGTAGTAGCCCTCGGATTATCTATTCCTAGCTCAATAGCTTTATTCCCAACAATGAATAATGAACTGACAGGATCACCTATTTTACGGAAACCAGTTACCAGCGATGAACTAATATTTCTTGAAACCAGTGCGTTGTAGGCTTCTACAGCGTAGGCGATCCTGTCGAGGATTACTAGTACCTGTCCATTATTAGCCTGAGCGTGTTCGCTTAGTAGGCTGTGATGATTCTCCAGGTGGATGGGGATCATTTTCTGAGCATTATAGATATTGATCAACCCGCCCCCGGCATCTCTTTTATCATAGCCGTAAACTACTAGTCTCGTAGGAGATTTTACTAAGTCCCCGCTACTACTAGGCTCAGCGTTTACTTCTCCGAATACTTCAACCCCCTGATCTTCTAAGTGTTTCTTAACTCTATCGAGGGGTGTTGCAGATGATAATACAACTATTTTCTCCCCGCTCATAATAGAGATCAAGGCTAAGCTGGTTAGATAGTCTAGGAGGCTCCACGAATGGTATTCATCGTAGAAAACCACCGGGCCGTATCCAAGCCTTAACAAGACCCTCCCAATCATTGAAAGCCTATCCTTAAGCCCCGTAACCCTAGGCTCCTCACCACGGAGAACACTATTCAACCATTCAACGGCTTGCTGTGGACTAGTGTATAGTCCGAGTTCCAAGTAGTAGTGTAGGTCTGGCGTGGATAAAACGATCTTGTAGTCGGGGCTCAGTCTACTAACAGTATTTGCAAGCTCCTCGAGTATCTCTAAGTGATTCCTACCGGGGTAAATAGGCTCTAGTTCTTTAAGGATCCTCCCACTAATGAGTGTAACAACTACTTTCATTCCTTCATCGTTTACGAGTAGTGAAATATTGCGTGGTAGTTCGAAGTTTCCAGCTGGGCGTAGTCCATATATTTTCCCCAGAAGGTTCTTAATGGATGCAAACTGGTCTAGGAGTAACTCGTTACTAGGGTAGAAGCCTACAACACCAAACCCCTTACTGAAACCGTGTTCCCTGTAGGCTTCCCATGGTAGGAGTAGTGTTAGTGTTTTACCGCTACCAGTGGGTGCTGATAGGAATAGTACACCGCTGAACTCCTTATCTCCAAGCCGATCAGTCAGGTGTTTTAATACTTTTTCCTGGAACCTCCTAAGCCTGAAGCCTCTACCGATCTCCCTTTCTCCTTTTTCTACATATACTCCTCCTACACGGTATTCCTGCGTGATCAACCCTGTGTTCACCGGCAAACACTATTATATAATGATTCTGGAAATATAACTTGATGCGCAACTAGTGGTTGGGGGTTTTGCTCGTAGTAGTTTATACGCCTTATAGGTTGAGGATAGATCACGGAGTGTTGAGGGTTCTGGATCAGGATAATAGGGTTGTAGGAGAAGTTCCAGTTACGGATATTGATGAACTAGTAATTGTTGGGAGGGGGGTATCGCTTAGCAGTGGTTTACTACTAGTTCTAGGTAGGCTCGACGTACCAGTAGTGATTCATGGTAGGAGGAATGATGTATTCCTGCACAGACCCTTTAACGTATCCGTTACACTGACGAGGTTTAACCAGTACCGGGCTAGTTATAACCGGGAGTTAAGCCTATACTATTCAAGGATCTTGATCAGGTCTAAGATAACTGGTTTAAGAAACCTTCTAAAATACTATTATTCAAAGAAGATCATTAGTGATCACGGAGGGGAATGCTTCAACCAAGCCCTCGAGAAAATACAGGCAGCGAGTAGTATAGATGAGCTTAGAAACGTGGAGGCAGAGGGTTCAAAGTGCTTCTGGTCTAGGATTACAGGCCTCTACGGGGATTACGGGTTTCCGGGGAGGAAGCCTAGGAATAGCGACGTTGTGAATAGAGGGATCGACTACGGCTACGCGGTACTATACGGCCTTGTAAGCCATGCATTAGTAGCTGCGGGACTAGACCCCTATGCTGGGTTCATGCATGTTAAGAAGAGTGGTAGGCTTAGCCTAGTATATGATTTCAGCGAGCAGTATAAGCCTGTGATTATACACTCGGTCTTATCCGGGATTCAGAGGATCAAGAACCCCATGGTTACGGGTGAGGGATTACTGGATCCCCGTAGCACGGCTTATTTGTCTAAAACAATTTATTCATGGCTAAACAAGTATAGGAGGAGTATCGGTATGAGTATTCGTAAAAACATATATGTTAAAGCACACGAACTAGCGGAATCACTCCGATCAGGGACTGTTTTTCAAGGATACACGTATAAGGTGTGGTAGGATTTGTGGGTAGTGGTAGCTTATGATATACGGGACAATAAGACGAGGTCGAAGATCTCTAGAATGCTGCGGAGTGAAGGCTTCACTCGCTTATCGAGGAGCGTCTACGCTACCCGCGGGAACACTAGTCTCGGAGAAAGAATTGCTGAGAAAATACGCCGCTATATTAGCGGAGAAGATATTGCACATATCTTCTACATACCCGACGACCACTATGGGAGGACAATCATCGTATCTAGCAGTGAGAAGACGAGGGAATACGAGCGGAGAAGGGGAACGGTATCCTTCATACCCGGCGAGGATACTTGACGACATGGTAATATGTGAGGCGAGAGCATGGTACACGATACACGGATACAGTGGATCTGGGGAGCCTAGGCTATTCGGCACGGAGGCTTTAAGGGACAAGGTATTATCGAAAACGTTGATCGGGGAGCTGGAGGATGAGGATGTAGAGGTAGCCGTAGAGCCCGAGTATAGTGTTAAACCAGTACAGTACAACTACGTGTTGACGGGTAGGCCCGACTTACTACTGTACACTGGGATTCGAGACGTTATAGTTGAGATAGCGGCTACGAACCCCTACAGCATGGGCCATACTTATCCGAGACTATGCCTCTACGGATACATGCATCAAGCCTACACGGGCTCCCAGCCTTTAATACTAGCCCTTTCAGCCCATGACTCATCGATCGCTGTGATCAATGATTGCAGTGGGCTAGGGCTTAAGAGGATGCTCTGGAGGATCGATAAGCTGGGCAGGGTAGAGCTGGGGCTAGTTAAACACACGTTTAACACTAGTTACTGCAGGGTCTGTAGGTTTAAGAAAGTGTGTATTTACTCGAGGATTTAATTATCAAAACGCTTTTATGCCGCCGCAACTAAATAATCAATAATAGCCGGGGATGAGTAATTGGATAAAACTACAAAGCTAATCCTAATAACCAATAGGCTCGACGAAAAGTATGGATACTGGAAGCTACTGCGTGGAAAATACAGGGTTGAGACAAGCCTGTGGCTGCACAGCCTGGTAGTAGCAGATACTGCAAGGATGATCGGTAGAGCCCTAGAGTTAGACGAGGATCAACAATACACGCTTTTCCTAGCAGGATTCCTACACGACTACGCTAAGACAGGGAGGATCGATGAGAATATTACAAGGGAACTGATCAAGCAGCTGGGAGACCTGGTGAAACCTGAGAATGTAAAACTAGCAGTAACCCTAGCATCACACGTAGAAGCAGGAGCCCAGCCACCGCCTCCACAAGTACTCGTAGAAGCAGGGGTAAGCCCGGACCAGTACGGCTTAATGGCCGATATAGTAGCGTTAAGCGATGCAATTGGATCGATGAAGAACATCGTTGAAGCCGAGAAAGCACTGATATACAGGGATCGAGACTACTGGGAACGGATCCATAGGTGGAAGAGATACCTAGAAATACTACACGAACTAGAAAATAGAGGCCTTAGATTTTATACTTTATCTTACACACACTACACAGCACCACATGTAAGAGCAATGATAATACACACACTACTCGAGGAAATACTCAGCGAACAAAAAGACTATGGGATAATAACTTACAATGACGGAGTACTAGTAATAACCAGTAAACAAGTAGAAAAGAAGAAAATAACTAAGGGGTTTACCGAGAAAATAGTCTCTAAAATCCTCGAAAAACTCGGGGAAGACCCGATAAACTATATCCCTCCGAGAAAGCCTAAGATGAAAAAGGTCAGCTTCGAACTATTAGCCTCCGAGGAAGATGTAAAAGCTATTATAAAACCCTATATTGAGCAGTTAGAGAAGCTAGAAGGAAGGGATAGGATCAGCGAGGAGGAGGGTATTGTAAAGAAGATACTAGACGATGTCTACACGACTATGAGCTGGGTAGTTCCTAAGAGTCAAGTTGAAAAACTAAAGCCTAAAAGGGAGATTAAATCAATTGAAGAACTCGAGAAACACTTGATCGGTCTAGTAGATTTTAAGCGAAGACTAGATATTGAAAGGATAACTGATTACCTATACAACCATGTATTCCCAAGATATCTCTCCGGAACACTTGTAGAAGTAGAATCCCCGAACAGGAGTGTTAGGGGTAGACTACTACACTGCTATACATGTAGTGAACCACTACCCATGAAAGACTCCTATCCAGTAATTTCGGCAATGGTACTACCAGTAGGCTACCAGGTGAAGTTCTGGCTCCCCCATTTCGCTCCGCTGAAAAATCTAGACAATTATACGGCTAATGGAAAATTCCGAATATGCCCCCTCTGCTATCTTGAGATAATGATTATGAGTAAGAAGAAGGCTAGGCCCCCGCTCCTCTACCTGCGAGACTATCCTATATCGACTACTTTAACTGGAATCTATGAGAAGATCATCATTGAACTAGTCATAGGATATATGATCAGTAAAGTAATGGAGGCCCCGACTAGTAGGCGTCTAGCAAATTTAATCATTAAGATAAACGAGCTGGGAGAACCAGTTTCCCGGAGTACTGCGAGGAGGATCATTGGCTTACAGATACTCCTACAGCTGGCTCCAAGCAGTATCCTGAAAGCTGTTCTCGAAAATACTGGAAGGATCCACGGCTTAGCTACGCTGATCGATAAAGTATACTCGTTAATCTATGAGAGCTTCGGACTAACAGTTACACCGATTACTATCGAGGAATACATGCCTCCGGAAGAGCTAATGTCTCTTGAGGAATTCATGGATTACTTATTCATAAAGTATAATAACATGGTGATCTATCCGTTAGCAAGCTTCATACCCGAAATCCAGAACATCAACGTACTTGAGGTTAGGAAGCGTAGTTTTGAAGCCTCGAGAACTGTAACTATAGCAGTTGCCCCTCTGGTAGCGCTTGCTTCAACATTGACTGGTGCATCTGCAGGTGTTTCCGAAGTTTTAGAATTATCGGTTCCCCCGAGGATAATTGAGCTCCCCCACGACGTCTATCCATCGCCTGGCTTGATCGATGCTTCGAGGGAGACGGGGGCGTTTACACCACTACACCTCTACCTATACTCCTACATAATACCCTACGCCGTACACGCCTATAACGCGTTGGGCGGTGGGGGTGAGGTTTCAAGAGAGTACCTTAGGTTCTACTCCCTACTAGCATCCAAGCCCCTAGTATTCATGTCTGCATCCAGCATACTCTACCGGATAATTTCACAGGTTAAGAATAAGTTGAAACGCTTACCCGGCCCTGGTGATCCCCGGCTAGGCTATATCCAAGACCTACTCTTATACGTGGAGGTGGTCTCTAGGTTGGGCCTTGAAGAATATAGTGGTAAGCTCATAGAGATACTGGATGAACTAGTGGATTACCTCGATAAAAACCACTACGCGTCATCGTGGAGTAAGCACGCCTTCATAGCCCCCCTCTCCAGGGGGTTTGAATCAATGATTAAAAAGCTAGCAGTTCTAGATAAGCTTGGGAAAGAAACTATTATAAAGCTCGCGGCAGCTGAATTCGTTGAAAGGATCCGTAGGGATAACGGTTATTTAAACGAGGAGCAGGCTAGGATCGGTTTGGAGAAAGCCGGTAAGCTGCTCGGATTCCTCCTAGACTTCTATCTTGATAAGAGGGATATGAGCCTGTTGCGGGACCTTATGAATGATATATACAATTATGTTTTTATTAAGAGATACATCCTCGCCCAGAAAAGGGTGAGGGAGAAGAAGGAAAAAGTAGAGGAGGTGGCTTGATCCTATGGGTAAACTCGTACAGGTAAACAGCTTGGAGGAAATAGTTCAAAACCTGAAACAATTCCTCGGGAAACCCGAAGACGTAGTGTTGAGGGGTAAAGTAGTAAATGTCTACGTAGCCTTCGAGGCACAGACGCCTCTACTCATACGGACTGAGGGGCAGGGAGACCTTACAAGCTTCAGGATCGGCGATTTAAGCGTTCCAGCGATAATCAATACTAAGGTACAAGCAGTACTCCGGAGGAAGACACTGCAAGTACTGAGATACTACTACGACAATGACGAGGAGATCAAGAAGCACGTGGAGGAAATAGTCGGTGGAAGATGGGAGTGCATGGTTAGACCGACAGGCGAGAAAACAGCTGGCTACTGCGGTAAATGCCCAGCATGCCTAATATATGGATTCGCAGTTCAGAGGGGTGGTGGATTCAATGTTAAGAGTAGGGTTGAGGGAGACGTTTACTACGCTACGGTGAGGGAGGAGGAAGCAACCTACACCTTCACGAGGAACGCTGTTGATGAAGCAACTCATACAACTGAGCAGGCACTACTACAGGATCGAGCCGTTAAGCCGGGAACAGTATTCCTAGGCAAAATAGCGTTGAAAAACCTAACACCAGCAGAGCTAAAACTAGTACTATACAGCATAGCATCACTGGAGAGGATCGGTGCTGTCGTAACGCATTTCGGAAGAGTGAAGACTAGGATTATCGGATTAATAGGTTCAATGTACGAGGTTGGATCGGGGTATGAAGCTGTAAAAGAACTACTAGGATCAAAAGAA
>JALWZC010000036.1 GCA_027002875.1 Desulfurococcales archaeon
GTAAAGTAGCATTGATAAATGACTTCATAGATTTATTCATAGAAAATATCAATGAACAAGTTTTAAGGCTATTAAACTATATGGGTTATAGAGCTGTTGTAACAGATAAAGTTAAGGAAAAAATACAAAGAATTAACGGCATAGTTATTGTGAAAGGATTACTATTATCATCAAGGAATGAAAAGAACCTTCGAGCTAAGCTTAGAGGTATAAAAGAGAAGTACGCTATAATTCTCATTGAACCCCTATCAACAGCTACAGCAAGATTTGCAGCTCATGATTCACGTGTTGATGGGATCACACTAACCTGTAAAAATACGTTATATATAGATCCAGGGCAAGCCGGCATGATGAAACAGTACTCTAAACCTCTTATCCTACCTCTGAAAGACCTAGTGGAGTGCCCCTATAAGATCGTATCAAGAATCTTTAGAAGAATCATTTTCTTCCGGAATAAGGGCATAGATATAATACCTGTAAGCAAAACTAATAGTCCAAGCTATATCATGAATCCCATTACTACACCATTATTTCTAAGCTATTTATTCGGGTTAGATAAGAGTTATTGGTTATATTCAATTTCCAATGCTCCTAGAGAAATACTTGTTAGGAATGGTGTAAAGATATGAATAATATAATTTATGTCTTCTCTCTGCTTTCAATAATATTGTCGATCGTATCAATAATTATTGTTCTACACATATACTTACAGTCTAGGAGAATAATTAGACTATTGAAAATTAAGCCCCTTACACCAGTAATTAGGAGACCGTCTAGAATAAGAAAAAGATACATTGTCTTTGCTGTTCTTAGCAATAAAGAATTTAAAAGAGAAGAGATAGCGGAAGTATTAAGTAAGGGATTTAAAGAATTCCTAGGCATCAGTTCATTAGTTCAAGCGGATCCTTATCTCATATATTATGACCCGAGACTTAAGAGGGGGGTTATACGGGTAGCTCACACTTTTAAAGACAAAACATTAGCGGTGTTCGACTTTATAAATAAATATATCTTGAAAGATTCAATAATAATTCCCATTAAGACAACTGGAACTATTAAAAAAGCTAGAAAAATCATGTATAAGCATAGGACAGAACTACAATTATAACCCCCAATATCCCTCATATGTTGTATAGATGATGAAGCCGCTCCAATATGGATATTGATGAAGAACTCGCGACGAACTGATATTTTCAGGGTAACAATTAAAACCCAACATATATAGATGATTTATTGGATGCGGGGGTGCCCGAGCCTGGTCAAAGGGGGCGGACTTAAGACCGGCGGACACGTTTAAACCGCCGAGGGGGAGATCCGCTGGCGTAGGCCTGCGTGGGTTCAAATCCCACCCCCCGCACTTATCTTAATAATTCTGCTCAGAATCCGTGGATTCTTCATAGTAACATTGTTCCGTTTTCGGACTCTTCATCATCGCTATGATCACGTGTAAGGATTTGCTATCAATACTTATAATATCCCCACATTATATTATTTGGTTTAGAGCTGTAACAGTGCTCCTATAAGTGGACTAGTTATTTTAACGAGGGGTGAATCATAGGAATGGGTTTAGGCATTCCAGCGGCAGCATATGATCGTGCGATCACTATATTCTCCCCCGATGGTAGGATCTATCAGGTCGAATATGCTTTTGAAAGTGTGCGTAGAGGTTGGACTACTCTAGGAGTTAGAACCAAGAGTGGTGTCGTTGTAGTTGTTGAGAAGAGGAAGATTTCCCCTCTAATTGACAGCAAGGCTATACAAAAGATCTTTAGGATCGATGATCACATTGGAGCTAGCTTCGCAGGAATAGCTAGTGACGGCAGGGTTTTAGTTGATTATGCGCGTATGCTTGCCCTCCAGCATAGATTTTACTATGACGAACCAATACCTGTCGAATATTTGGCTAAACTAGTTTGTGATGTTAAACAAGCCTATACTCAGCATGCAGGTGTTAGGCCTTTTGGCGTTGCAATAATATTTGCAGGAGTAGATGATAACGGTCCGCAGCTAATAATGACTGAGCCCAGTGGAAGATACCTCAGCTACTATGCTGTAGTCATTGGTGATAAAAGTAGCAATGTCACCGAGTTTCTAGAAAAGAACTACAAGTACGAGCTTTCTATACATGATACGATCAAGCTTGGAATCGAAGCTATTGCAAGGATAATTGAAGGTAAAGTAGCCCCGGAAAACATTGAAGCCGGGTATATCAGTCTCGAGGATAAAGTATTTAAGATTATGGGATATGATGAGATAGGAAAGTATCTAGAAGAATTGAGAAGTGAAGGAAAAATTAGGTAACTTATACACTCATTAGCTACGTGCATTACTCATAGTTTTTAACTTGGTGTAAGGAAAATGACTACAAAATACGTCGTTGCAAGATACGAGACTAAGGGGCATAGGTTTGAAATACTTGTAAAACCTGAATTAGCTCTTAAGTTTAAGGAGGGAAAAAAAGTAGATATAGATGAGGTATTAGTTGGGGATTTTGTCTATAGGGATGTAAAACGAGGTTTAAAAGCTTCGCCCGAATCTTTAAAGAAAATATTTGGAACAGATGATATTAGGAAAGTAGCTGAAGAAATACTTCGACACGGTGAAATACAGTTAACAGCTGAGCAGCGGCGGAAGATCATAGAGTCTAAAAAGAAGCAAATAATCAACTTGATTGCTAAGAACGCTATTGATCCTAAAACTAAGCTCCCAATTCCGCCTAAAAGGATCGAGTTAGCATTAGAACAAGCCCGGATACATATCGATATTTATAAATCACCGGAGAGCCAGCTTGAAAGTATCGTGTCCAAGCTTTCCAGGATCCTGCCTATAAAGATCGCTAAGGCATATATAGCTGTAAGGATACCTCCCCAGTACAGCGGTAGGATCTATAAACATATACATGGGCTGGGCGAGATTAAGAAAACTAATTGGCTTAGCGATGGGAGCCTGTTAGTTGAACTCGAGGTACCAGCAGGACTTCAAGACGAAATTATTGACAAAATCAATAAATTAACACATGGTTCTGCAACGATTAAGGTACTATATGTTAAATAACTAAATAACAGGGGATGTATAGATGAAGATACTTGTAGCTAATAGACAAATAGTCAGACCGGGGGATGTAATCGCTATAATTGAGGATAAAAAAGCAGTAGTCGAGGAGAGGTATTTTCCCGACAAACACATCTATATTAGAGGTAATAGAGTGATGACTGATGTTGTAGGGTTAGCGTCTATTAATGATAATGATGTACAGGTTATCCCGTTGGAAGGCAAATATATTCCACGAGTCGATGATGTCGTTATCGGTATGGTTGTTAGTATAGGTATAACTAACTGGATTTTAGACATAAACTCGCCATATCCCGCAGTTCTTAATGCGAATGAGGTTATCGAAAACTTCAACCCGATTACTATGAATCTTAGAGATTACCTGGATATAGGAGACTACGTTATTGCGAAAATAACAGCTTTTGACCGGACAAGGGATCCGGTTCTAACTGTTAAAGGGCGGGGCTTAGGAAAGATTACTGAAGGAACTGTAATCGAGGTTAAAGCCAGTAGAATCCCAAGAATAATTGGTAAAAAAGGAAGTATGCTTAACTTACTTACGCAGAAAACAGGGTGTAGCATTATAGTTGGACAGAATGGATTGATCTGGCTTAGATGTAGCGATGAAAACGTCCTAGATGTATTGATAAGAGCTATTAGGCGAATAGAGGCTCGTTCGCATGTTCGCGGTTTAACGGAGGAGATTAGAATGTTTTTGGATAAAAATCTTGGTAAAACGAGTGGTTAGCCATGATGCATGAAAAACCTGTCCTTATAAGGGAAGACGGTCTTAGACACGATGGGCGTAGACCCGATGAGCTTAGACCGATCAAGATGGAGGTAGGCGTATTATCAAATGCTGATGGCTCAGCATATGTAGAGTTTGGTGGGACAAAGGTATTAGCAGCGGTATACGGTCCACGAGAAGTACATCCACGCCACCTCGCACTACCGGATAGAGCGTTGCTTAGGTGCCGCTACCATATGGCTCCCTTCTCAACAATGGATAGAAAAAGTCCGGCACCCTCTAGGAGGGAGATTGAACTTTCAAAAGTTATAAGGGAAGCATTAGAATCGTTAATATTCGTAGATCTTTATCCTAGGACTTCAATAGATATCTTTATAGAAGTGCTACAGGCAGACGGCGGAACTAGAACTACCGGATTAACGGCTGCATCGCTAGCATTAGCTGATGCAGGAATACCGATGAGGGATTTAGCGGCTGGTGTTGCAGTTGGAAAGATTGACGGTGTCTTAGTCCTAGATATTGATGAGGTTGAGGATGAATACGGTGAAGCCGATATGCCGATTGGTTATGCGCCTAGTATTGACGAAATAGTATTACTGCAACTGAACGGTGTATTAAGCTTGGATGAGTTCCGTCAAGCACTCGAACTAGCTAAGAAAGGAGCTACGATGATCTATAAAATGATGAAGGAAACACTGCATAATAAGTATCTACGCATATTATCGGAAGAGTAAGAAGCGGGGGTGTGATAAATGAGTCTAACACCAACTAAACAACCAATTATCCCAAGGATAAAGAGGGAAACTATCAGGAAACTCCTAGCCAGGGGCGAAAGGATAGACGGGCGTAGGTTCGATGAGTATCGTCCTATTAAGGCGTACTTAAACCCTATACCTAAAGCAGAGGGGAGCGCACTAGTAAGGCTTGGAAACACGATAGTTATGACTGGTGTTAAAATAGAGGTTGGAACACCATTTCCCGACAGACCGGAGGAGGGCGTATTACAGGTTAATGCGGAATTCGTCCCGTTAGCATCGCCTACGTTTGAACCGGGGCCTCCTGATGAATTCGCTATTGAGGCTGCACGAGTAGTTGACAGGAATCTTCGAGAACCTAGAGCTGTTAGGCTAGAAGATCTAGTAATAATACCTGGTAAAAAAGTATGGATAGTTTTCAATGATATCTACCTCCTAGACCATGATGGGAACATTATCGATGCCGGGATGCTTTCGACAATGCTCGCATTGAATACCGCACGAATACCTAGCATCGTTAGCATCGAGGGAGATAATGTTGTAGTTGACAAGAGGAATAAGGATAAGAAACTAGGAATAAACTTGAACGTTGTAACGGTTTCTATAGGCATTATAAACGACTACCTACTCGTCGATCCAGGCCTTGAAGAAGAACTCGTACTCGACGGTAAAATTACTATAGGATTCGATGAGAAAGGACGTATAACGGGGATACAGAGAACTGGTATGCATGGTATACCTTCGAACATGATCGATAATATTATATCATTAGCTTCCAGAAAAGCCGCCGAGCTCCATAGTTACTTGAGGGAAGTATTAAATAACCCTACTACTTACTCTAAAACACTAGCCGAAATAATGAAGAGCGAGGGTTGATGCTAAATGGCTAGAAGGACCAGAGTTGTTGGTATAGCTGGTAGATACGGTGCAAGATATGGTTCTACACTTAGGAAGAAAGTACGCGATATCCTAGCTAAGCGTTATGCGCCACACACGTGTCCCTTCTGTGGAACAAAAGGCACTGTGTACAGGATCAGTACGGGTATATGGGCTTGCCGTAAATGCGGTGCTAAATGGGCTGGAGGAGCCTATGTACCAAGAACAGGTCTTAACAGGTATTTCGGAAAATATATTATCCGCGAATAACCAAGTTTATCGTAGCTACTAGTGACAAAGATGTTTTTAATAACAACTTCCCATAGAGCAAGCCAGCGAACTAGAAGCTTTATCAAAGACCTTACCCAACTACTCCCTTACTCTGTCCATATAACGCGTGGGAAAAAAACCTTAGATGAACTAGTACTAGAAGCTTATAGGCGGAACCTTCACTATATTTTAGTAGTTGGAGAGAAGCACGGTAATCCCTCAGTAATATGGATATATAAGGCTGAATGGGTACCTAGGCCCTTTCCTCCACGCTTGATCATGACTATAAAGATCCTCGGTGTTAAATTATCTCGTGAAAACCCTAATGCTACACGAACATATGGAGTTAAAACAATAAACGTATCTGTTGAAAAGTGTATTAGAGACGATTGTTATTTTCTCGGTGATCTCTTACTTTCTGTATATAATGAGCATATTAGTGAGAACCCTGACCTACGCATTATACTTGAAGACAGAGAAGGGTATACGCTGTTAAAGGGATTAAATAAGTTGAATAGAGTAACGGGTCCTATCATTAGGATACTTAGGGTTAGAAAAATATGAATAATTTATACAAAATAGTATTAGACATAAAAAGCAAACATTCAATACACATCTATAAGGCGTTCAAGCCTGATACCCTGATTAATCCCCCAGATTGCAATACTGAAATAAATACTCATAATAATACTGTGACGCTAACAATAGAATGTAAACGAATAACTCTTTTAAGAGCACTTACAAATAGTTATTTCAGCATTATTTCAATGATAAAACACATATTAGAGGAGTTAGAACATGAGTCAACAAAGTATACCACCGGAAGTACAACAACTACTAGCCCAGTATCAAGTTCTTAGGGACAACTATGTAAAAATAGATGCCGAGCTCAGACTGATTGAGGCAGAGCTCTTGGAAATAGACCAAGTCCTAGACACACTTAAGACAGCTGAAGAAGATACTGAAGTATATAAGGTTATTGGTCAAATAATGATTAAAAAGAAGAAGGATGAAATAATTAAGGAATTAGAGGAAAGAAAAGAGCTACTGGGGATTAAGAAGGAAAAATACAAAAACCAGCTTTCAATACTCGAGAAGCAAATAAATGAATTAGATAAAAAGGTAAAGGAAACCCTTG
This sequence comes from Desulfurococcales archaeon, assembly GCA_027002875.1. GTDB lineage: Archaea > Thermoproteota > Thermoprotei_A > Sulfolobales > Desulfurococcaceae > WAON01. The sequence continues at coordinate 6,839 of JALWZC010000036.1, forward strand.
CAAAGTATGGGATAAAAATTGGCTAAAAAAGTAAAATCATTAAACATCGCGCTTATCGAACTAACGAATGGAAAACTCGAAGAAATAGCGTCAAAGATAGTTGACAAAGTAGAAGAGTTTTTAAGTGGAGTTCTACCACCTAAAACGGAATATGATATAACTGTTAAGCTCGTTAAGAAAGAAGACCGTGTTGATTTCGTAATTGATCTAGGGGTTAGAGGAGGGTATAGTGGCGTTATTAATTATGAAAGTTTGATCAGTGATGCGGTAAATATCGCTAGAAGGGTTTTGGAAAATGAACTTAGAAAGTTTCCACAGAATCCGGGAGTTTCTAGTAGGTCTAAGGGGAAAAAAGATTGTTGTAGTAACCCATAAAAACGCCGATCCAGATGCGATTGCTTCTGCTTTTACAATAACAGGATTTCTTAAAATGCAGAAATCATATACGGCGCTGATTCTTCCACAGGGTGCTAATGAAGCTGGAAAAAGCATGCTTTCAAGCCTCAACGTGATCTATGATAAAGATATTTTATTCTCAAAATATTACCATGTTCTCGATAACGAGTCCGTACTGGTAATAGTTGATACAAATAATCCCGAAAACCTTGGAATAGCTTCGAAACTACTTAATGTTATAAGAACCATAGTAATAATAGATCACCATAGACCACGTTCCCTATCATTTAGTAGTAATTACGAGGTCTATCCGCTTATAATTCCAACTTATACAAGTTGTTCAGAGCTAGTTTATGATTTATTGAGTGAAATATACTCTATAAATAGCTTGGAAGCCACCGCTTTATTAGCCGGGATTATTTACGATACAAGGCGTTTCCTCGCGATCACACCGAGAACTTTTAAAATTGTATCAGAACTGTTAAATAGAGGCGGTGACTACCACCGCGCAATTTCTATGATTACCCGTGATATGGATTACTCTGAGAGAATGGCACGTTTAAAAGCTGCCCAGAGAATGAAGATCTTTACATGTAGAGGATATATAGTTGCTATTAGTCATGTTGGAGCCTTTGAAGGAAGCGCTGCCCGGGGTATGATAGAGCTCGGAGCTGATCTAGCAATTGTTTACTCTATTAGAAAAAACATGTTCCGTGTAACGCTACGAAGCACTGGGAGGTTCTATAGGGAGACTGGTGTTAGTATTGGTAGGGACATAATACCTTATCTTATTCGAATCTTAAATGCTTCTGGAGGAGGCCATGATAATGCTGGCTCACTGGAAGGTTATAGGGTAGAAGGGAATTTAGAACAAGTAATTGAAAGAACTGTGTGTAAACTCTTAGTTGAAAAGAAAAACTCTTAAAAAGAAGCCTTTATAACGGGGTACGTTAATCTATCCCTAATGAGATTTTACTAGTCGATTATCTAAATAAGCGAGTCGAATGGGAGAAGAAGTATGGTACGTTATAAACAGACCGCAGAAATACTTAAGATAATGAGCAATCTTGAACAAGTACGAAATATTGGAATAACTGCACACGTAGACCATGGTAAGACGACGCTATCGGACAGCCTACTGGCCGCATCCGGGATTATATCGGAAAAAATAGCTGGGCAAGCACTAGCACTAGACTACCTTGACGTCGAACAGAGAAGGGGTATAACGGTTAAATCCGCAAACATTTCACTATACCACGAATATAAGGGTAAACCATACGTTATCAACCTGATCGATACACCTGGCCACGTAGATTTCTCCGCCAAGACTACCCGTGCAATGAGGGTTATTGATGGAGCAATCCTAGTAGTTGACGCGGTAGAAGGCGTTATGACGCAGACAGAAATGTATTTGAGAGCAGCCCTCGAGGAAAGAGTTAGACCAGTCTTATTCATCAACAAGGTTGATAGGCTGATCAAAGAGCTAAGGCTTTCACCTTCTGAGATACAGCAAAGGTTTGTTCAGATAATTAAAGAAGTCAACCAGTTAATCTATATGTATGCAGATAAAGAATTCCGAGCAGCGTGGCAGCTTGACCCGGCTAAGGGACACGTAGCTTTTGGTTCTGCAAGGGATCGGTGGGGCTTTACAGTTCCAATGGCTAAGCAGAGGGGTATTAAGTTTAGTGATATAGTAGCACTCTACCAGAAGGGTAAAGAGGCTCTACCTGAGCTTCAAAAGATGGCTCCCCTGCATGAAGCAATACTTGACATGGTTGTAAAATTTATACCTAATCCTATGGAGGCGCAGAAATACAGGATACCGAAGATTTGGCATGGAGACTTAAACTCTGAGATTGGAAAGGCTATGATGAATGCTGATCCTAATGGTCCACTAGTAATGCTTGTCAACGATATAAGAATAGATCCGCACGCAGGGCTAGTAGCTACTGGAAGAGTGTTCTCAGGTACGTTGAGGGCTGGCGAAGAAGTATGGCTTGTCAACGCTAGGATGAAGCAGAAGATACTGCAGGTCTCGCTGTATATGGGGCCTTATAGAGAGTTAGCTGATCAGATAGTTGCTGGTAATATTGCCGCCGTACTCGGCCTGGATAAGGCTAGGGCTGGTGAGACTGTTGTCGCTGTTGAGTACAAGGATGTAATGGTTCCCTTCGAGAAGCTACACATGATTAGCGAGCCAGTTGTTACTGTTGCTATCGAGCCTAAGAATCCACGAGATTTACCGAAACTAATTGATGCTCTCCACAAGCTCAGCATTGAGGATCCGAGTCTTGTCGTTAAGATTAATGAGGAGACCGGTGAATACCTGCTAAGCGGTATGGGGCCCTTACACATAGAGATCGCGTTGACTTTTCTAAGGGAGAATTATGGTTTAGAAGTAGTAGCGTCTCAACCCATTATTGTCTACCGTGAAAGTATCCGTGAGAAGAGCAAAGTGTTTGAGGGTAAGTCTCCGAATAAACACAATAAGCTCTACATAAGCGTTGAGCCGTTAGATGAGAAGACTATACAGTTAATACATGATGGTATTATTACTGAGGATATGGATGCTAAAGAGCGAGCGAAGATCCTGCGTGAAGAAGCCGGCTGGCCGACTGATCAGGCTAGGAGGATTTGGGCTATTGATGAGAACATCAACGTATTCATTGATCTAACAACGGGCGTTCAACATCTTAGAGAAGTTAAAGATACTATTATACAGGGGTTCCGCTTAGCGATGAGGGAGGGGCCACTTGCTATGGAGCCTGTTCGTGGCGTAAAGGTTATCCTACATGACGCTGTTATCCACGAAGACCCTGCTCACCGCGGGCCTGGACAGATTTATCCAGCTGTTAGGAATGCTATCTATGCGGGTATGCTTACAGCTAGGCCTACGCTGCTTGAACCGATCCAGAAGCTTGATATTAAGGCTCCAATCGAGTATCTGGGTAATATATCATCGATTATAACTAAGAAGAGAGGGCGTATACTGCAAGTATTGCAGCAAGGCCCGATTGCTAGGATCCTTGCGGAAATACCAGTTGCTGAAACCTTTGATTTAGCCGAACAACTCCGTGGCGCAACTGCTGGTAAAGCTATCTGGGGCCAGGAGTTTAGCCGTTGGGCACCAGTACCGGACTCTATGCTTATGGATCTAGTGAGGAAGATTAGAGAGCGTAAAGGACTTAAGCCAGAGCCGCCGCGTCCCGAGGACTTTATTGGCTTCTAGCCTCACTTTTTGTTTCTAAGGTTTCTAAGTATTCTTTACTACCAAGTTCTAGGTATCTAAGCTTTTTATCATCCAACACCATGTAAACTCCTTCGCTCCATTTAACGACGTATCCAAGCCTAGCCAGGCTTTTAAGGATCTTCCCAGCTGTTTTAGGCGATACACCAAACTCGTAGGCAATCTCATGTACGCGTATAAACCTCCTACCGGTTTCGCGGAGGCGAAGTGCTAGGAGGCGTAGATCAACCGTTATATTAATCGTATATTTTCCATTAACCATAACCCTATACCACCCTTAACCCCTATCCTCTAAGTAGGAATGAGAATTTAAAACAAGGAGTCTCACCGAGCCGAAACTATTGATTCCACATATAATCAACGGTAAGAATTATAAAACCAGCAATATAGTAAAAGTTTAAAGGAGCCGGGGTAGCTCAGCCTGGTAGAGCGCCGGGCTGTTAACCACGGGTTCGCGAAAAGCCTGGCTGGACAGATACCCGGTGGTCCGGGGTTCGAATCCCCGCCCCGGCGTCTATGTTTTCAAAGCGATCTTATTTAAATCTTGAAAAAGGATTTTAAAGTATTAACTATTATCCTAAACATTTAGTTACTAACTGCTCAGTAGTGGTGTATGGTTATGCCTATAGAGGTGAGTGATAGGGAAGAGTTTAAAAAGATCGCTCAAGAGGCTATTGAGTGCCGAGTTGTCCGTGATGAGAAGAAGGGGGTTGCGAAAGTGAAAGCTAGGACAAAGAAGCGCTTAGTAACGATTAAGGTCACTCTTGGAGAACTCGATAGCTTCCTTCAAGAACTTGGCTGTGAGAATATAGTTGAGATTACATAGTGTCTCATACTAGGTTATACTAGGCATTAGGTTTTACTCTTTAAGACTCAACATTTATTTCGTCGCCATTGTTAGGTATAAAAACGTTTATGTCGTTGCCCATTCTTTCTTTAACCATGGACGCCAAGTTATTTGCAGCATCAGGTTCGCCGTGTATAATTATAACGTTTTTCAACGAGTGTTTATAGTGTAGCAAGATTCCAAGTAGTCCATCTTTACCAGCATGACTTGAGAGATCAAACCATTGAAGCCTTGCCCGTAGCTTCTCGATACCGAATTCCTCAATGCCGCCTGTTTCAAGTACTTCATGGCCGGGACTACCTACTGCCTGATAACTGACAAGAAATACAGCGTTTCTGGGATTGCTGCCAATTTTTTTAAGATAGTAGACGCTAGGTCCTCCTTTAAGCATACCGGCTGAAGATACTATAACTCCTGGCTTTCTCCATGCTTTCCTTCTATCCTGCCATCCTTTGATGAAGTTAGTATTCTCGACAGCTTTTTCAAAGATCGAGGGGTCTCTGAGAAAGCTTTTATATCTCAGATATAAGCTCGTTATTTCTCTACTCATCCCGTCCAAGTATACGTCAACATGGGGGAGCTCAGCTTGTAGAAGACAGATTATTTCCTGGCTACGCCCAACACTAAATGCTGGAATTAATACTGTTCCATTCCTATCTATGACTTCTTCAATACTGTCAATTAACTTCTTCTCGGTTAAATGTCTGGGCGGATGTTTTGTCGAACCGTACGTAGATTCGATTATTAATGTATCGATCTTTAACGGCCATAATTCTGCTTTACTTAAAGTCCACGTCTGTATAGTATTTACATCTCCAGTATACATGATCAAGTGGCCACTAGGAGTTGTAAGGTAAGTAATGGAGCTTCCAAGGATATGCCCGGCACTAGTCATTAAAATTCTAAACCCTCCAGCCTCAACTTCTTCGCCATACTCTAAGTAAATAGTATTCTCTGACATTGTTTCGACATCGCTAAGCTCGTAGTCTATATAGAAGGCATTCAGTTTTAGGAAGTCCCTTATAAGTATTCGTCCCATCTCCATTGTAGGCCTAGTCGTAAAGGCTCGAGGCCTACCAGTAATATAGAGGAGCGGGGCAGCAGCTATATGGTCTAAGTGTGAGTGTGATATAGATATGCCCGATAACTCTATAGGCCTTACATGTCCGGGGAACTGCGGATGATCCTCTTCGTCAAAATTAACACCATAGTCTAATAGGAACTTCTCACCTCGATCACTGACAAGATAAGCAGCACGGCCAACTTCTCTACCTCCACCAAGCACCTTAATAGTCGGCAAAAGCCTCACCTATCACCACGCATATTTATTACTTTAATGTTATAATAACAAAACCAAATTATATTTGAACACCATTTATAGGGATAAAGTCATCAGTTAATATATGGTGGATAAGTTGCTACCCGGATTTAGTCCTCGGGAATTAAAACGCTTAATGAAGCGCATGGGTATAGAACTAGAGGAATTGCAAGACGCTGAAAGAGTTGAGATTCATTTAAAGAATAAGAAATTAGTCATTGAAAAACCTCAAGTAGTAGCGATGCATTCGAGAGGAGAAACCATCTACCAAATTATTGGAAAAGCTAGAGAGGAACCAATCGAATCACCCCAGAAAGAAACCGTTGAAATAGAGATCTCCGAGGAAGACATAGAGTTTGTTGCTTCACAGACTGGTGTAAGCAGGGAAGAAGCTAGAAAAGCATTAGTAGAAGCTGGAGGCGACATTGCGGAAGCAATATTAAAACTTCAGGGAGGCTAAAATGGCTAAGATCAAAGAGATTAATAGCATTGCAAGGAGCCTATGGATCAAATTCTTCCATGGAACCGCATACATACTAGGCGTACATTACGATGGATCAATAGGCTCGGCAGTAATAGAATTACTCGACGAGAAAGGCGAAAACTTATACTTACTAGTCGATCCTACTGGTCATAAACCATATTTCTTAACAGATATCAGTGTTAAAGAAGCACGTGATATTCTTAAGAAAGAGAAAAACGTCGAGAAAATAACTGAAGTAACTAAAATAAACCCGCTCAAAATGAAACCCGTAACTATGACAAAAATAATAACAAAGGATCCCTTAAGCGTAGCGAGTTTGAGGGATAAAGTAGGGAGAAGCTGGGAGTCTAAGATCAAATATCATGATAACTATATTTTCGACAACCAACTAATTCCAGGAATGAGATATAAATTAGAGAGAATAAATGACACTTTTAAACTGGTATTAGTAAAACCCAAAATAAATACCGAGACTCTCAAAAAAGTCGAAAAGATATTCAGAGGCGAAAACGAAGATACATTAAAGCTTGCCTACGAATGGATCAATCTCTTCGAAGAACCACCGCCACATGTCCGTAGAGTGGCTTTTGACATCGAGGTCTTTACACCATATAGGGGACGCATACCTAATCCCGATACAGCAGAATACCCTATAATCAGCATTGCTTTCGTATCTAACGATGGTCTAAAGAAGGTATTCGTCCTAGCAAAGGAAGGTAAGTGGGGTAATATAACCGAAGACTTCCCCTTTGACGCGGAGATCGAGTTTTTTGATAATGAAGCAACAATGATACTCGAAACAATAAGACTGTTAAGCACGTATCCCGTTATAATATCGTTTAATGGAGACAATTTTGACCTAAATTATCTACATAATAGAGCTATAAGACTAGGTATACCAGATGAAATATTACATATCAAATATGGAGAGGACAAGATAAAAATAGATACAAATATACACCTCGACCTATACAAATTCTTCAATAATAGAGCAATAAAATCCTACGCATTCGGGGGAAAATATACAGAAGAAAAACTCGATACAATAGCGTCTGCGCTACTAGGTATATCCAAGATCAAGGTAGAAGGTAATATCGGTGAGTTAAATTACGCCGACTTAATATCCTATAACTATAGGGACGCCGAAATAACGCTTAAATTAACAACCTTTAACGACGAACTTGTGTGGAAGCTAATGATCCTTCTTGCACGTATCGCGAAAGTCAGCATAGAAGATATATGTAGACGTAGCATTTCTAAATGGATACAGAACCAGTTCTACTGGGAACATCGCAAGAGAAACTATCTTATCCCGAATCCTGAGGATATAAAAAGACATAGTCGTAGCAGTGGGACAAAAGCAGTTATTGAAGGCAAAAAATACGCAGGTGCACTAGTTATAGAACCGCCTAAAGGCGTATTTTTTAACGTTACAGTACTCGATGTTGCATCGCTGTATCCCAGTATTATTAAACGATACAACCTAAGCTATGAAACAGTGGACTTTACCGAATGCCCTAGTAGTAAGAGGGTGTCAATAATTGATGAGACTGGGAAGAAAATACACTACGTATGTATTGAGAGGCCCGGACTTACTGCACAAATAACTGGTTTGCTCCGGGATTTCCGTGTAGGATTATACAAGAAGAAAGCTAAGGATAAAACGCTACCAGTTGAACAAAGGATGTGGTATGACGTTGTGCAGAGAGCTATGAAAGTATTCATTAATGCAAGCTATGGAGTTTTCGGGGCAGAAAACTTCCCACTTTTCTCTCCTGCAGTAGCGGAGAGCGTCACAGCGCTGGGTAGGAAATCCCTCTACACAATACTTAAAAAGGTAGCCGAAATAGGCGTAAAGGTACTGTACGGTGATACGGACTCTATATTTTTATGGGCACCTACAAATGAACAATTGAAGAAGCTCCAAGAATGGGTATCTAGAAGCCTAGGCCTAGAAATAGATGTAGATAAGGAATTCGTGTATGTATTATTTACCGGCTTAAAGAAAAACTATATAGGCAGGTACCGTGAAGGAGGCATTGAGATAAAAGGACTTGTAGCTAAGAAAAGGAACACTCCAGAATTCCTAAAAGAACTAGTTAAAGAACTCATTGATAAGCTTGAAAAGGCCCAGACACCTGAAGACTTCAAGGAATTAATGGAATGGTTAGAGTCAGAAGTAAGGACACTATACAAAGACTTGAAGAAAAAGAACATTACACTAGACAGATTAGCCTTTAAAGTTAATTTAACAAAACCAGTAAAGGAGTATACGAAGAATAAACCACCACATGTAAAAGCGGCTCTACAATTAATGAGACACGGCATTTCAGTACAAGCGGGAGATATAATAATTTATGTCAAAGTAAAGAGTCGAGACGGATATAAAGCTATACAGCTAACTAAGTTATACGAGATCGATCCAGATAAATATATAGAAATCATTGACAATGCACTAAGCCAGTTATTATCCGCGCTTGGAATAGAAAGTGATGAGATCAAGGGCCTGAAGAAATTAACCCCATATAGCTTCACATAATGTATGGGGATTCAATAATTTTATAAAAGCCGGTACTTAATTTCATAGAGTAATGATTGCTTCAACGTAAATAGAATAGTTTTGAGGCCGATCAAAATGCCTAAGAAACGGGAGAGCAGGGGTAGACATAAAGGTTCTAAGGGTAGAGTCGATGTTGTACAATGTGATAACTGCGGGAGATTAGTCCCAAAAGATAAAGCGATCTGTGTTACACGCTGGTATAGTCCGGTAAATCCGCAGCTTGCTAGAGAACTAGAGAAGAAGGGTGCTATTATAATGAAGTACCCTGTAACGAAGTGTTACTGTGTGTCATGTGCAGTACATCTAGGAATTGTGAAGGTAAGACCAGAGCATGAGCGTAAACCTAAACCACCCCCTATCTAAATCAATCCTTTTCATCGAGACAAGCCTTTTCTTCAACCGACACGACATAATTGAGAGGATAATAGATACGTGTAGATACTTAGCTGATAATTGGAGGATCGGTATAATATATTATCCTAAACGATACAATAGTTATAGATTAGTCGTATTAAGCAAAGCATGCATCGTTAAAGATGTCACTGGGAGACTCGGTGAACTAATAGATACTTTCCTAGAGCAATGTAACTTTGCCGTATTGCTAGATGAAAACGGGCTTTACATGCCTCACTTCATAGAAAAAGCCGACTGTTTCGTTAGTGGACTACACACAGACATTCCTCTAACCCTTAAAGAACGATTGAAGAGGCCTTTAGTCAAACTCTCAAATGTTAGCTACCTAGCCTCGCAGATACTCTATATAGTTGATCAGTATCCTTTTATAGACCCCTGACATTGAGCGGTATTTTTTAAATATCGTTAACTGATATTACCTAATCACAAAATCGAATAATAGATTCATCTGTGGTGTAAGCCTTGCCTAAAGCTAGAAAACTAGTAATTGTTACTGCAACCCACCATCCATACCATAAACTATGGATGAAAATAGCAGAGGAAGCGGCTAAACAACTAGGCGTAGAACTTGAGGTTAAATATGAAGACTATATTTATTTAATAGAGCATGGCGATACCGATGAATACGGAATGGCATGGGTTCCCCAAATACTTGCCGAGTTTGATGATGGATCTGTAAAAGTATTATTGTCACAGCTACCATTAAATGAGGCATTACAACCCGATAAGGATAAAGCTGTTGATATAATTGTAAAGAAAGTTAGAGAATATGAAGGAGCAGCCTAGACCTATGCTAAGGGATTTTAAATGGTTTTTAACGTACCCTACGTCCCCACACCTATCCCTGTAGTAAGAGCTATGCTCACCCTTGCAGGTGCAGGGTCTGAAGACATAGTGTACGATCTAGGATGTGGGGATGGAAGGATACTTATAGTTGCCGTTGAAGAATTCGGTGTGCGTAAAGCCGTGGGTATCGAAAAAGATTATTCCAGATACCTCATAGCTCTACGAAATGTTGCCGAGCACGGGTTAGGGGGGAGGATTGAAGTTTTTAATGCTGATATGTTTAGCGTAGATATAAGTGAAGCGACAATCGTTACATTATTCCTATTAACATCAGTAAATGCTATGTTGAAACCGAAATTTGAGAAAGAACTCCGTCCCGGAACAAGGATTGTCAGTCATGAATTCAAAATTCCGGGGTGGAGGATTGAGAAGAACATGGTTGTTCGCGACGATAATGGTTTAACTCATAACATTTATTTATATGTTATAGGTAAACACATTCCGGAGAGGAGGTTTTTCTAGCATATACTATATATCCTGTATGTCCTATCATTAATGTCTTAGGCCTAGTAGCGTTCTCCTCAACGCTATATTCCCTTAACAATAACTCGACTGCATTGATCATGGTAAAACACGTAGACTTCCGCATAGATAGCACTGTTTTCTCAACCTGATTAATTGTGGGTACGTATACTACTAGGGGCGCTGAAGGATTTAATGCATTGTATAATATTTTTAGCGCATTCCACGGATCAGGTATGTCGAGGAAGGCTGCATCTAGATTTGTTTCACTAATATTTTTCCTAATATCTCCTACTTTCAATACGACTCTTTCAATAAGTCCAGCTTTCACAAGGTTTTCCCTAGCTACTTCGAGATGTCTCGGATTAATATCATAACCTATAACTACTCCATCATTTCCTACAATGTTCGCCAATGAGATTGTTAGGAAACCTGTTCCAACACCGGCTTCAAGCACTTTAGAACCCGGACCTATACCAGACACGTATATCATATATGACGAATCCTTTGGGTAAATTACCTGCGTCACTCTTCTAACTGCATGTAGATAATCGGGTATCAACGGCTTCAATATGTATGCTTTAACTCCTCTACTAGTAGTTATTACTTCCCCATACTCCCTACCTATTATATCATCATGCTTAATATAGCCTTTATCCGTCCCTAAGATCGAGCCTTTTCTAAGTTCTACTATAAACCTCCTCTTATCATCAATATATACTAGTACTTTATCACCCGGCTTGAGCATAGCAGACACATCTATATTTCGGTCCTGGTGTCATTCATCATCTATGGATCAGTAATACCAACCCTCCACATCATTAAGGGATTAAAACTCGTATACCTAAATATATCTTGTCCATCAATCAAACCGGTGTTCCGCCATGGGAGAACTATACCTCATGAGTATTAAGCCGAAGTATGCATATAGGATATTTACCGGGATTAAGAGGTTTGAGTTAAGGAAATGGTTTGGCTTAGTTCCTCCACGTGGTTCAATTATAATAGTTTACGCAAGTGGTAGCGTTAAAGCTATAATCGGGGAGTTCAAGGTTGGAAGAGTATTTATGGGTTCGCCGAGCGATGTATGGAGTTACCTTGAGAGACAGGAGAATACTGGTGTCGGGAGGGAAGACTATTCATATATTCACGGGTCTAGGAAAGCTATGGCTATAGAGGTCATTGGACCTCGACTATATAATAAACCTATTAGACTCTCAGAGTTAAAGTCGATAATACCAGATTTTATGCCTCCTCTCAGTTTTAGGAGAATAGATCCTTATGAACCTCTTTACCAATTAGTTATTAGGAGGGCTCGTTTGTCTATAAAATAGGTTACTACATTATTAAACTGCTTATATTAAAAACTCTAACGATATAGTTCCGATTCACGAATCCACAGTTCTTTCTTAAGTAGATCTCTGATCGCAACTCTTATTACTTCGCTCCTACTACTATAACGTCCGATCTTAACCAGTTCGTCAAGACCCTCAACATAGACTTCGGGCATTTTTACCGTAATTAACCTCATGCGTGCTATTGCTCCTGCCATATCTTTCACCGATAGCTACATAGGGGACGGAAAAATTTAAAAATACTAAGCCTTATGAAGAAGGAGTAGTATTTATAAGCTTTACCTAAACATCCATTACACCATTAATATTTTCAAAAAGATCCTCCAAAGATATTTTATAAGACTCATCCAGAGAGATAGGGTTTTTAACCCGTTATTTTTAATAATGAACATATAAGTTATGGCTACCACTAACTCACTATACACTAAACCGACGAATTGGACGCTGTAAAAGCTATACTGAGTTCTACCCCCTATAATCCATAGTAGCACATAGCCAAACCAGGTACCAAATAAGAATAATGAAGAATAACCAAATTTTCTATTAATCGTATATCCCGGCAGGAATATTATAAAGGATACAAAAGCTAAGAGCCATAATGGCCAGAAACCTATAGCGATTAACCCAGTATTGTTAGGGAAATAATACAGTGGAAAACCATTTCTCCCTATAAACCAGTCAATCGGCGATGAAACAGGGGGGCATCCAGGACTTGTACACTTAACTGATGTGTGCCATAGGAATGCTCCAATAATTGATTGATCAATCCATGTTTTGAATCCTAAATACGTGATGAGTGGTATGGACACTATTATCTGGATTAGTAGGAATAGGATGGCTGAGAAAACTAGGAAGCGTATAGTGTATTCGATCAATGTTACGGGAGACTTATTATGTTTTAAACCTTCTCTAATATACAATATATATACTGGTATTAATACAAATAAAACACTAAACTTAAAAGCAGAACCAATAACTGCAACAATTGTTGATAAAATATATTGTTTCTTTATTAGCGGAACCATAGCTAGTACCGTGAAGAAAGCAACATATATATCTAATAACGCAATACTTGATAACGCTCTAGTAATAGGGTCTATAGATGTTAGAAAAGCTGGTATTAAAGCTATCCATTCATTCCCGGTTAACTTATATACCAGGAGGAAAACGAGTAAAATCAATAGCGTTCCCGTTATTATTTCCGGCATTCTCCAATAAATTGGTTCATCGTGAAACAAGAGAATTGATAGGGCTATTAGATACTTAGCCATAGGTGGATGCTCGAGGTTAAGGTATTCATGAATATTTGTTGCATCAGGGATTTCCCACCCGTAAACTATGTCTGTTACGTTTACATGTCTTTCCTTGATCAATGCCTCGTAGAATTTCGCTATATTGGTACAGTTCCTCGATTTTACATATATGGCTTTTATATCATGAAAACTAGTATCAGTTAAGTTTACATTATATTTTTCTGCAGTGCTTTTAATATACCCGATGTATATTGTGCCTTCGAATATTATACTTGCCCCACAACCCTTACTGAGGCTTGGCGTTTTATTGAACACTTTTACTAGAATGTTTCTAGCACTAGACACATACCATACTTCATCAGAAACATACCCCTTACCATGTCTTTTTAACTCAGTTTTCTGAAGGTTCAATGCTAGGCTATAGTAGTTGTAGAAGCTGTAGACTAAGAGCATAATTAATAAGATCACAGTAATAGCTCTCGATAGATCGATTACCCTAATCAATATCGATATACCCTTCCATTTTTTATAATTACTTTTTACATTCTACCATTGATATGTATTTTATACTACTGGTCATTAAATGTATCACTGGTGTTAAAAATGAAGCATGTATCTAGGAAGATGTTATTTATTCTAGGCGTTGTTATTGTTGCTATTTCTTTTATCATACACCTACCAATAGATTCTCAGAAATTATTGTTCGGCTCATCTATATATTCACCCGTTTACTCCGATATTAGTAGTTTCTATGAATTATATTATTCCAGGGCTAATACAACATTACCAATTCCATATCGTGATTACGATTTCTACATGTTCCCGCTTAATGGTTTATTATTAATACTGATCACACTAATACCTTACGCTATTACAGGTAATCTAGCCTCTCCTATCTCTATTACTATTTACTATATAGTGTATTCACTAATTGCCGGCTTTGCCTATATGATTTTCTTAAAATATTATCATTTGCTAGTATCGTATTTCAGACTTAATGACAAGTTTTTGATCTTCGCGCTCTTTCCAAGCTTTATTGTTTATCTGATCTATGATTGGACTATCTTCGTAATCCTATTATTAATAGCCGGAGTTTATAGAGTGATTAGTGATTCAAAGCCGTTGTTGGGATACGTGTATTTATCCCTGATCTTTTTGCTTCAACCAATTGTCTTCCCTATTCTACTAGTCTTACTCTACCTCTTATTGGTAGAGAGGCGTGAACCCGATGCTCGAGGTGTTTTGTTTGGATTACTTATTAGTTTATCGATAATTGGTTTATGGCTAGTATTATTTCCCCGCGCACCACAGGATTTAATGAGTTTTGTTTCAAGCCTTACCTGTAGAAATTGTATATACCTACTCTTAACGAGGAATCCTGATAATGATTTAGTCCTGCCCCTAGGACTTGGAGTACTCTATGCTTTATCCCTGACTATACCATTACTTAATTATAGAGGCAGTCACGGATACTTATGGAAATCATTACTATTATTCATAGGGATAATCGTTCTGGGCCTAGATTTTGTACCACAGTATATGCTGTATATTGTACCCTTACTCGTATTTACAGCTCCTGAACTTATAGGAAGAGATAAGAGATTTACCTTTACACTACTTGTAGCGGATTTCTTGAATATCCTAGTAATAATTTTATGGTTTAGCGATGCATCTCTGAGGGCAATCATGAACGTTCCGGGGATGCCCATTAGGAATAATCCATGGGAACTAGCTTCACCCATACAGTGGATTGCCCAGACCAGAAATATCCTACTATTATTGATCATGCTACAGGTTTACTATGCGAAACTCTACATACAGAGGAAATAACCTATATAAACCGAATACTATATTCCAATCTGAAATAGGGGGCGGCGTATAGGAGCCGGGGTCGCCTAGCCTGGTAGGGCGCCGGCCTGCTAAGCCCTAAGCCGGGACCTGCACGGATAGCCGGTGGGGGATTCCCCGCGCGGGTTCAAATCCCGCCCCCGGCGCCTTTATAATTATAATATTGTAATCATTGCCTATCACACCCTTCTACTAAGAAATAAAGTATTGATCACAGATTGTTATACCTGTGACGAACACATGTTTTAACCTGCTATAGAAGTCTCTTGATTATAGAAAAAGAAAGAGGGGTTTTCCGGGTTGGCTGAATGGGTTTGCCCCCGTTGTGGTTTCAGAGCTGATCTTTTCAGTGGTTATTATTGGAAGTGCCCTAGATGTGGCTCGCCTCTTGATATAGTATTTAAAACTGTTTACCGCATCGACGGCCGCGGTTTTTCCCGCTATTCCGGGTTATTACCATTTACTCCGTTGAAGAGTATCGGTGAGGGTGGTACTCCTCTTGTAGTAGTTGATTCTTCTAGTAGGCTCTTGTTTAAACTAGAATACTTAAATCCCTCGGGTAGTTTCAAGGATCGAGGCTCCTCGCTTGCTTTAACTTATGCCTATAGAGCTGGGTTTGAACGCGTTGTTGAGGATACTAGCGGTAATACGGGTATATCAATAACTCTATACTCAAGGGTTTACGGGTTGGAACCAGTAATATACATGCCTAGAGATGCTCCACCCGGTAAAAAGAAGCTCATAAGACTACTTGGTGGGAGAATCGTTGAGACTAGTAGCCGTAGAGAAGCTATGGAGAAAGTTTTAGAGGCTTCCCATAATGCTTTCTATGTAGCGCATACTTGGAATCCTCTATACATACTAGGCGCTTCAACGATTAGTTATGAAGTTCATGAAGATGGGGAAGTACCGGATTATACTATCATACCCGTAGGATCTGGTGGCTTATTCCTCGGCATTATGAGGGGGTTTGAAACGCTGTACAAGTTAGGCCTGATCAAGAAGATTCCAGTACCAATAATCGTGGAAGGAGTTAGTAATTATCCTGTCTATAAAGCCCTCCATGGAGAGCACGGATTAAAGGGGACGTCAAGACTTGCAGACGGTATAATGGTTCCCGAACCGCCTAGGCTCGACGATATAGTCATAGTTCTCAAGAGATACCATGGTAGGATAATTCTAGTCGATGACGAAGAAATTAAGACTGCACTCAGGGAATTAATAGATTATGGGTTCATAGTAGAACCTACATCAGCAACCGTTTGGGCAGCTTATAAGAAGATCAGGGATGAACTGCGGGGTAAAAACGTTTTATTACCATTAACGGGT
>JALWZC010000037.1 GCA_027002875.1 Desulfurococcales archaeon
CGTATAGGTGGGCTTCATCAATAACTACTATGCAGCCAAAGCTTTGGTCTTCGAGGGCTGTCTCATAGATCTTCCTTAACAAGTTGTCTATTATCCTGTAGGCGTGGTTGTAGTCTCTCGTAGCTGAGAGGTCTATGTGTACAATGATCTTATCCCGGAGGAGGCTTAGTACATCCGATAAACTATACCTTTCCCCGGCTTTCTCTGATTTGAAGGATTCCTCCCAGCTCCTAAACCCCTTTATAACCTCCATGTAGATACTGGATGCTTTCTTCCTAACAAGTGGTAGAATCTTTTCCTTGAAGTATTCGGGTGTTAGCCTTAGTGTTTTCTCGCCTGCTAGATTATTAATGATTAATGTGTGGAGTGTTTTCGCAACCTTATTCCTTCGATCATAGTATCCCAGCTTCTCGAGTACTTGTTGTGCATAGCTTTGTATATCGAAGAATTCCCGGCCGCTTATATTGTCTACGTGTATGTGTACATAGTTCTCCTCCCCAACTAGCTTGATCAGCTTATCGGCTCCATACTCTCCATCCTTATCAATTATTAAAACGTGTGGTTTAGCTCCTTTATCTAGGAATGCCTTAATAACCCTGTAGAGGATCGTGATCATCGTTGTAGTCTTACCAGTACCAACACCCCCAACGACTAATAATCCCTGCCTTAGTAGCCGTGGTAGGCTGAACCGGTACTCGTGCTTCCATCCCGGATATATTTTCCCGACAACTATGCTGTCCCCCTTCGGCTGCAGTAGCTTATCTATTACTTCCGGTTTTGGACGGTAGACTCGGGATAGTGGTTTTATGTGTTCTATAAGCATTACTAAGTCATCTATACTAGTCTCCCCCTTCATCAGGTCTTCAAGATCCTCGACGTAGCCGATCTGTACTGCCCGGGCCCTTGGATAATTCCTAGTTTCATCGAGGAGGGGCCTACCGATCCTTGCTAGGTCTTCCTCGTAGTCCCTCGCCTTCCTCCTCATCGGTACCTCGGTTACCTGGTAGAATATTAGTGTATTCTTCGATGGGTGTTTTATACATACAATATCTCCTATCTCAACCCTCTCCCCACTAGTAACCGTGAAGGTGATCGTGTCTGGCTCGTATAATCCATCCTCGGAATAGATATAACCTATAACTTTCTCGACGAGGCCCTGTGGATCGATCATTTTAGAGGCCTCCATACTCGGGTAGTAGGGGTATGAGGAGGTTGGGGTTATCCTTTACATATTCGACAATGTAGTCGTGTAGTATGTCTTCGTAGAGCTCCCTAACAAGTCTCCTTGTAATCTTGGTTTCCTCGTCAGCCTTCATGATAATATATGGAATCCCCTCCCTAGTCCTGTTACTGTATAGGTATGATAGTATACCCCTATAATCAACAACTAAGCTGCCGAAATCCACACGGTAGGGTGGGCTGCTACTCGTTAATCTCAAGTAAACCGTTTTCGGCTTGATCTCCGCTACTAGGCCGGCTACATCCCTGTCATGGAATAATCCCGGATAATTTCCAAGCTCTAGCGGCGGCTCCGGCAGGTATTCGCCGGGCTCCAGGATCCTCGAGAGTATTACGTGGTCGAAGCCCCTAACACCCTTGATCAATGCAATGTATCTTGATCTAGGCCTCTTAACGAAGCCCACAATGCTCGTACTAGAACCCCTACTCCTATGGTGGAGGTCTAGAACTGCTTCATGATACTTCTTCCAAGCCTCCAATTCACTCTTAGTACCGACTAGCTTCTTAGCAATAGCTCCATACGGTATTAGTGGGCCGTCAACTACTAGTAGATCAACACCCCGCTCGAGGATACGGGCAGCGTTCTCGAATACTAGGGCTTCCCTAACCTTATCTACAACGCTGTGTATCAGGTTTGCGGACTCGTAATAGGATAGCTCCGAGGGATCATGTGGGACTATTACCGGGTCTGCAACAATCCTCTCAGCGACGCGGTTGTCCTCGAGTATAATACCGATCGATGCAACTATGCCTATGTAGCCGATGTTTAGTGAGACTATGTAGCTTCCTCCGTCTACGACTCCGACCCTATGGAAACCGGGGAGTTCCCATGAAACCCTAGACTTCAACAAATCAACAGGCAACGCTTCACTATTAAACAATTCATCTACAACCTGCCCAGCTAGAAGCCTAAAATACCCTCTAAGCTTATCCCTAATCCTAGCAATAACCTCCGAATAAGTATAAACCTCTTCTTCCTCAGGCATCCCCGAATACACTCCCCCTATACAATAACTATTGAATATATAAACTGGCTAATAAGCCAAGCCAGTGAATTTATGGTATTAAAGGGATTCCGGTATTTTCATACATATGTATTAAAAAGTTTGCCTAGTAGATGCTTTAACCAGTATAGCCGGTGACTATTGACCCAATGGATTCCGCGAATTTGCTTATTACTAGGCGGGCAAAGTAGAGGTATAGTAGGCTCCCCCATGTCGGTATTATTAATAGGAGTTGTTCCGTGTAAGCATTGTATAAATAATGTATTCTTCTCAGGTATATTAGTTGGGCTAGGTATGATCCTGCCATTGCGGATATTCCATAGTCAACGATCTTAGTAGCTATGACTAAGCCGAATAGGATTGCAGCGGTTGATGCTCCATAGATCAATGCTCTCCAAGTTATATTGACTGGTTTCTTCAAGCATGAGTAACCAGCGAGTAGGTAGTAGAAGAATGGTAGGATGTAGTATAGTATGATTAATGGATTATAGCTTCTAGCCCACCATGTTATCTGTGGTATTAATGATTCGAGGGCTTCGTAGGGTAGGCTCTGTACTTCGATCGTGTAGGCTAGGCATATGATCGAGTATATGATGAAGGGGGCTATGAATACTCCGTGGAATATCGTTGTGAAGAGATACTTCCTCCCCCGATCCATGCATTCATATCTATTAAACAAACGCATCGTCGAGACCGTGTATGGTAGGATTATGAGTGTTAAACCATAGAGTACTGAGCCCACTATTAGGAATTCATAGTAGAACGGCTTATCTGCTAGGAATACAGCACTAGTAGGCGGCTCGGCGAAGAATGGATAGGCGTTGAACCATATAATGAAAAATACTGCAGCTATTATTTCCGGTTTATTCATTAGGAGCCCTGTGATCCATTGATGATTTTTCATTTTTTATCGCCTCCATTTGTTATGGCCAGTTTGCTACTAGTTTGTATGATAGGGTTAAGCGGTATACAGGACTTATACTTCTAGTAGAGAATAACTGGTACTCTAATTCTATACAAAACACTATTGGTTCCCCACCGTTCTTTGCCTCGGCTACTAGCCTGAACTTGATGAATCCCTTATCCATACCGCTCGGCAGCAGTATTCTTCCGTCGAATACTTTTATACGCCCATATACACGTGGAGGCGGTGGTTGGGCTGATAAGTAGTCTTTGATGAGGGAGTAGGGGGATGCTAGGTATAGTAGTGGGTGGAAGGGATGGTATTTAATTATTTGATCACTTAATGGAAGGGATTCTCCAGGGCTCGTTGTTTTAGTATTAGAGTATATGCTCCTCAAGTATCCATTGGTTATTTTAAACTTGTAATTCAGGACTCTAATGATTAGCTTCTCCCCTAACCCCTTGGTTTTCGGGTATGTTCTCCTATAAGTGTATACGTGTACCCCTAAACTCCTAGACTCCCCGTTTACGTGTATGTGTGAAGCTAGTATGTCTGTTTTCAACACGATGGTTACTGGAACACTTGTCCGGGGTGTGTAGTAGTAGCTTATTATTGATGTAATATAGTATTTCTCAGAGTATTCGAGTCCTGAAGAGATGCTTTTCCATCCATCCCGGTATATTGATGTATAGATTACGTTCCCACCCATATAGACTGGCTGGATCGGTCTAACGAGCAGCTTGTAATTACTCTTTCCAAGGCTTATCCTGACCCATGCATCAATTCCATTCTTACCAGCTGGTTCCAATCGTATGATTATCGGGACTGGCTCTTGTAGGTATAAGTAGTTGTTTAACTTTATCTTTCCGAGGCTTAACGTGTTATTACCTATGCCTAGGATCTTCTCCGCATAGTTGTCCCCAACCATTACTACTGCTTTAATCCTGCCTGGGCCCGTGGAGGCTAAGCCTTGTTTCAGGTCTATCCTTATAGTATAGTCTCGGAGGATTACCGAGCCGTTGGGGGCTATATAGCTTGTCTCCGGTAGATCAGTTATGTAGTAGAGACAACTCATTGTTTCGCTGGGGTTTAGACTTATATGGAGCCACTCTTTATCATGGGCCGTATTTAGGACTAGTTCCTTGTTAAGCGGTGATCCAGGTATTATGCCGGAAGTATTGTATCTTGAAGTGTAGGATACGGTGATAACCCATTTCTCGCTTGGAGGAGCGTCGAGGATTTTTATTCTCAATATTGAAGTGTTCAGTAGGCCCGCGCCGGACTGGTTGATCCACACGTGTAGTAATAGCCTGTTAATTGTTAGGGCTGATACCGTGTATATGTGGCTTACCCCCCTATACTCTACAAGTAATCTTCTTGTAACCGGTTTTTTCTCCTCCGGTGTTAGCTTGATGTTGATGTACTGGTCTATTAAGCGTATCCGGGAGAGGTCTAGGCCCGTAGAGAATAGTGGTTTTAACGCTATTGGTAATTCATGGTTTCCATATATGGTGTAGTTCCAGTTATCGAATACTATTCTTGATGTTGGGACTGCTTCTATTACATCGGGTGTTAACTCCCCGGTTCCCACAGGTTTAGCCCCAACCCACACAACACTGGTATTGGTTATCTCTACGCTCTTAATCGGCTTGCGGTAAGCTTTTATGATCGACCAGTACAGCGTGGTGATCGATGCATTGTATTCATGGACTATTTGGCTTGTTAACTTTTTATCCGTAAGTGCTCCGAGGAGGGGTTTATCGATCCATGTATCATGTATGTCGAGTATGTTCTGGTAGAGAGTATTCTTCATTATGAAGGGATTATTCATCGCGGGATCTACGACTATTTCGATTGGGAACGTGAAACTATAAGATCCGGTAACAAGCTTTACCTTAACCATTATAATCATTAATGCTTTTGGATGAATACTTAAAAGCCCGGATAATTTCTCCTTCATGGGTATTATTGTTGGGAGTGTTAATAATAACGTATGGTTTGGGGAGAGATTGTCTGGTACGTGGTATACTGTCATGTTTCTCAGGATGTACCGGTGATCGTAGATCCTTGCCGGTAGCAGGATCCACTTTCCGCCTCTGTATGCGTAGAACCATAAGTTCCATGGATGAGTATATACGGGTAGAGTCCCGCTTTTAAGGATCTGTACTAGTTTTAACTCAATGATCCTGCCGCCGAAGAAGTACTTGTAGATCATGGAGGCATTACTCCTTTCCCTGCTAGCAGTAATCTTACCGGCTAAGTCTTCAAGGCTTAACCCTTTAACAACTCCTCCCCGAGGAATACTAGTCGTCGGCGGGGATATGGATGGGAATGTTTTCAAGTAAAACACTCTGGGGGTTTGTCCCGTTTTATTGATCATAGGTGTGCTGAGGAACAAGGCGGAAACAATGATTGCATAAATGAATACTAGCCCCACTATGCGTAAAGTCATCTGTTTACTAGACATGCTCACCACAAATTATATTTTTGTACGGGTTTGTTTAAATAGTTTTACTTATGAAAAGTTTATACTCTCTGTAGAAAATGTTTATGTTGTCCATTGTCTTGACGTTTTCCATAGGTTTATTGGTGTTGGTTTATTGGTTTTTATTGGTAATAGTTGTTTCTTCTTGATCCTCTCCAGTGCCTTACTGATCGGTTCTGCGTCAAGGGTTATTGTTACTGCTAGTGCAGCCAGTCCGCTCCACTCCTTCCACCGCTTAACCCATTCCTTCTCCGCGTGTTCACTGTCTACATGGTATACTTCCATGATTATCCTCTTCAACCATCTATCAATGGGTGGTAGGCTGTATTTCCTATAGGCTAGTAGTATTGCTAACCGGGCAGTGTATTTCCCAACCCCCTTAATCCTCGTTAATTCCTCCTCGATCCTTTCAGGGTTTAACCCTTGGTATTCATCCGGGTTTATTACTCCATTATTGATCGCCTCCGCGATATTAACAATAGTCTTCCACCTGTACCCTGTCCTAGCCTTCAGTAACAACTCGGGTTTCTCGAGTATATCAGTGGGCTTCGGCGGTAACAATACCGGTTTATCCCCGATCAATACCCTCCTATTATACAATCTAACAATATCGTAGAGCATCCCCCAGCCCTGCCTAAAACTAGCATTCTGCTGACAAACACCAATTACTAGACTCCACCAGAGACTTGTTGATCGAAGCCTCCAACCCCTATACCTTGAGGCGAACAATGACAGCAGTGGATCACTCCTCGCTAACCTGTAGAACCCGGAGACATCTTCCCCAATACCGAGCGTCCATTTCATCTTCTCAATCAATCCTATCGAAGTGTCAATACTTGCCGAGTAGATCTCATAGTGTCCATCAATACTTACCATCGCTATTATCGGGGCATTTTCATCGAGAATAACTATTCCTTTCTCACCATCAAACCAGTAGTGGAAGTTGTATGTTGAGAGAGTATAGTATAAGTCAACACTGTCAGGTTTTATCTTTCCATCATGGATTTTCATCAGCAATTTTCCAAATACCCAGAATCTTGTTAATAATTATTTTGCTACAAATTCTGAAGAAACATACAGAAAACTTCAAAAAGCCTCTAGTTTAGTTAATTCTAATAATACTGAAGACTTTGCTCTTCTCCTTACATCTGTTAGACGAGCCATAAACTCCGTAGCAGATCATTTTTATCCACCTAAAAAAGGTAAAATAAGGTGTTCTGATGGAGAAGAAAGATTATTAGGAAAAGAACAATACCTAAATCGACTATTTGAATTTTGTTCAACAATATTCAAATCATCAACATCGGATGAGCTCATTCAAGCAGAACTCAGCTACTTAATAGCATTTTCAAAAAAACTAAATGAAATAGCTAGCAAAGGAGTGCATTCTGAAGTTTCATTTTCTGAAGCAAAACAAGGACTCGTTGGCTTATATATGCT
>JALWZC010000038.1:0-4919 GCA_027002875.1 Desulfurococcales archaeon
ATTTAGCGTAATACCTAATTTTTATGGCACTCTGTTATAATATTAGAACTTTAGATTGAAAACTAGTCTTTGTTTAGTAAATTATAATTTATTCTTGAATTGGTGAAACTGTTTAGAGTTTAAATAGGTATTACCTTATTGGGTATTACTGTGGATCAAAATGTTAGTTGGTCTAGGTAAAATGGGGTGTTGGATGGGGGTCAATTTATTTTAAGTATTACCGTAGTGTTTTTATTCTTTGATTATTATAGGTGATAGTATAATGGCTCTATGTGCTGAATTACAGTATTTGGTTTTATTATAGATCCGGGTTTAAGTATTGTGCCTGGATTTATTTTGACATTATATCCTATCACTGCTCCAAGTTTTCTTTTCTGAACTTTAATTGATGCAGGATTTACAAGATGTGTTCTAAGTCTCGGTGGTTTTTCATCTTTTGGAAGTATGTTTAGTGTTATTGACATTGCTCCGATGATAGTGTTCTCTCCCACTATACTATCTGCTAAAATAACTTTAGAGTCTAGTAATGTGTACGGTTGTGTTATAGAATTCTTGATTTCTGCATAGGAACCAATCCTGTTTTTCATTTCTATGTTGCTGTAATTTCGTATAAAACTATGAGCTCCGATAAAGGATTCTTTTCCTATATATGCTGGTCCTTTGATTACGGCATTGTGGTCGATGTATGTTTTCTCTTCAATTATTACTGGTCCTTTAATTATTGCACTGGTTTCTATTTCTGCTCTGTTACTTATAAATGAGTCCTTTATTCTGTACAGTAATTGATGTACAGCTTCTAGTAAGTCCCAGGGGTAGCCTATATCTATCCATAGTCCTGTCCAATATACAGTTTTTACTTTTCCGTTTATAGCTAGGTGGTTTAACGCTTTCGTGAAGGATTTATACTTTTTTATTAAATCCAGGATCGTTGTCGGTAATACGTAGAGCCCTCCTGATATATAGTATGGTTCCTCGCTTATACTTCTAGGTTCTTCGATGACTTTTTTCACGTATCCTTCATCGTCAACCTTTATTAGTCCATAAGTGTTGGCGTGTTCCGGTATTAGAGGGGTAGCTAGTATTGTTGCATCTGGTTCTTCGGATAGATGGGTTGATAAGAGCTGGCTTATAGCTGTGTGGTCAAATACTATGTCTCCGAATACTAGTAGGAAGTGATCTGTATCGTTGAGGGATTCTTCGGCAGCTATGATTGCGTCTGCAACGGTGTCTCCGCTTATTTGTGGGACTGGCTTGATCATTAGGCTTGTATACGTGGAGGCTTCCCTGTATACTTTGTCTTCTCCATCCCTGTATATGAGTATTATTTCTCCCTTCAATGCCTGCTCTACTGCTTTCAAGGGGTAGTAGAGTACTGGGCGGCCAAGTACATGGAGTAGTACCTTATTAGAACCCGGTGGAACGAGTACACTAATCTCGGGTTTAGGCTTACCAGCTGCAAGAATTACGGCCTTCATATTCTATCATCTCAACTCAATTATTCATTGAGTTGTTCCCGGTTAAAATCTTTAATAAAGTGATCATCTCTACTCAACCGTAACTGTTTTTGCGAGATTGCGGGGTTTATCCGGATCATATCCTCGTTTAACAGCTGTGTGGTAGGCTAGTAATTGTAGTGGAGGCGTATGGGTTATTGGGGTAAGGATCCAGTGTGTAGTAGGGATCTTGAACCAGTAGTCGAGCTGGTCTCTAAGACTAGTGTCTTCGCTAGCTATACCGATTATCACTGCACCCCTAGCCTTCATCTCCTGGATGTTGCCGAGGATAAGTTTCTCCAGTTCCGGGTGATTAGGTATAACGAAGAGTACCGGGTAGTTTTCCTCGACTAGTGCTATTGGTCCATGCTTGGATTCACCTGCGGGGTAGGCTTCGGCATGGATATAAGAGATCTCCTTCATCTTCAACGCACCCTCCATAGCTACGGGAACCCCGATCCCCCTGCTTAGATAGTATGCGTTCCCACGGCTGCTAAACCATTCTGAAAGTTTTAATGCGTATGACTCGTTCCACGCGATGATCTTAGATGCGATCTCGCTACTCTTACCCAGCCAATCCCTTAACTCCTCGGCTTCATTTCTAGTTAGATATCCTAGTGCTTCTGCATGGCTTATTGCAAGCCATGATAAAACTAGCGTCTGGGTAGTAAATGTTTTAGTAGCTGCTACTCCGATCTCCGGTCCAGCCCTCGTATATATCGATATATCGCTCTCCCGCGGAATAGCTGAATCAATAACATTGCTAACCGCGATAACCTTAACACCATTCTCCTTGAAGGCTCTCAAAGCTTTCAAGGAATCCATTGTTTCACCGCTCTGACTGATAACAATTAATACGTCTTTCTCACTACTAGTCGGCGCATATACCTCGTACTCGCTCGCTATAAAGTGTATGATCGGTCTACGTGCTAGGATAGCTGAAAGAATACTATAATAATATCCAGCGTGGTAGCTGGTTCCAGCCGCTGTTACATAGATTTTCTCAGCATCTAGTAACAATTTAACCGCTTCAGCAACCGCTACATCCTCCCTTATACCGTAGAAAGTATCCTTTAATGCTCGGGGCTGTTCATGTATTTCTTTAAGCATAAAGTGTGGATAACCGCTCTTCGTTGCATCTTCAAGGCTCCACTCTACAATCCGGACATATTTTCTCCAATCAATGACTCCCTTATCCAGCTCCTCAATAAATACCTCTTTCGGAGTAATGTATCCTATCCAGTTATCCCTTACAGTTATAATCTTCTTCGTATATTCCAGGAGGGCAGGAATATCGCTAGCCAATAAGTTGAATCCTTCAGCAAGCCCTATTATCAACGGGCTATCCTTCTTAGCAAAGAATATCTTATCCGGTTCGTGCACGCTGATTAGAATTAGAGCATAGCTACCCTTAATCATCTTTATAGCCTGCTTAAAAGCCTGGTATACGTCTCCCGTAGTTTTATAAAGTTCTTCGACGAGGTGTGGGACAACCTCAGTATCGGTATCGCTGCGAAATACGTGTCCCTTGCTTATTAATAATTGTTTTAGTTCACGGAAATTCTGTATTATACCATTATGTACGACTGCGAATTCATTCTTACAATCAGTATGTGGATGAGCATTCACATCGCTTGGTGCTCCATGAGTAGCCCAACGAGTGTGACCAATAATGGTTAACCCATCAACGCTCGATAATCCAAGCTTCTTCTCGAGATCATCGATTTTACCCTTACCCTTTACAACAATGATCTTATCATGGTAGACGGCTGCAACACCTGCGGAATCATAACCCCTATATTCAAGCCTTTTCAAGCCTCGATAAACCATTACACCGGGCCGATAAGGTGTTTTACCCGGTAGAGCAACTACACCAATGATCCCACACATGCGTATACCCCACCATGTAGAGATGAGACATTACAAGTCCTATAGGAGTAGCAGTATGCCTAGCTTGTTACTTTTACATACTTTTATTACCAACTATATATTTATTGGCTATACCATGGGTGCAGGCGAATAATGGATCCGGGTAATGTGCTAGTTATAAAGCTTACTGGTAAAACCTTCAGGGATAAAGACATTATTAAAAGACACGTCGATACCTATAGGGAGCTAGTCGAGCAGGGATATAAGCTAGCAATAATTACCGGGGGAGGAGGGCTGGCGAGAGAGTATATAGGAATTGCTAAAGCCCTTGGGCTTTCATCGAACTACTGGCTGGACATGATCGGTATAATGTCGTCTAGGCTTAATGCCTATCTAATACAGACTCTCTTACGCCCCTACTCATATCCAGACGTACCCTCAACAATTAGAGAAACAATACTTTACAGTGACCAATACAAAGTAGTTGTCCTCGGAGGCCTGTTACCTGGTCAGTCTACTGCAGCCGTTGCGGTCGAAATTGCCGAAGCCCTAAATGCTAGAAAAGTAATAGATTACTCGGTAGTAGGAATGGTTTATGACAAAGACCCATCAAAATACCCGGACGCAAAGCCCATACGGAAGATTAAAGCATCAGAGTTAATACAATTATTGGAGCAGCGGAGTGAGCCGGGACATTACGAGTTCTTCGATAAGAAAGCCTTGTTACTAGCTATAAGAAGTCGAATCACAATTTATATAACATCCTACACTAAGCCTGAGACTGTCTGGGATATTATTAAAGGAGGTAATCCTGGAACGATAATATATCCCTACTAATTTACCCGGAAAGACGGCTGAGAACTCTCTGCATCCAATAGTATAATAGTCTTACTTCATAACTGCTAAGTTGAGCCCTCCATAAAACCTTTCTCCAAATCTCATAGACACGTCTAACTTTTTCTTCATGACCTAGAACTAGAATTGAAGCTTTCTTAATTAGGTTAAGTAGTTCCTCGACACTACGCCTATCAGCTGGTGGGGGGATGTTTGAAGCAGTAACTCGTCTGATGTTCCATAGTTCCCAGAGAATAATAGCGACAGCTTGTGAGAGATTTAATACGGGATAGGTAGGATTTGCGGGTATGGTGATGAGGAAATCTGCTTTCTCTAATTCACTCCGAGTAAGCCCAGTGCTCTCTCGTCCAAATAATACAGCGAGCTTTACATTCTTCCCACGTAGCAACTCTACAAAACTCCTAATTGGAATAGCTTGTCTTAGAACATCGCCCCGGCTATAGCCTTTAGCAGTAGTTGCTACTACTAGGTCTACACCACTAATAGCTTCCTCTAAATCATTCACGACGACAGCTTTATCAAGCATGTCGACAGCTTTAGCGGCATAACGCTTAGCTTCTTCTAAATCAGCTCGTGGTTTTACAAGGTATAATTCTTCAACGGCGAAATTCACGCAGGTCCTAGCGATAAATCCGAGATTAATAGAGCCTTCAACACCTACAAGAACCACTCTTACATGCATTCCTTTACAGCCTCCACTAC
>JALWZC010000038.1:4929-7054 GCA_027002875.1 Desulfurococcales archaeon
CTACAAATATATCCTCGAAAAACACGTGTTTAACCCACATTTTTAAGGTTCTAAAACAGTTTTTCATCATAAGATTCTTAATAGCATCTTGGTTGGATAAGCTTGAATAGACGAGAAATAATAGTCCGTTCTTTTTCAATATCCTATTTGAAAACTCTATGAATTCTTTAATGGCTTCAAAGCCCTCGGGCCCCGCGATTAATGCGTGATCAATTAAGTCTTCGGTTCTTTCGCCCGGTAAATACGGGGGATTAGCTACTACTATATCCGCTATACCACGTTTCAATTGAAGAATATCCACGCTACCCTGTATTACTAATCCTCTGTGATCTAGTTTATTTAAGTATAAATTATACATAGTATTTAAAGCAGCGTAAGGGTTTACATCGATGAAAATACTCGTATTTACAGCCGTGTTTTTCAGCATAACCAGCCCAACGATTCCCGTCCCAGATCCAAGATCAACACCTATCCTACCGCTAGCTTTAGCCTCGTTTAATGCCTCGATCAGCAGCCATGTATCATCCGAGGGCTCATATACGTTTTCGAAAACGCTAATCATTAAATCGCCTAGATAAAACCTCGTTTTTTCAAGATCTTTGAAAGACGTTGTACTTCACCCAGAGATAACTCGTAGACTCTCTTATCCTGGTTAATTAATGCTTCTTGGATAATAGAATATGCCTCTTCACCAAACAAGTGTCTAAGTACTTTAATTACCTTTTTCCTACGCATATTGAATAATAACCTAGTTGTCTCCTCAACATACTTCACGTCTTCATCATAATCCTTTAAGCGTCTCATTATAATTAGCTGCGAATAAACCTTAGGCCGGGGCCAAAAACCTCCCGGATCTATTACTATCGAAGGAATTATTTCGAAGAGCAGGTTTAACAGTATTGTTAATCTGCCATATTCTCTTGTTCCGGGTTTTGCTAGAATACGATTAGCTACATCCTTCTGTACAATAATTAATGCAGTCTTTATATCATTGCTTTTAGCGATTTTCACTAGTGTATCGCTTGTTATATAGTATGGAAGGTTAGATACAAAAATGTCCGCGTACCAACTGTGTATGAGGCCGTCACTACACACTAATAAGGCCTTCATCGATAGAAGAGTATTTGTTAAATCGCACAGTTTTTCATCAACTTCGAAATGAATAGAGTAAACCAGATCATGGAAGCGGGACAAATAATAAGATAACGTCCCTAAACCAGTACCAAGCTCTAAGAGCTTAACTGTCTTATACTTCGCCAATACATTAAGGATCGTTTTTATGAGTTGAGGCTCGATAATAAAGTTTTGCCCAAGTTTTCTTCGGGGTTTAATACGGTGTTCCCTAATGATCTCGATCGTCCACTTATACAGATCACGCCTAGAAGTTAATGGTGGAGGTTTTGTCAAGAATGGACACGTGTTAAAACTAATCTTAGAAAAGTTCACCATATAGCCTCTCGAGATAGCCTAAATACACCCCCTTCCCCCTAGGAGGTCTTATAAACAAATAGTATTTCTCCGTGCCTGTGAGTTCCTGTATAATTCTATCAACAAGAACCTTAACAGGATCGACCTTAGTTCTCTCCCTTATATCCTCAAAACTCGTAAAGGGCTTAATACTCCTCTCCTCTAGTATGTGCCTCATAGTCTTTTTACCAATACCTGGTAGTAATTCTAGTGTATGGAGCTTAATGTTCACAGGTTCCGCAATATTAAAGAATTCCACGAATTCTTTTTCCTTCTCTACTATAATTTTTTTCAATGCTTCAGGTAAATTACTCCTAGCAACGCTTGTTAAGTCGTCATAGCTTATACGTATAGGTTTACGCACTTTGGAGTGTGGGCCTAGATCAACTTTCTCCAATATTTCTAACCTTATAGCTGGTAGTGGGGTAACTTCTAGTAATGTAAAGTATTTTGTACCAATCAATTGTACAACCGGGTTATTCCTATGCTCGAAATGCCTATCACTTGGATTGCCGAACTCCATGTAATCCAATACTATACCGGAAGGTTCTTTACACGATTCCTTAAACCTTTCCCTCCGATGTCTTCTGTGATGATAACTATACATTAATTCCACCAGCGATCATTAATTCGATTCCTCATACTAAAAATATAATTA
>JALWZC010000039.1 GCA_027002875.1 Desulfurococcales archaeon
GTACCCTGCCACGAAATCATGAATCGCACCCAGACGCTCATTCCCGCCATTTTGCGACCCGGGCTGTCATTGTAGGTGTTCGTTTGACAATATTGACAAACATGTATACAAAATACATGTTTAATGGTGAGAAAAATGGCTACAAGACCACCTTGTAAGGACCCGGTAAAAGTAGTTACGCCAAGCGGTAAGGAAGTAGAACTAGTACCAAAGAAAGTATGGCCGCTGAGCCCCAAGGCACGTAAAGGAGTAAAGATGGGGCTATTCCAAGACCCAGAAACCGGTAGGTTCTTTAGGAGGAAAGTCCCGGACGACTACCCGGTATGCGGTTGAAGAAGGGTTTTTCCAAAAATACAACTATTTTTAATTTAACCGTGAAACCCATATTCTAATATACAAAAATCATTTATACGCGTCCATAACGTATTTATCTCTACGCCGAGTATTTAATGTTAGAAACAGTTCCTCTACCGGAGAGTGTATAGCATGGTAAGCCTTGAAGTAGAAATTGCCGGATTGAAGATGAAGAATCCCCTCATGAACGCCGCCTGCCCTATTAGTAGAGATGCTAACATGATGATGGCCCTAATAGACCACGGCGTTGGAGCAGTACTTGCTAAGACTATCAGCGTTAGACCGGCAATAGTTCCCAGGCCTAGTATGGGGGTTGTTGATCGCGGAGTTGTTAGGGCCCAGATATTGAAGACTTATGGGCCCGGCGATGTTAGGATCGTTAATGCGGATAGTGGGAATTACAGGTTCATATACGCCCTGCTAAACGCTGAGCTGTGGAGCGATGTACCCGCTGAGCACTATTTCGAGCGAGAATACCCTATCGTAAAGGAGTATGCCGAGAAGCATGGAGTACCATTCTTCATAAGCATAGGCTATAAGCCGCAGGAGCTACAATTACTCGGGCCGAAATGTCAGAAGGCTGGTGCTGACGCAATAGAGTTCTCAACGCATTATATCGGCAAGGATTATAGACCGGTTGTTGAGGCAGCTAAGGCTTTGAGGGAATCAGTCGATATACCGATCTTCGCTAAGCTAAGCCCCTTCACGCCTAACATACCGGAGCTTGTAAAAGAGCTTGAAAAGGTTGGTGTTGATGGTATTGTTGCAACAAACACTATTGGGCCGGCACTACACATCGATATCGAGACTGGGCTACCGATAGTCGGTGGCCCGAATGGTTATGGATGGATGAGTGGGCCGGCGCTGAAACCTCTAGCGTTAGCTGTTGTTGCCGAAGCAGCTAAGAATACTAAGCTACCGGTTATCGGTGTTGGAGGTATTAGTAAGGGTACAGATGTAATAGAGTATTTCATGGCCGGTGCCTCAGCTGTACAGATCTGTACTGCGGCATTGATCGAGGGGTTGGGAGTATTTAGGAGGATTGAAAACGAGATAAAGAACTGGCTGAAACGCCACGGCTATGACAGCATACTAGACGTTAAGGGATTAGCCCTGAAACACCTAGGCCCAGAGCCTAGGAGGGTATGGGCTAAACCTCCAGTAGTAGACCCGAGGAAGTGCATCGGCTGTGGATTCTGCGAACAAGTATGTGACTACGATGCTGTACATGTAGTACCTGATGAGAAGGGTAAGCGTGTAGCAGTAGTAAACGTAGACCGCTGCTACGGCTGTGGACTATGTACAAGCGTATGCCCGACACGGGCAATACACTTCGAGGAAGAACTCTAAAACAATCCTTTTTATCATCTCTTCCTTAACTTTTCCTCTTCTTGATCAACCATAATAATAGGGTAGAGAATACTATTACTAGTACACCCGTGATCAATCCGCATATAATTAATGAATTGCGCAATGCATTAATCCATTCATCACTATTATTAACACCTGTAATTGCCCCACTATTACTCGCAAGTACTCCCCCATTATACGCGTTGATAAATACCTCCCAATACTGATCACCCATAACCAGTACTACTCGGTATATAGGGTATAATCCGTCGTTTAATACCGTGATATACTTTTTGATCATGGTCTTGAGGCCGTAACTATATTTCAAACCTGCTTTATCCAGCGCGATTTGTACTGCTTCACTATTATTAATCCTCCACTCCAGCCTCCTCCAACTACTACCCTGGAATTGTTGTAGAAACCCTGCATAATTATCGTAGAATAGCATGTATGCATTACCGGCATCCTCAAATTCCCCTCGTAGCATTAATCCCCAAACACCGTTCTTACATAAGAGGACTAGGCGTGTACCATTATACGTAACATACCCAGTGCCTGGTTCAACGCTGAAGCCCATACTGGTTAAAATGGGTAGGGATTCCCCTACGAGCCGATTTATATCCTCGACTAATCCCCGGGCACTAGTATGGTTTACAGTGTCCTTGCTTAGCCGAGCGTAGATTCCAACGATAAATATTTTCCCAGCACCGATTAGGATCCTAGCAGATATATAGATCCTTTTCCTCAGGCTCCATGCGAGACTGAATGATACATAACTAGTGTTTAAGTATGCTGTTTCTTCCTCCTCCGAAGGTTGTAGGTCGTGATTGATTATTAGATCGTATAGTATTGGTAGCTTATTCTTCATATAGCAAAGGGTTTTATTTATGAGTATCTCCCGGTTATTAGTTGAATCGATTACTGTCTGATCACTTATCAACCCGTTATCAATATTGTTTTTCAATGAGAACGAGGCATTGAAGATAGCTGGGGTTATTGTGATTAATAATAGTATTATTAGGATTGTGCCGGTTAATGCGGACTTCAAGCTTCCACCATGATACAATTATTAGCTTATCCAATATAAATTCCTTTATACAATTAGTGGAGTATTGATACAAGAACTTAGCTACTATCATTTATCGAAACGTCTCTTCAAACCGTAATAGGCGATCAGTAAGGTTATTGTTATTAGTAGTGTGAGTGGGGTTGTGGGTGGTTCGGAGAGTGCTTCCAGCAGCTTGTTTGTATTAGGAGATACTACGTAGACTTCTTGAATAGCCGTATTATTCATCATCCAATACGATAATACTACAACATAATCTTTAAACCTATCATCGTTTACATCGTACTGGTATGTTTCTATTTCGAAAGTTGTTCTTAGCTGCGGTATTAGGAGTAAGTTTATACTTGTTAATGGTATGTCGAATAATTCCTTAATAGTTTGGTTATTAGTGTCTATCAGTACTATTTCTAGTCCGACAACCAATTTGTCCGTCTGATTTATTAGTTTGTAGTATGGTATTGCTAATGATGTAACATTATTCCCCAAATAATCTATGATCGTATTACTCGTATCATATAGTCTATCACTGGGAAGATCTAAGTAAATATCCATGTATGATTTATTGAAATCCTCGAGGCTATAGATCCTTAAGAGCCATGGTAAAGCGCCTACGTATTGTTGATTAACAGTTTTGCTTATCACCACGTAAACATATTGATGCAGCGGAATTATTATCGAGTAGTTTTCCTCGGATCCATTGTTAAGAACGTAAAACTCTCCCCTCCTATTAGTAGTATTATAGGCTAGGACTCCCGGAACATAAGGCTCGAGGATTTCACCATCTATAATGTGGGGATAAGTATACTTTGTTGTTACACCATGTGCTCCGATGTTAACTATAGAGTAGCCTAGAAGCTTGTACGGGTTGATCCCTAAGTCTACTATGATTATGGTAGCATTGTATTTGAATCCTGCATACTGATAATACGGTAATAACAAGTGGATCACACTATTTGTCATGGTTGCTGTTGTTAGGAGGGGTATTATTAGGTTATTGTCTAGACTTGTATCGATCGTTATAGTCTCGTTAGTGTTTAAAAGCGGGTCCTTTGAAGTACTTATCGCCAACCTAGTCGTATTTACGGATTGCACTACTAAGGCGTAGCCTTTATTGTTGAAATACTTATAGTATAGCAGGCCCGGGATCTTCTTCTCTCCTATTATCGGGTTCTGCTGGAATGGATTAATTACTACTATCTCCCCCCACTTCTCATCATCAAATACATAGACGGAGATCACTACCTCTCCCCCACTGAGCCTGTATATGTGGTAGTGTACCCTGTAATTATTGTAGAATATTTTCGGGAAAACAACGCCGTAATTTGAGAGATCGATTCTTGAAATAACCCTATTAGACGAGGGATCTACCAGGTAGACTATGAAGGTTGAATGTGTATCGTTAATACCGATTAGTGTAGTTAATACTAGGAAGCCGTTACCCAGCATTATAATTGGTGTATCATTGTATAGGTTTAACGAGTACATTATTCCATACTTTATCAATCCAATACTGGGATAGAATAAGAAGTAATCGGGTATGCCTACCTGCCAATAATACGGTATTTGCGAATTATACGTTGTAGGGGTTGTATTGTAAAGTACTAGTCTTCCCTTAAACGATACGGCATAAACATTATTTCCATCATCACCAGTTATAAGTGGAGCCGAGCCTAGGACTACTAGGATGAACAATATTAAGGATAGGGTTCCAGTATTAAAACCATTATACGAATTGCTCAAAAGACCTCACAACCCCCTCCCTAGAATACACGTAGACCCTACCATACCGTTCAACGTTAAATATACCCTTCACATGTACCTGGAAGCACAGCTTAACCTCGATCATCGAGTTTGGCTTTAAGGTAAGATTCTCCTTATAATCAATAATCCTTAACAGTTTATGGTGTTTATCGTAGAGGTAGAGTTTTATCAAATAGATATGAATAGGCTTATCCGAGTAGCTCTTCAAATAGAGATATGTGCATGAAAACCACTTACTACCAAAGGGATCATAAACTCCCGTATCCCAATGATCTATATCGAAATCATACTCTGTATAATAGTATTTCCTAATGAATTCCATGAAATATTTATATAATGAAAAAGACTTTTTATGTAAATTACCGGTTGGATCCTTATAGATTATGGTAACCGTGTCCGCGTTAAGTGTTCTCCTAATATAATCGAATTTGTCATTAAGGTAATAGAGGTATCTATGAATGCAGGTATAGTTGTTAATCTTCATGGGATCGTAGTCTTCATTATGAATTATAACTGTTAAATTGTTGTGTTTTCTATCTATTTTGAATGGTAGTTGGGGTGTAGTGTTTACTACAATACTAGATGCGAAATTTATATTGTAAATAGTAAAATTCCAACTTGTATCATTAAAGACAAAAACAATCTTATGATATCCCCATTTAAGCTCAAAAGTAAAAAGTACCTCGCTTATATCTAGATCATTACTTATCAAATGATGAGCTTTACCATAAATTTGATTTGAAACAATCATATTATAATATACAAAGTAACAGACTATGAACAATATAAGAATAATTACAACCAATAATTTAGAATACTTTAAAAATCTCTCATGAATACCAACCATATCTTTCACCGAACATATTGAATAGATCTGACTGATAGTAGTTTATTTTTTCCGCACTATTAATTTTAAGATATGATTGTTCACCGTCAGTATTATGGACTAATATGCTTAGGAATGCAGTATAACGGATAGTTATATTCTCAACCCCGAATTTAAATTGCTCTAGTGAGGGATTATCGCGTAGGAGATCGTATGGAACACTGTAGGTATGAAACCATCTAAATTGTGAAACATTAAAGAGATAATAGTTGCTGTTCATATCGCTAATAACATCTTTATAGTCTTTCTCTATAGTCTGAAGAGGCGCGCCTATTTCCATTCCAGCAAATTGCATAATGTTATCAATTCCTTCTCCTTGACTAGGATACGATATATAAACTGTAGCTTG
Source organism: Desulfurococcales archaeon (assembly GCA_027002875.1). Taxonomy (GTDB): domain Archaea; phylum Thermoproteota; class Thermoprotei_A; order Sulfolobales; family Desulfurococcaceae; genus WAON01. The sequence goes on from JALWZC010000039.1 coordinate 5,767, forward strand.
AGCATATCCAGTATCGCCAGCATTGTCACTATCACCACTGCTAATTGATCTCCATATCGGAATATTTTCCTTACTTTGCTCAATAGATTGCATAACAAAACCAGCAACTCCTGCCCCAATAGACGCTTCAGTTATCACTAACGCTGCAATACCTGCAGGTGGAAAAACCATAGCTGCAACAATCCCGAAGATCAACGATATAGCAGAGAGTGAAGCACTGATACTAGCAAGTTCCTTAAAGGAATCTGGAGCAGTAAGTATTATATACTGGCTAACGCCATAGTCGGAAATACTAGCATTTGAATAATATAATATAGTTTTATATGCATGAATACCATTACTTCCGCTCGATGAACGCGGTCCCCATTTAACGCCTGTAGCATAATTCTCGCCGTTATAATGTATCGTAACCCTATATCCCCTTACAGAAATACTAGTTATAGCAGGATATTCCAATCTTAAACTATGTCTCACATTAATTTGCGATAATGGATCACTGAAAACCACTCCACTATCGATAATATCTGCATATTCTATGCTTTGCCCAAAATAGTTCTCCCTTGATGCATTTGTTGTAGTAACGACCAAAACTGTAGTTACCGGGATGAAAAGCCTTATTGCATAGCTATCAGAATAATCGACTAGAGGTGGTTCAAATAACCAGATAACATAAGCTACTCCAATAGGGATCAATACGAATTTTCTATTATTCAATATATCACTAAAAATTCTATCTCTAAGCGATTTTAATGCATTTTCATACTCTATAGCGCCAGGAGACCAATACCATGTTCCCTGCGTATACCAATATAAATTGTCAATTATTGCTGTACGGGTTAAGGGAAATACTATTTCGTATTTTTTGTAGTATGCTAGATAGATGTTTATGAAGTCGAAGTCTATTTTCATGTTCTCGATATATTGGTTGCTTGATGTAATAGTTGTGCATAATAATAGGTATGAATCATCAGCGTTGTTGTCTAGATTTGTCAGTATGTTAAGGCGTATGTATAACACGGACCATGCTTTGTCCTTATAGATTGTTCTTTGTGTTGAGTTTGATATGTAGGTAGAACCGTACTTTAGCTTTGCTGATAAGTTGACGTTTATATAGTTGTTCTCATTACTCGTATCGTTTAATCTTACAGCTACACCAATTATTAGTATTTTCCCCTTATTTAGCTCAATGAAATGCTGAATACTTGATAGAATTGTTGTTAATTTTATA
>JALWZC010000040.1 GCA_027002875.1 Desulfurococcales archaeon
CTACTACAGAATCCGTCCTTCATATATATGGGAAGCGGGAAGTACGGTAAAGGATTCTACATGTTTCTAGACGCTTCAATAAAACTGTTACACGAAAGAAAAAATATTACATATTACTTAACAGGGACACTCGGTAAAAAACAATTACAACTCATTGAAAGACTGAATAGGATCAATCCCCGTACCTATAGGGTTTTGGGATGGATTAAATATGATGAAATAATAAATATACATAGAAAAGCATGGGCTCTTTTATTCCCATCTATCTGGGAAGAGCCGCTACCGTACGCTGTTATAGAATCCGGTATACTTGGAACAATACCTATAGCGGCAAGAGTCGGAGGAGTCGAAGAGATACTGAAAGATACCGTTGCTGAAAAATACATGTTTATGCCTGGAAATATCGAAGAATTCGTCGATAGGATAAAGAGTATACTAGACTTATCAATTGATGAGATAATAGATAATGGGGCCCGGCTCAGCAAAGTATTAAGTAAAAGGTTTAGTAAGGAGAGACTCGTTGAGAAGATCACCAATATCTTTAAGGAGTAAACCATTTATAATAGTCTTCGACGGCTTAGTCGGCGCCGGTAAATCAACCCAGATTAAAGTTCTTAGTGTACTCCTCGAGAAAAAGTACGGTTTAAAAGTTGGAAAATCATGGATTAAGACAAACCATTTATTAGCATATATTGTGACGAAAATACTATTGAAAATACTACGAGAAAACGAGTTGGAGATAAGATACCTATTATCAAGGGGGAGAAGAATATTTGCTAGGATCTATCCTTTGTGGCTACTACTAGATGCAATAAGCATCACTATCAAGGTAATAATCGACATATTCATTAAAAGCTTGTTTAAAGATGTAATTCTCATAGAAGAATATATACCCTCAATAATATCTGATTACTATTATTTCAACAAAAAACTTGGAATAAAACACCCGCCGAGAATCTTCAGTGTAATAATAAGTTATCTTCTAGGCCTACTAGCTAAGAGAGATAGTTTAATAGTATACTTATATTCGCCTACAAGTGAGCTTAGATCAAGATGGCTAAAACGTGGGACACTCCCTGAAATAGTTGAGTATCTGCAAGTACAGTCTAAAATACTTCGCAAAATAATCGAAGCCTTACCTGGAGATAAGCTAGTAATTAATACTTCCCGTTACAGTATTTCTGAAACATCTAAGATCATAATAAACACTATAATAAAATAATCCGGTTGAACAGTATTGGAAAAGCTTATATGTTTATATGGCCCCGACGGCTCCGGCAAGACGAGTATTGCCGATCTAGCCGCTAATGCAATAATGAAAAAAGTTAAAAGGAAAATTAAGAAATCATGGGTTAGGGGATCACATCTCTATGTTTCACTACTCGCCCGGTTTTTATCTCGTACATATCTGTTTACAGGAGAGGATAATCCATATTACAAGATTAAAATTCCGCCGAAGCTCAGAAAGCTCTGGCTAGTCCTCGAGTATACAAGCTTTATAATCGTATTTATTGGACGAATAATCATTCCACGACTTCTCGGGTTTATTGTTATTGCTGAAAGAAGTATTGTTGACTTCATAGTGTGGATACTATTAACACTTAGAGATCCCCGGCTCTTAAACACGATCTATATGAAGAGCATTATTAGCCTAGCTCTAAAATACAAATGCATATACGTAACGGCTGATCCACGCATACTCGTATCTAGAAGAGCTGATGAGCTAAACCTCTACAAGGCTATTTACCAAAAAATAATCTACGATTACTTTGCAGGCTTACTAGGATCGCCCAAAGTAGATACTGGTAGATACGATATTACAACTACGGTAGACCATGTCCTTAATTATTTCTTAAATTCCGAATAATTCCGAATTGCAGCTGTTAGAGATACTATAATAACGTATAAGGATGTAATCAGCGTAATACCCAGCAGAAGAATCAGGCCGACACTTTCATTCACCAGCCCGTAATAAGGCCCGACAAAATAGGCCGTGAG
>JALWZC010000041.1 GCA_027002875.1 Desulfurococcales archaeon
GTTATCGGCTTGGCGGGCCGTTACCCCGCCAACTACCTGATGGGCCGCAGCCCCATCCTCGGGCGGCTCGGCGGCGAATACCCCCGCCGAACCCTTTCGGCGAGGAACCCTTCCAGGCGTCCTCGCCTATCGGGGATTAGCTCCAGTTTCGGGGGCTAGCCAGGCCGCCTTAATCTTATTTAATCCCTCGTAAGTGAGGTGTTCTTTATTTAAAATCATGCGGAGAATTATGTTGAATCTTTTACATTTTTCACGTTTTAGAACGAGTTTATCGCATATTCTATTCGTTAAATCGTATAGTTCGTTATATGAGGTTATTTCAAAATACCATAGTTTATCCCTCTTATGATAATATATGTTTCCAATATCTCCTAGATAGTTTCGAATCCGCTCTAAGAACCATTTATCCTTTTGCGGGAGACTGAACTTAGCGAATATCCTAATCCCTGTACGATACCTTTTATCCCTTCTAAACACTATGATAAACGATGCTTCTCCGTCAATAAGACCCGCTAAATAATCATCGTTCAACCATTACACCAATTATTTCATTAATTATTTTTAAAGCGGCGGCCTAGGCTAGCCTTTCCCGGAGTTGTCCCCGTCCCGAGGGTAGGTTAGCCACGTGTTACTCAGCCGTCCGCCACGCCCCGCGGCGGCGGGGCGTGCGACTCCCATGGCTTAGCCCCACCCCGATAGCGGTCGGGTCCGGCAGGATCAACCGGAGTCGCGGCCGCAAGAGGGGTCTGGGGCCCATTGGGTTTCTGCTTTTGGGCCGTGGAGCAGGGTGTTAAGCCCCCCTCCTTTTTCCTAGCTAGTTTGGGCTAGGGGGCAGGTGTTCCCCTGTTCGCCCCCTCCTTGTTGTAGGAGAGGGTTGTTTTCTTGGGGAGGGGGTTTTCCCTCTCCCTTCGGGCTGCCCGTACGGCTCCTCCGTCAGACCCAAGCGTCCCAGGGGTAAGTGTGAGCGTGAAGCTTGTCTCTATCCGCTCTTTGTTTCTGCCCCTGGGGGGCTTGGGTCTCCACTTGTAAGCGTCTACCACTATCTTTCTCTGTATGGGATTTATATATATTTTGGGTCCCGGTATTATCGTGGGTGTTTAAATTATTCATGGTGTCCCCGCGGCAGGAGACCGGCCCATCATCCATTTATTCCCGGGCCTTGCCCGGTGTCTTGGGCGATGCCGCCGCCGGGCTTGCCGCGGGGCTATTATTATATTACATGTATTAGGCACTCTTATAACCAATTGTGGAATGTGCCGTGTTTTATGGGGGCGTGGTTCGTGTTGACTAGTATTGTTGTTTCATCACTATTATTCATCGTATTACTAGCAGTGTTCAGCTCTTTAATGTATCCTCTAGGTGTAGAACCTATGAGTGCGGGGGATAGTAGTGTTAACGAGAGGGGCGGAGTCAAGGATTCTCAGAGAATCGTTTATGTCGCTGTTGTAATACATATGAATCAGCTACTCGAAGACCTACATAAGACTATTGTCTACGGCCGGAGAGCCTATGATGTATTCCAGGCAGAGTCGAGGATACCATTAGAAGTACCAGGGGCGAAGCTAGTAGTAGATATTACCGGGCCAACGATAACCTCGATGCTTGCAACAGCTCCAGACATACTGGAAAACCTTAAACGCGGAGTGAAACTGGGGAAAGTTGAGATCCTTGGAGTAACCTATGGTCAAATACCAGTACAATACCTACCATTCAGCCACGTCGAGAAACACGTATACTATGAGGAGAAACTAATCAGGAAAGTATTCAACGTTAAGCCTAGGGGATTATGGCAGGAGGACCGGCAGTGGACTCCCCAGCTACCATACATCATAAGCAGGCTGGGATACGAGTATACATTGATCGACGACAACGTCTACCACCGAGCAAACCCGGGCATCGACGAGTACAGCGTATACTATCCACACATTGCAGAATACAATGGTTCAAGGATCATAGTCTTCCAGATATCGAGATTTATGAGGTACCACTTTAGAAACCCCGGAGCATTAGATGATATAGTGAAATACCTGGAGGACATACTAAACCATACGAGAAACTATCCAATACCTCCAATAATAGTCTACGGGGACGATGCAGAATTCGGATTATCCAAGCAAGTATTCATAAAGCTAGCCGAGAAACCATGGATAAAGTTTACAACACTAAGCGAATACATTGATAAATACCATGAATACTTCACACCAGCAAACTATAATACTACAGGAGCCTACCCAGAATACGAGTCAATGTTCGGGAAAAACTGGTACAAATGGTACAATACACCAACGGCCAAGCAATTACTAAGAGAATACACTACAACTAGTAAAATCATAAGGGAAGCAGAAAAGACGGGGCAGAAATGGCTAGTAGACGCTGCATGGACAAGCCTACTACTAGCAGAATGGCAGTACGGCCCCTTCTACAAGGTAAGCGGATACTCTAACCGGGAATACCTAGTAGATGCAGCAGTATACTCACTACTAGCAATAAAACATAATACCAGTAAGAGCTACGCTGAGGAGGAAATAATTAACCACCGGATCGGGGTTTTCAAGCTTGGAGATCGGGGGTTAGCAGTAGACTATACTAGGAATACCCTGAGAGCACTGATAAACTACCATTATGGACGGATCATTATACCATTGAAATACTTTAACACTGAGAAGTGGTGGGTATTCACACCACCAGGAATCCCCGTAGATGCCGGGCTTATCAGTAGCGAAGAAACCAGTGGGGGATTCGTAATACATACTAATAAGGGAGACTTAACGATTAAGACAACAAATAATACATTGATAATAGAATCAGCAAGGAATATCAAGCTAGAAGCCAGGCTAGTCCCGGGAAACATTATCGAGTACATGTATAACAGATTCCCAAAATACTACTACAAAATCAAAAACGGAGAATTAGTGTTAAGCGATGAAAACAACACCCTAACACTAACCGGGATAACCCGAGAACCGGGCAGGGTTATTGATGAGAGATTCTCCATCTATATACCAAGCCTAGAAACAAATAGTTTAACAGTAATGATAACCCGTGAAAAACCAGGAAACCTAACAATAGCTAAAGCCAGTAATCTAACCGAGAATACTAGAGGCGGGGGTATAAGGGGATTAGTTATCATTGTAATAATACTAGTATTAGCCGCGGCCGGTATACTGGTAGCCCTACTATACTATCCTCATAAGTAGGCGCTACTACCCCTTCCCTAAAACCCTGTCTATACGGCTACTTATTAAGTGTGCGTTGCGGGTATTGATCAATAAAACCTTTGTATCATCAATAAGTCTCCGAGCAATATCAACCTTATGCCTCAAACCCGGGACAAGTGCATCCGGATAATTAAGTTTACGAAGCCATAAATAGATCCTCTCCATAACGCCCAGATAATACTCGGCCTCCTCGATCAAACCCTTATCAAGCAGAGATAATACATGCCGCCTAAGCTCACCAACAACATCACCCAAACCCTGCAGGTAAGGTACATGGTAGACCCCGAGCTCATCGAGCGATGGAAGAGTCTTCTCAACAATCAGCTTATAAGTAATATAAGCCTCCACGTACTCGCTAACACTATTATAAACCATACCACTATAGTAGAGATCAGCGTGATCCCTCAGCAAATCCTTCAACTCGCCGAGCCCCCGCCCAGCCTCAACTATATTACTCCAAGCATCACTAAACCTACCCAGATGAATAAGCCGGACAGCCTCAGTACTATACCTTAAGATAACCCTAGAAACACGAATAGCCTCCTCACGAACACTATCCTTAACACCAAGAACCCCATCAACACGGCTAATATCCCGAGACAAAACCTCCTCAACACGATCAACACTACCCAAAACACACCACCCAGACAAAGAACCAACCACGACAATACATGAAAAACAATACTAAGTCATAAAAATAAATACCCCCAAGAAACAAGAATATATGGATGGAAAACAACACCCGCGGTAGCTCAGCGGCAGAGCGCCCGGCTGTAGTGAGGGACTACAAGACGAGCCCCCCACCCGCCAGACACCCCCGAGAAACAACCGGGGGCAAGGATGAAGGCGGGGCGGCACAACAAGGATGGGGCTCGCAGAAACCGGGTGGTCGGGGGTTCAAGTCCCCCCCGCGGGACTACATTTTTAGTTCGAGTCCCTCCCCAAGCCCTCCCACCTATCAGAAACTTACAGATTATTAATAACCTGTTAGAACTCAACCATCTTTACCTCGCCCTGCAGGATCTATACTCATCAAATACACCTTTACTGATAGCAATACTCCAAACATATACACCTGTATGTGGACGCTATGTCTGATCACCCGCTTTAGATATTAAAAATATAAAATAGTCTTGAAGCACCATTACGGAGATCACTACCTTAAGAGCTTAGATTATTACCCTCTTTACAAGACCTCCTAACCCTAGGGTCCACCCGACTACGCGTATTTAACGATCGAGCACACGCCGGGACTTAGGCTATTCACATTAACTGGGATCTCCGCTCTATACCAGGAAAGGCTACACGACAGAATCCTCTCAGCTAGACAGAGACTTATTCGAGCTCACAAAGTTTAGTCTATGTAAAAGAGGACAATATACTATGATTGGCGAAGTCCGCGGGAAAGAGATTTAGATACTAGTTCAAGCCGCCACTACAAGTCAGGGGAGTGCTGCTATCTTTCACACAAATTCGACCGAGGAAACATTTATGCGTATGACTTCGCCACCCCTTAATGTAAAGCCCGCTTTCCTCACGCTAATACGGGCCATAGCTCTCATGAGGAGGGTAAAGCTCAAAGACGACCATGTTGTCAAGATAACGGTTAAAGAATGGGAAATAGCCAGGATCGACCTCGAAGCAAATAAGCCTATTCCATTAAACTATACAGAGGTATTCTCCTGGGATCCCTTCACAGACTCCTTCAACCCTAATACACCAGAGGAAGTCGTAGAGAGAAGCTACAGGCTTAAACAAGTAGCCAAAGCAAATGGATTATCATTAATGAACTATTAACCGAGCTGAAGAAGCGAAGCAAGTATATCGAAGACACGGTGAAAGATAGGATGTTCGATTATGATGAAGTTTCGAAAAAGCTCTTCGAATATTACATGGCTAATTTACATAATTCTATAAAAGACTATGACAATAACATGACAGCCTACTAATAAAGACAAGGCTAATTTATAACAGAAACATCTCATTTATTTAAGCTCGTTTTCCAAAGTTTTCTTTATTTATTAATTTATACTTTTGTACTTTTAAAACATCCCATTTGTTCAAAAATTTGAACATCTATAGAAATATATAGTAACTAAGCAAAACCATCATTCCTAGGGGTAAAAATGCGTACAGGATCTCTGGTATTCATTATATTCATAGCATTAGTATCAATTTCTATGATTGCTATAATGGGTCATTATCAATTACCGATTTATAGTACTACTAGTACTAGATCAGTAGCGGAACCTAGTAATGGCTCGATCCCCGAAGGCGGTAAAACACCTGTTCCTAGTACTATGAGTATTGGTTCTATAGGTTTTATTGGTAGTCCGAGCGAACTTCCACCCGATTGGGGAGCAGTTATTGTGAGCGTACTTAGTAGTTACAGGTTCGGGAATAATATCCTCACGGCCAAGCCCGGGGAGATCCTCTCGATCCCCGTAGAACTAACGTATCGGGCCGGGCCAAAAGCACCCCGGAGAGCAGAGATCCTACTAGGCGTAAAAACCGGGGGTGCGAGCTACATCTACATACCGGTAAAATATGTTGACCTCGACAAACTGAGAAAGACAAGCAACGTACTGGTGCTCAGGGCTTGGACAATGGATCTCATGAAGATAAAGAACAGTACAGTTAGAAACATAATATTCTTGAAGAAACCATACAACCCGATACACGATAAGATCCCAGTAGTACTCATAATCCGGGACAATAAGCCAGTATATATTGTCCTAAGAACCAACGACCTAGTATGGTACAATGTAACCAGAATAACACTAGCTGTAAACCAGTCTATAACCATAATCATGCACATATGGATACCAGGCTTCATAAAGCCCGGATACGTATTCGAAAAATCAAACTTGATAGGAACAATCAACATAGCTGCAACAACACCACGAGTAAGCATATGGCCAGCAACAATAACAAAAATAGAGGTGATTGGAAAATGAAACTAACTAGAATTCTGTACTTATCTATTTTGGTGATCCTTTTATACTATCAGCCCATCAATGCTATACAAACCCATATGTAGGATTCTACTACAGAAACGGTCCACTCGAGACAGCAAGAGTAGTACTTAATATAACGTTCTATCCGACATATCCTAATGTAATTTCGTCAGATAACAGATTGTCGACTGTGATATCAGTTGCTACAGGGAGAATTGTAAATGGAAACGTTAATCTCAGCGGGTACGTTTATCAATTAGGAGCAAATCTCTTTAGCAGCGGATTAGTTTATTTTGCTCCTCAGCTATGGTGCGAAACGATACTATAATCATTAGGATAAGTAAGGGTTTTGACATTGCCGATGAAATGGTTATAACTCTTATTATGGAGATATCAGGCAATAATGTGGTATTTTGTGTTTACGAAGGAGCTTGGGGTGGAAGAAAACTGGATTATAGCTATACGTATACGCTATATAATAGTGAAGATAGATTTATTGTAGGGTCTTTCTTATATAGTGGAGTCCTTATAAGGACTTTACAGTATGGTATTGAACCGCTAAACAATAATTTCTACAACAACTGGTATATTACTATGTGGGACGCATACTATTATAATCCTAGTACAGGCTTTTGGGACTATTCAGATGCTAATACTGTTCAGGGTGATGCTTCAGTTATCACTTATATAGACGGTTATATGTATATTGTAGGAGGAGAAGTCTTAACTAATACAAATT
>JALWZC010000042.1 GCA_027002875.1 Desulfurococcales archaeon
GTAATACCTATTATATTGCTGTGGATAATTATGGTGCAGGGTATCGCGGGAGCTTTACCTTAACGATGGACAATACCGTGGATTATGATTTTTACGAAGGAGCAATAGAAATTTCATCAATAGTAGAATGGTGTAGCCCAAATGCTGCCTATACCACAGTAGGAGCTACAGCAGATAGAAATTCTGCATCATGCTGGAATACAAGCCCTTCTTATAATAGATGGTTTAAGTTTCAAGCAACATCTACCGGTAAAGTAATAGTAACTGCTCTAAGAGGTGGTGTGTACGGAAGTTTAAGGCGAATTAATCTTGCAATATGGGAGGATGATGGAATAACAGAAATTGCTTGTAATCGATATATATACGATAATGACAATGTTACTATACAGACGGCATCCTTAACTCCAGGAAATACTTATTACCTCTCTGTTGATAATTATGGTGCGGGTTACCGTGGATCTTTTACTTTATGTCTAGATGATGATCGAATTAAATGGCTGGGACACAAGGCTGTAAACGATGTAGTACCAACTAGCTTAGTTAAGAGAATAATTGAAAAAAGCAATGGGAGAATATATTTTAAAAAATTATCGCAGGGTATGAGAGGACTTATCGGTGCTCTAGCTGGTATTGGCTTCAGAATGACGAGCACGGATTACACTTTTGAATTAATAGCTTATAGGGACGAATCATACCTTGGAACGCCTAGAAGGGTTGATCCGGAATCCGTTAAAGAAATGGATGAAGCTACACGGCCTAATACATTATTAAACTATGACTACGAGACGAATAAACCATTAATAACCCCGCATGGACCGGACCCTGTACTACTTGGTATTAGAGGAGAGGAACCCGATATTCTGGTAAAAGCATATAATTATTTAAAGATAGACGAACCCGTTCCTTTAAGGATGATTTATAGGACTAATCAACATACAGATGCTCACCTAGTTGAAACAACTATTTCTAAAGCATATATTTATCGGGGAGTAATCATCAGGGGCTTCGTTGATAGTGTGCCTCGTAGGATTAGAGGCGGACACGTTATTTTTAAGTTAAGAGATTTTACTGGTAGGATCGATGTAGCAGCTTATGAACCCACTGGTGGTTTTAGACAAATAGTTGAGCAGTTATGGATCGGTGATGAAGTGGAGGTTTATGGAGTAGTTCGACCATATAGTAGCCGTCATGGGCCAACTATTAACTTGGAGAAGATTCGTGTTATAATGGTTAAACCAATTATTAAACAGGTTAATCCCCGATGCCCTCGCTGCGGTGCTCGTATGAAGAGCATGGGGCGTGGGAAGGGTTTTAAATGTCCCAAGTGTGGCTATAGGGATCCTAGTGCGCATAAGATAACGTATTATCTCCCACGGAAACTTAGACCAGGCTTCTACGAGCCTCCTCCGAGAGCTTTTAAACACTTGATGAAGCCTATAGTGAGAATGGGGCGTGAAAAGAAGGGGTTTCCAGAAGTTTTTATTCCTAGTAGATTTATATGGGTTTACGACAAGATTTTGAAGTAGTATGGGAGGGATGAGGATATACCCCGGGATCGAAGATCTGAATTGGTGAAGAAGTGGTCCTCTGCCGACCTCACACTTTTACTGTTAGAGGTGTTTTTACGGGTTGTATAGGAGTGTGCACATGTTTGTTGGTTTAACTATCGGTTTGTATTTATCGAATAACTTGTCCGAAGCGTTTATCGCTGGATTATTCGGCATAATTGGTGCATGGATACCCGATCTCGATCTCAGGTTTAAACACAGAAAATTTCTACACAATATTTTCGCACTCTCTGGTTTTACACTTATAGTATATGCCTTCCTCGCGTATTTAGCGGTTAATAGTGTTCTTTCTTCGAGAATAGTCTTACCAGGTACGTATGCTTTCTTAGGTGGTTACGGTCTCCACTTATTATTTGATTCGTTGACTAAAAGAGGAGTCTTCATTCTCTATCCATTATCTGAGAAGTTTAGGATCAGGATACCGTTGTTTAGGAGTAGGAGTATTTGGGGAAATGGCTTTGCTATTGGTTTCGGGCTTCTCATAATATATTTCTGGATTAATAAGCTCGGATACACCGAGTTTTTTGAAAAACTCACTTCTTACGTTTCTTCGGTGCTACCTTAGTTTTTGCAATTGCACTCTTCAGCATATAGTATAGGATCAGGATAATAACGATAATACTTGCTACACCGGATAGTAGATATTCATATGCTTCTTGTTTTAGCTTATTCGCCTCATTAATTTTTTTCTGGAGCTCATCGATCTTCATTGTTAAGTTAGCGTTCAATGCCGTTAAATTACCGATTTGCATCCGTAAACCCTCTATCTGCTTATTCAGCTGATTTATAGTTGATTCTTTTTCATTTATAGTTGATTTTAACTGTGTTATCTCAGCGTCTTTCTCCTGTATAGTTCTTATGAGTCCATTCATGCCTATCCCGTAACCGTTTACTAGTGATGCCGTATACATGGCTATGTTTTCGGGTGTTGTTGTAGCGTTTTTAGGTGCGAATTCCTTAGAGAGACCGGGCTTATAGATCATTAATACTCCATCACCGTATCCGGTAATCTTGGGGTCCGGTGTAACTAGTATTCTCGAGTTCGCAAAGGAGTATATGTGTGCGGTTTTGACATTTTTAATAATATTGTCTAGGCTTCCAGTCACATTATATATTCCGGGGGCTATCTCGGTTAACCCGTTAATATTTTGCTTCGATTCTTTCACTGTATAAGGCGAGTATATTATTACAGTTATGTTCTTCCCTAAGCTTACACGGCTTACTTCTATTAGGGATGATAAAGCCTTCATTGCTTCGTTGAGGAGTGTTCCGTAGGCCTTGCCGGAAATATTGTATTTTTTAGCTTCAAGGGCTTCTTGGAATAATGGGAATTCTATAATGTTCAATACCCCGCCCTTAAACTTATATGCAAAGTTTAATATGTCTGTATAACTACCAATTATTTCTTCTACAAGCCACCTTATATCATCCGATCCTAGTTTTTTCAATATGCTGGGAGATGGTAAGTCTAGTATTACTGGTCTCTGGAACGTTTTCCCATAGTATTCTGAGAACCATCCACTACTACTCCTAGTTCCCGGCGTGAATACTACTGCGTAGTCTTTTGTTACATTGATTATTCTGAAGTATAAGTAGTAGATACCCGGGTTCACACCTAGATCATTCCTCGTTATATTAATCTTAATCGCAGGCGTTGATAGTGAGACGTTAGAGACCTTTACCTGGAAATAGTTTTCTGCTTTAAGCACGAATCCATGTTCTACCCTCTTAATCGTTAACGATGTTTTAAGCAGGTCCCATCTAGCTGAGCCGTTGAAGGGTATCCTGAAGATTGCCGGCGGTATATAGTTTTTCTCTAGGTTGTAGTAGGGGTTTATTGTTCGCGGATGCATAAATGGATTCATAGCTTTAGTGTTGATAAATTGCGTGTCAAGCTGTCCATATATACTGATCGTATTGTTTATGTCTAATAGATCGTAGGGCTCGGCCAACGTGTTGTTGCTTAATAGTACCTTGTCCGTTAATGGTATTGCCCTATCAAGTCTCCAAGTAGTATTTAGTATTAATAGTTCGTGGTATAGAAGGGTGTATGGGGCATTATCTAATACTCTTATCATTATAGACTTGTTGATTAGTCCTTTCAGTGTTTTAGTATAGTTGAGGTTCAATCCAGGATCAAATCCTGGCGCAATAACCAATACGACCGTGTTTTCCCCGCTCCTCTGAGATTGTGTAGTCACAGGTATTGAAATCATAGTGGTTATGAGTGCTAATATTACTAGTATTGATACTATTTTCTTCACCATTGACACCCCGCCTATAGCTATAAAGGTTGATACGTTGGATTGGAAATATAATGATTACTATAAATAATAGTTGGGGCTTGGACGTTGGTTAAACTACTTGTTACGGGGCTTTTACCATTTGATTCAGGTAAGACTACGATCGTAAAAGGATTGATCAATAGTTTCTCAGGGATAGGTTTGAAACCACTTTACTTCAAGCCTGTTGGGGGGCATAGTGGATGGTACCAGTTGGATACTATTATTCATAGCTTAGAGCTCGGCTATCTTATCGGGCACGATGCATATATCGTGGGTAAAGAGGCCGGCTTATTGGATTACATGGATATGTTATCACCAATTGATTTTCTAACACTTCCAATAGACCCGTTAAGTAATGGTTTATCAATACGGAAATATATGGAATATATGAATAATACGTTAAAGATCACAGTATTACTTAGGTATACAAGGGCTTGGATTAGCGATAATGGTATTTCCAGGGTTAGAACCTACATAGTTTGCCGTGATACATATAACTTATTGAATAACTATATGAAACGCGTAGTTGATGAATTAATAGATTCTTTCCGTGGAAATGGTTCTGTTATTCTCGATGGTTACACCGGCTTAATCTCAAAGATCCTAGATAATGAGGCGATCTATTCAATGATAGATGAATACCCCGGTTTCTTTAAGGATTATAATGTTCTAGTTATTGAGGGTTATAACGATGTAGCTGCACCGACGAGAGGGTCTATGGATGTAAACTATGTACTAGTTACCGCTCCTACAAAGGCTTTACTGTATAGTGGGGAGCGGTATAGAAACGCTATCAACGTATCTGCCTACATGGGTAAGCCTTGGACAATGTCTGTTTCCAGGATTTTACCATTGCTCGGTAAGCCTGTTAAGTCTTGGGATATACCATTCATGGATACGGGGGAGTTCTCACAGGTAGTAGAGAATATTACTAACTATATCATCGAGCATAGTGGTTAAGGAAATTGTTATAGGCTTAAACCTGGAATAGTTATTTTATTCAATGTGGTTATATTGGGTAGGAGGGCGGACTATTTTGTATGAGGAACTCTTTAAGCATGGATATGCAAAACGCGATACAGGCACTATGCTCGTTTTCACATTAATCGATAAGTTAAAGGATTCAGCATCTACGGGTGATCTAGGAAAGGTTGTTGAAAGGTATAAGGAACTGGTAGGGAAAGTTATGAGGGATAGACCGGCGAGCTATGGTGCGATTAACGCCCTACGACTTATTGGCGAGTATTTGCTGAATAAGGGTTTGGAAGGGTTTACGGATTACCTTGATGATCTTAGGCGGAAATATGATCGGGACTGCTGGGAGGCTGCAAGAGTTGCTGCTAATAGGATTGTTGATGGCGATGTATTGATAACTATTAGTAATAGCCTTTGTGTAAGGAGGGTTATCAAGTTACTTGTTGACCAGGGTAGGAGGTTTGAAGTATATGTTATGGAGTCTAGGCCCGGTATGGAGGGGTTGGATACTGCTAGTTATTTGAATGATCTAGGCGTTAAAACGTATTTAATAGTTGATTCTGCAGCTCGTTTCTTCATGAAGAACATTAAGAAGGCTATTATTGGTGCAGAAGCTATCGCTGTTAACGGTGCTATCGTAGGTAAGGTTGGTACGAGTCTCCTTAGCCTTATCGCTAACGAGGCGCGTGTTAGGGTATTCGTCGTTGCCCCCCTTTACAAGTTTAGCCTCGAGACTATTCATGGTGAACTGGTAAAGCTGCCGGAGGGTGATTGGAGGCTCTTGATGAGTCCTGATGTCCGTAAAAGCCTGCCGGATGAATACAGGGCTAGGGCTCCATTATACGATGTAGCTCCTGCTAATTATATTGATGGTATTGCAACTGAGTATGGATTATTTGCTCCGCAGGCTATTCCCGTTATTATTAAACAGGTTTACGGTAGCTTCCCCCCGAGGATTAGGAGTCTTGACGAGATACTTAAGCTGCTCGAGGAAAAGATAGGAGGTGGTGTCTAGGATGGTTCGTGTTCACGAGAAGATCATTGAGATCGCTGAAGGTATTAGGACTATGCGAATCAGGGGTGCTGGGAAAATAGCTAGGTCTGCTGCCGAAGCGCTCAAGATCGCTGCTGAGACTTATAATGGCGAACCTGACCCAGAATCTTTCCGTAAATATATGAATGAAGTTGCAAAACTAATACTAGCCACTAGGCCTACAGCTGTTAGTCTACCTAACGCAGTATACTATGTAATGTATGCATTGGAGGCGGATCTAGGCTTTAAAGAGCTACGGGAAGCAGTTATCTCGAGAGCCGAGGAATTTATTAAGAATAGCCTTGAAGCAGTTAGGAAGATCGGCGAGATCGGGGCTAGGAGGATTAAGCAGGACTCGGTAGTATTAACTCATTGTCACAGCACTGCCGCGGCTACTGTGATCATTACCGCTTATAAGATGGGTAAGATTAAAAGGGTTTATAGTACTGAGACTAGGCCCTTCTATCAGGGAAGGATTACTGCAAGGCACCTGCTTAAAGCGGGTGTACCTGTTATACAGATACCGGACAGTAGTGTCCGGTATATTATGCATGAAGTAGACCAGGTAGTTGTCGGTGCTGATACTATTGCTAGTAACGGCGCCCTTGTAAACAAGGTTGGTACCAGCCAGGTTATGCTTGCAGCTCATGAAGCTAGGGTTCGAGTATTCGTAGCGGCTGAAACCTATAAGTTCTCGCCTATGACCGTTATTGGGGAACTGGTACCTATTGAGTACAGGGATCCTACGGAGATCGTTCCAAAGGAGTGGATCGATAAACACCCCAATGTAACCGTCTTAAATCCCGCCTTCGACGTAACACCGCCGGAGTATATCGATGCAATAATCACGGAGGAAGGAGTAATCCCGCCTCAAGCTGCTATCCTCATACTTATGGAGAAGTTCGGCTGGGCACTGGAAAAAATTAAACAAGGTGTTAAACAAAGTGTTAAATTTGAAGACTCTATACAGGGTCAAACTCTGGATCCAGCTTCAATGCCGAAGAAAA
>JALWZC010000043.1 GCA_027002875.1 Desulfurococcales archaeon
GTTAATACTGCAAGGAATATTGCATGGCTTGGAACCATTTTTCTACGGATTGTGACTTCTCCATCACTGAACTCGGTTAGTGCGCTATAAACACCAGTTTTCTCATCGAGCTCGTTGATTATTACCCTTTTCAAGTTCTTACCTATTTCATTAAGGACATGCGGCATAGATAGTAGTATATCAACAAGTCTCTCCCTATCATCGGGAATCTCTTCACCATGAATACGTTTAAGGGCCAAGACAATATCGAAAGGAACCCTTTCAAGGAAAAACGTCCGACCATCTTCAAGTATACATATGATTCTTGTTATAAAGAGTCTTTGATATTGGATCTCCCCGTAAACATCTATTACTCGGATAAGCTCATCTGGCAAATATATCATCTCGAAATTTTTAGTGGCTAATGAAAAACCTATTCTTTAAGCCCTAATTAGCCTTTACATAGATGTATATGATCAATGTTGAGAAAATATTTTAAGGGAGTAACCATATGCAATCTGGTGATTGATTATGCTTTGCTAGGATTGATACTCAGTACGGTGATGTGATTGGCTGAGGAGAAAGGCGTTATTGTTAAGGTTAGAGAGATAAAATTGTTTGGTAAGTGGAGTTATGATGGGATTGTCGTGAGGGATCCGGGATTAAAACGGTATATTTGTCTAAAACCGGTATTCCTACCACATACCGGAGGCAGGCATGCCCGGCGTAGATTCGGTAAAGCTGAGATACCAATTGTTGAGAGGTTAATGAATAAAATAATGCGCCCCGGGAAGAATATGGGGAAGAAGCACCTAGCCTATAACATAGTGAAAAAGACCTTTGATTTAATATATTTACAAACCGGCGAGAACCCCATACAGATCCTTGTAAGAGCAGTTGAAAATGCTGCCCCGAGAGAAGAGACAACAAGGATCATGTATGGTGGTATAGTCTACCATGTCGCAGTCGATATTTCCCCATTGCGGAGAATAGATATAGCTTTAAAACACTTAACGGAAGGAGCTAGGAACAAGGCCTTCAATAATCCGATGCCGATCGAGGAGGCATTAGCTGAAGAGTTAATAGCTGCTGCAAATAACGATCCAAGAAGCTATGCTATCCAGAGAAAAGAAGAGATCGAGCGTATAGCACTGAGTAGCAGGTAACATCTTTTACTAACATTTATACCTTAATCATCACTTTCTGCTCCGAGATAATTTTATAAACATATATCAATGATTTATATCTCTCGGCAAGGGCAGAGTAGGATTTAATTTAATTCTAGAGGTGAAGAGAATGAGTCAGTCAAAACCACATATGAACTTAGTAGTGATCGGACACGTCGATCACGGCAAGAGTACCCTAGTAGGACATATACTGTACCGACTTGGATTAGTCGATCAGAAAACAATACAAACACTAGAAGAGGAAGCCAGAAAGAAAGGTAAAGAAAGCTTCAAGTTCGCATGGCTACTAGACAGGCTTAAGGAGGAGCGTGAAAGAGGAGTAACTATCGCATTAACCTACCTGAAGTTCGAGACTAGAAAATACTTCTTCACAATAATTGATGCACCAGGACACAGAGACTTCATTAAAAACATGATCACGGGTACAAGCCAGGCAGATGCTGCAATACTAGTAGTAAGTGCACGTAAGGGTGAATTTGAAGCTGGAATGAGCCCCGAAGGACAAACCCGTGAACATGCAATACTTGCCAAGACAATGGGCATCAACCAATTAATCGTTGCAGTAAACAAGATGGATGCAACAGAGCCTCCATGGAGCCAGAAGAGATACGAGCAGATCAAGACTATCCTCGGTAAATTCCTCAAGAGCCTAGGCTATGATATAAGCAAGATCCCATTCATACCCGTATCAGCATGGACTGGCGACAACCTAATCGAGCGCTCACCAAACATGCCATGGTATGACGGACCAACACTTGTAGAAGCACTAGACATGCTACAACCCCCGCCAAAGCCTATAGACAAGCCGCTCAGAATACCAATACAGGATGTATATAGTATCAGCGGAGTGGGAACAGTACCCGTTGGAAGAGTCGAAACCGGCGTATTAAGAGTCGGTGACAGAGTAGTATTCATGCCTCCAGGAAAGGTTGGTGAAGTAAGAAGTATCGAGACACACCATGTAAGGATCGAGAAAGCCGAGCCCGGCGATAACATCGGATTCAACGTCCGCGGAATCTCTAAGAGAGACATAAAGCGTGGCGACGTCGCAGGACACTTAGACCACCCGCCAACAGTAGCAGATGAATTTACTGCACGTGTATTCATAATATGGCATCCAACAGCAATAACCGTAGGATATACGCCAGTAGTACATGTACACACGGCAAGTGTAGCATCAAGGATAATCGAAATACAAGCTAAACTAGACCCGAGAACTGGTAAAGTAGTCGAGAAAAACCCGAAGTTCATCAAGATGGGTGAAGCTGCAATAGTAAGGTTTAAGCCCATAAAGCCGCTAGTAATCGAGAAATACAGCGACTTCCCACCACTCGGAAGATTCGCTATGAGAGACATGGGTAAGACTATAGGTATTGGAGTAGTAATTGACGTCAAGCCTAGACAGATAGAGATAAAGACTAAGTAGCGCTAAGAAATATTTGTAAAATAATCCTCCATCCTAAAATATTTTTTACAAAAGAGGGCTTTCCTTAAGGTAAAGCTTAAAACAAGCTATACATGTTTAGGATAATAGCCGGAATCTGTAGTTAGTAATTGGTGGAAGAACAATGTCTTCGCCAAGAATGGTTAAGATAAAAATTTGGAGCACTAATATAGCAGTGTTAAACGAGTTCATCAGTCGAATAGTAGATGTAGTCAAGAGAACAGGCGTAAAGATGAGCGGACCCATACCATTGCCTACTAAACGCATGGTTGTGAGAACACTAAAACTCCCCCACGGTGAGGGGAAGAAAAAATGGGAGAAGTGGGAGATGAAAATTCATAAAAGACTCCTATATATTGCAGCTGATGAAAGAGTTATGAAACAGCTTATACGTATACGTGTACCTCCAGAAATCTGGATGGAGATAGAAATCTAACTACTTTCCTCTACTTTATTATTCTGAGTCCTTCCATATTGTAAAAATTACAAGTTATTGAGCGCCGGGGGCGGGATTCGAACCCGCGCGCCCCTTACGGGGCACTGGCTCTCCAGGCCAGCCCCTTAGACCGCTCGGGCACCCCGGCACTTATCGACTAATGTTTTTCAATTAGAGTATAGTCTCTTTAAGGTTTATTATAGACTATCCCAGGTTTGAGTTTTTATGAAAAACGAGCGTTTATTAAGAGTGTTTCTCCTAATAGCGGTTATCTAGTATGCGAGGAAACTGTTAATGATCGGTAAAATAGTTGGAGTCCTGTTAATTCTTGGATTAATTATTCTAGGTATAATGTGGATTTCCTCCGGTGAATCACTAACAGATTTCATAAAAGACTTGACTGGTTCTAGCGGTAATGATTTATCATCCAGCAACGCTGATAATCTACTATATGCCTATCACATTACAATGGGAAAACCCTATAATTCGGAGTATAAGTTCAACGTATTGCTACATGTTATAAAGAGGACTAGTAATTCCTTATGCTATAATTATGAAGTTAGAGAGATCAAATTAGGGGATCCAGACTTTATACATGGATTCATGAATAGTTATCAGGATGCAGGGGAGGACGAACCTATATGTACAGATCTAGACACGAACAATCCCAATCCCAAATACTACTTTGCTAGTCCAGATACAACAATGACTCAGTCGAGTACTAATGGTGAAACAAGGGTAAATTATAGATATGTGAATGGCTTATTGAAATCCCTCGATATGAAATATATGGTTTACATTAATGGAACAAACGTCCTAGTATCTCTCGAGGTAAAACTGATCGGTGAGGAAAACACAGCAACATATACAACTACTACTCAGCCAGAAGTTGGGACTAATAAAGTACATATTGCTGTTTCATCGGCTAATGTTTCATGGATAAAGTATAGGTTTACATGGAATGTGCCGATATATGATCTAGTAACAAACAAGACGAATGGAACTATGACTATTATCTATGATATCCTAGTTGAAATTGTTAGTCGTAGTGGGAGTGGGGTTTGTCTTAAATACTCGATAACGAACGTTTCACGTGGTACAATTAATGAAGCCCATGATTACATGGTTAATTACTTCGCAGGCTACGATGAGGGAAAGTCTGTATGCATAAACATTAATAATGATAGTCCAGAGCAGATACCCTACTACCTATTTAACCCTTCAATTACAGATACTAGAAAACTTAGCGGAGACGGGTATAACGGCGTAGTCGAAATAACTAATGGTATACTTTCAAATCTGCAATTAACGTATGATGCAACAATAGAAGATGAAAATAATCATACCATTGCCGTAGTACCTATAGCTATATCAGTAACCCTACTCGACGCTGGCGCCTAGTTTAGGCGCTTCTCGACAATGAATAATTCAATGTTTTTCTAAAGTATTTATCAGGAGGGGCGAAAGCCTTCATACCCGTTGAACGGGTCTTTCCTAAAACGCTTCATCATCATTAGTAAATAATCCCCTATTATGTTCAATATTAAGCTTGCTACTAGAAATACTGGATTATTGATCGAGATAAGCTTATAATAGGAGAATTTGATGGTATTGATAGAGGTTGTCGGGGAAAAATAGAGTATATTTAAGGTGATGTTGAAGGTTTGAGTAGCCGGGTTTATAGATATATCATCAGGATTGCTGGTACGGATATTGATGGCAGCTTGAAAACTGCTTACGGCTTAGCAGAGATTAAAGGTGTAGGTGTAAACTTAGCCTATGCAATCTGCCGAAGGCTTGGAATAGATCCTGAGATGAGGATTGGTTATTTAACCGATGAAGAAATTAAGCGTATAGAAGACGTAATAGCAAACCCGCTAAACTACGGCCTCCCATCATGGATTGTTAATCGCAGGAAAGATTACACTACTGGTAAGGACATGCACCTAATCGGGCCCGAACTCATCTTCTATGTAAAACAGGATATTGAAAGAGAGAAGAAGATTAAGAGTTGGCGCGGTATAAGGCATATGTTCGGGTTAAAAGTACGTGGACAAAGGACTCGTACAACTGGTAGGCTCGGATTAACGGTTGGTGTAAGGAAGAAGAGGAGGCAGGGTTAGAAAATGGGTGATCCGAGGAAGCCTAGGAAGAAATGGATGAGTCCCGGCCATCCGTGGAGGAAGGAGAGATTAGAAGCTGAGCTAAAACTACTGGGGCAGTACGGCCTCAGAAATAAGAGGGAGATCTGGATAGCTCAGACAATCGTCAGGAAGTTTAGGCATCAAGCCCGTTCATTACTGGCAGCACCTAAAGAGGTGCGTGAACAAGCTGAGAAAGCTCTCCTAAGGAGACTGTATAATCTAGGCCTTCTCCCGGAAAACGCCACACTAGACGACGTATTAAGGCTTACAGTTGAGGATTTATTAGAGAGAAGACTTCAAACAATCGTTTACAAGAAAGGACTTGCAAGAACTATATATCAAGCAAGGCAATTAATTGTCCATGGACACATAGCAATAGCCGGTAGGAGGGTGACTTCACCAGGATACCTGGTTAGTAGGAGTGAAGAAGACTTAATCGATTACGCTCCGACAAGTCCATTTAAAATGCAAGCTCAGGAGGAGGTGTAGCGTAAATGGCTTTTACCGGCAGAGAACTTAAATGGGGCGTTGCCCACATTTATAGTAGCTTAAACAATACAATCGTCCACATTACCGATCTGACTGGTGCCGAAACGGTTAGCAGATGGAGCGGCGGAATGGTAGTTAAAGCTGATAGAGAAAAACCAAGCCCTTATGCTGCAATGATCGCTGCGAGTAGAGCCGCTAATGAAGCGATGGATAAGGGTATAACTGCTTTACATATAAAGGTCCGAGCACCAGGAGGCCACGGTCCGAAAACACCCGGACCTGGCGCACAGGCAGCTATTAGAGCATTAGCTAGAGCGGGATTCATTATTGGAAGAATAGAGGATGTAACACCAATACCACATGACACCACGAGAAGACCTGGTGGACGTAGAGGTAGGAGGGTCTAAGGCTAAACTCTTCATTTGCGGTGATTACATCTTGGAAATAAATGTTTTAGAAAAAGACCCGTATAGGGTTACCCTGCATATAAAGGATATACCCCTCCATGTTTTAAACGCTATACGAAGAGTTTCTATAGCCGAAGTGCCGACGATGGCTGTAGACTCAGTTGTATTTACGATTAATAGTAGCGTTTTCTACGACGAATATATTGCCCATAGACTAGGATTAATACCCCTTACAAGTGAAGAAGCCATTAACAAGTATAAGTCCCCAGAGGAGTGTAGAGAAGCAAGTGAAAAAGGCGTTTTTAGCGAGGATTGTTTTGCTAAGCTAGACCTTGAGGGACGAAATGAAGCTGAGATAGGTGAGGGAAAACCAAAAGTACTGTACAGCAAAGACTTAAAAACAAGTGATCCAGACGTTAAACCAGTCTACGATGAAATACCCATAGTCGTGTTAGGGCCGAAGCAGGAAGTTAGACTGGAAGCTTATGCAAGGCTGGGAAGGGGGAAGGAGCATGCTAAGTGGAGTCCTGTTAGCGTAGCTGCTCACAAGTATATTGCAGACATACACATAGACTATTCTAGGTGTAGAGCCCCAGAGTGTAAGCTGTGCGTAGAAGCTTGTCCTAGAAATATCTTAGAATTTAAAGATGATAGAATAATCGTTAGAGAAGATAAAATCTTTGACTGTACTCTATGCAGGGAATGCGAACAACTCTGCCCCTATGACGCAATAAAAGATTCTAGGAG
>JALWZC010000044.1 GCA_027002875.1 Desulfurococcales archaeon
GTCTTAAATAGAGTTTTGGTTAATATTTGTTCATTCGGTAAATTAAAAGAACCTTGTATATGAAATTTGTTATATAAGTGCCGACTCCTAACATCAACAAGATAGTATTTTAACGGAATTGACTTTAAATTTTGATTAACGATATAAGGCGATATATACAAATCCTTTTGTCGCGACCAAGATTTTTTTTCCTTAACAATACTAGTATCTGTATCAATATATACGGGTTTATAAGTGATGGAAAGTACAATGCTACCATTATACTTATTATAATATTGTTAATTGATTCAATTGTTAATATGTCCGAACCAGCTAGTTCTTCAGTGATAAAATCGTAATTAGCGATCGAAATATATAGTATGAATCCGATCCACGCAAGGAATACAGGTATTCCATAAATAGGTTTTACTTCTAGGAAAATATTAATAGCGGTGAAACTAGCAACTACCGCTACGACAATAATGATACATATAAGCCATAAATGCCTACATATCATTTCCCAACACGGATACTTTTAGAGCTATCCTTACACTTATAATATATTGGTATTTCCCGGTAAATGTTTATAAGTTATATGATAAATACACTTTCTGATTCATACAGGAAAAATACTATGACGTCTTAACATGGGGATTGTTACAGGGAGACACGATGAGTGAGTACCTTGTTATTACGCATACGGACATGGATGGAGTTGGAAGTGCAGCATTGTACATTTATCTTCAAGGCGAGAGACCGTCGAGGATACTTTTTTCAGAACCTTATCATCTGGATAAAGTGATTAAGCGGATTAAGACTGATGATGCTAGGAATAGGCGTATAGCTATAATGGATCTAGGCATGAATCCTAAGATCATGGATAAAATATACGATCACCTTGCGGAACTCGTGGATGTAGCGGTTTCCATTGAATGGTATGATCACCATGTATGGAATAAAGAATGGATCAAGAAACTAGAGGAGCTCGGTTTAAAGATGAACATTGATCGCACAACTTGTGCAGCAGGCGTAGTCGCCAAGTATGCACCGAGGAATCGTAAAGAAATAAATGAATCCTTCTTGTCGGAGGTTGTCGGCGGAGTATGCGCAGGTGACTTATGGAGGTTTGATCACTGGAGGGGGCCGTGGTATCTTAGACTAGTTAGGCGGCGGGACTCATTGAAGTGGAGGTTTAAAGTCTTAGAAGTGCTGAGTAATGGGATTGAATGGACAGATGAGTTCACCGAGAAGATCGTTGAGAGGGTCGAGGTAGAGCTTAGGGAATATAATAGTATAGACCCATATATTGTAACGGCTAGCTTCAACGGATATAAAATAGCTGTTGCACCGAGTAGTAAAGTAATCGATAATAGTTTCCTAGCAGCTTATGTTATGGGACGTACGGGTGCCGATATCGTTGGAATAGTTGACCGTACAGGAAAGCTGAGTTTAAGGAGTAGAAGAGTTAATATCAGAGACTTAGCTGTTAGGCTCGGCGGCGGAGGACATCCGAGAGCCGCTGGAGCACTCGTTAAAATGCCTCTGCTCAAAAGGCTCATTGCTTTATTCAAGCCACAAACCATCGTAGAATACACGCTTAAAGTCATCGGCGATAATATCGATGCAGTATCCCTACTAGAAGAATAATTAATCCAGCCGTTAAACCTATAAGTATCCAGGAATAGTCTACTCCCCTGCTTGTTGTAGGCGTCGAGGTCTCAGTCGTCTTCCATTTTAATACTAGGTTTGAAGTATTAGTCTCAGCCGTAATAGTTAAACTGGAAGAATAAACGCTACCCAGCCCGAAAACTATATCCGGCGAGTTAATCCTCAAAGTACTATTACCTTTAAGAATTCCTCGCATATTATCAATAAACTTCTTAGCGCCGAGAAGACCATTACTATACACGCCTTTTAAAGATATGATCGACCCATCCATGTATTCATTGATCTCAGTCTTCCATATAGCTGTTTCTATGAGTGTATTGGAGGGGCTTACCGGGAAATAGAAGGTTGTCTTATAATCCCTGAATACTGGTAGAACGTAGTAGTTATTAATCACTAGCGGCTGCATGTTTCGTCCAACAATTACTTTTCTATAACTATAATTTCTCCCATCCAGTACTATTCTCGACTTCATACTTGCATACTTGTTTACTACCGCATCATATATCGTCCTAGGGAGTAGGGTTTGTATTTTACTCATTAACCCGTATTGTAAAAAGACTCCGTTAAACATTATAGTTAAAAAATAAAGATCATTAATTGTTTTAAAGCGTAACTCGACATTTGCAGTGTTATTTGTCAGTATTTTTAGTTTAATTATTGATAGGTTGTATTTTAACGCCTCGAGTCTACTATTTGTGTATAAATTAACCAGCCCCGTAACGATTGCACCGGTTTCATTTATTTCTAACGTATAGTTATATGCCGTTTTAGCGTAGAAACCCTTAGTTCTATTTATGAAATTGATAGAAGCCTTATACATATTTTGCCTATAGGCATAAACATCTATTTCAGCATTAAACTTAGTATTCATCGTCTTTTTCAGAGTACCGCTGATTTCCAAGCTATAATAGGTAGTATTGGCGTAACCGGCTAGTTTGTATTCGGTATAGTTGTGGATGTCTAGCTCCAACGTTATATTTGCATTATAACTACCGTCCCCAAATATCTCTAAAACAACATTTTTCAAGACTACTGAATCCGTATAAACAAGATTATGAGTTGATAAGATTATTAAAAACATTAGTATTAGAGAGAAAATTTTAAGCTTCAAAGCCTTCCACCACAGATTCTGGGCATTAAGTAAATTATTCCATCCCGGGCTGAGACAACATAAGCTCTACCTTCAACGTAGAATCTGGCTACTATCGCGGCTATTAATGCGTCGGCTTCATCCCTCGTTAGTTTCTTCTTGAAACCTATCATAATATTAGTGTTTTTTAATAGTTCATCTATGTTTTTACAGCCGCTCGATTTAAGGGCACTTTTAGGATGGGTTTCAATCACTACTATGCTGTTTCCTTCAAGTATTTCCTTAATCCTGATAGCCCTATCTACGAGTGGCTTCATCGTCTTCCAGCCGGGGGGTAAAACAGGGTATCCACGCCTCTTCATAAGTATATCTACTTCCCGATAAGTCAGAGCATGGGATAGTGGGGAATCTATAGCTACTATACGCGGTTTATATGATTTGATCAAGCCTATTATTTCGGGATCACTGTGTTTTACGCCGATGAATAAAACACTATTATCGCTTAGTACTGCAACCCCTGACGGGTGATGCTGATATGCAGCCAGATCCAGCCCAGCAACTATTACCATTTTACTCTCTGACCTGGATCGAACCCTATCGTTTTCCTATACTCGTCTATGAACTTGTCTGTTTTCTTCATCCATTCCCAGATACTGCTCGGGTTTTCCGGGTACTCGTCATAGTATAGCTTTACTGCTTGATCCATGTACTTCTTAACGATTCTCAACTGGTTTAGAAGGGTTGGCTTGCCTAGTAGTTTTACGAATCTCGTTACTCCTCTCACTACCGTGTCTACTAGGTTAGCCTTCGCACCGAGCTCATAGATCTTTTCACCATCAACTATCTTATTCTTAATAATCCATTCGAAATCGTTGTTTGTAAGCTTTTGAAGGTACATCCTCAGAATGTCTAAGCCTGCTTGTTTAGCACCATACTTTCTAAGGTATTCCTTATTAGCACTCCATGTCTTCTCCTCGTTAACAATACCTTCTTCGAGTGCATCCGCTATTTTCTCGGCTACTATTGTCGCCGCAAGCATTGATGATCCTATTCCTCCCCCATGTACGGGGTTTACAGTATAAGCCGCATCTCCAGCGGCTCCAAGATTTCTCCATACTAGTGTTGGTAGCGGTCTACGGGTTGGTATTATGCCGCCGCCCGCATGGATTAGTCTGCCTTTAAACCTAGGCCTCAAGTATTTATCGTAATTACTCCTAGGATTATACTCGTCAACGCCCCAAATAACTCCGAGACCTATATTACCAATCCTGCCCTCCGGGTCCTTCGGGAAGAGCCACCAGTACCCGCCTGGGGCTATTACTGTGTTGAGATAAATTACCGCATAGTCTTTATCCTCGCTCTTAACCGGTTCTTCGAGTTCGAGTACTTCGCGGTAAGCTATGTTGAAATCAGTCATGTAGGGCCTCTCAGCGATAGGCCATTTATCCGGCGGTAGCCTTGATCTAATAGCTGGTTTTGAACCGCTTGCATCTATGAATGCTTTAGCCTCTACATTGATCGTTCCAGGCTTGCCGATCGGTTTAACTTTTAGGGACTTTATATAATCATCCTTAACCTCAACGCCAAGCACTACATGGGCATCTAGCAGTTCGGCTCCAGCTTCTTCAGCCCTCTTCAACAGCCATTGGCCAAACTTTATCCTATTAACACTAACGCCCTCACCCGGAACAGTAATACTGTATTCTTCGCTTGGACTATAGATCTTAACGCCTTTATAGTAGTGGTCTATTACTTCTTCAGGCGGCTTCCAGCCGAGCTCCTCGAAGTGATGTACCCCAATAGCGTCTCCACAAGTCTTATCCCCAATCCTGCTCCGAGGCTTACTCTCAATGATCGCCGTCTTATACCCCTTCCTAGCCAGTATATATGCCGCGTTAAGCCCGGCCACGCCTGCTCCAACAACTACTGCATCGTATTTCAACTATATCAAACCCCTAATAATCCAGCTTAGTTATATCCTAGTAATTGTAATCAGACTAATTTTAAAATAAGTATATCTACAATGTATAGGTTGGAGAATGGTTGTAGTGCGTGGTTTGTTATGAGTAGTCATATCGAGCAGATCATAGGGTTAACGCCCATCTATAGGATAATATCGCTTAGATCGGGTGTTGGTAAAACTAGTCTCGGAACAAGCCTTGTATCAGTTCTAAGCAAGAAGGGCGTTAGACTCGCAGTTGTTAAACAGACTCATGAAAAAATAATTGATCCACTGAGCGATAGTGGTAGGTATTGGAATGCTGGTGCCGAGTCAGTAATAGTATCTAGTCCTGAAGCCACAATGGTTTTGAGGGAGGAATTTACTAGTCTCCGAGAAATAGTTTTAACGATGAAGTATCACCCGCTTGTAATCGCGGAGGGTTTCCGGGGCGAACCGGTAGGTAAGGCTATTGCAATAGTCGAGGAATCATCTGAAATAAACGCTTTGATCAGAGAGGATAAAGGGCTTTGGTATATTGTTAGTAACGATGTAGAAGTTGTCGAGAACGCTAAGAGTATAGGATATAACGCGTTATTAATGGATGAAGTAGAATCACTAGCAGGGGAAATTTATAGTGATGCAGTACAATTAATCGCTTCGAGGTTTAAAGGTGATCCAGACATATGCGGAGTTGGTTCGTGGGGCGAGTTAGCCGAGAAGATACTCCACGGACTAGCATTACCATACGAGTGCCCCTACGCATATCCCTTAAAAGTCCTGATCGACGGGCAGATCGTTGAGATGGACCCCAAGGTTGCAAGGATCGTGGCGAGCATTCTCGAGGGATTCGTAGCCGGGTTATTGGGGAGTAGTGCTAGGCCTAAAAAGATAGAGATTAGCTACGAGCTTGGACAAAAACAATAACCTATTTCATGGTAGGGTTTTCAACAGCATTCCTTCGACGATTACCGGGTTAAACCTAGATGCTAGATTGATGGCTTCCTGGAGCCTCGTAGAGCTACTGCTGTATATCGTGAATAATGGTTCTCCACGGTTAACTCTGTAACCAATCTTCTTGTGCAGGTATACCCCAGCACCCTTATCGAATGGGGCTCCAGCAGCTCTAGCAATAGTTGTTATAGCCGCGTTATCAATGTAGGTTACAGCCCCCTCAATTGGTGATTCAACGGTATAGGTGTGCGATCCTATTGGTAAGTCTTCCGGTTTAACATTGGGGTTTCCGCCCTGGGCTTCGATTATCTCCTTGAACTTCTCATAAGTCTTCCCAGAGCTGAAGACCTCCCTGGCAACATCAGCCCCCCTACCAGGAGGTACTTTACCGCTGAGTTCTAATACTAGCCCCGCGATCGTCATTGCTTTATCCACTAGGCTCTTCTTACCCTTCCTCTCAATCATAGTCTTCAAGGCTTCCATAGCTTCTAGAGCTGGTCCAGCGGTTGCACCTATCGGCTGCCCGCCGAAGGTGAGAGCGATCCTGATCCTCATACCCAGCCTAGCGGCCTGCCTAATGAAGAGGCCGGCTAGCTGGTCTGCTTCCTCAATACTCTTAACCTTAGCCTTCCTACCAACCGGTATATCGATTACCAGGTTGTCGACGCCCATAGCGGCTTTCTTCGCTAGTATACTGGCTACCATCTGGTGCCATGGATCGATGCTGATCTTCCTCTCGATCGATACGAATATATCGTCTGCAGGCGCTAGGTTTAACCTGCCTCCCCATGCAAGTGTTGCCCGGACCTTCCTAGCTATCTCCTTTATCTCTTCAGCCGTGAAATCTACCCTTGCTAGAACCTCCATCGTATCAGCTGTTCCAGCCGGGCTTGTTATTGCCCTACTACTCGTTTTTGGTATTAGTAAACCGGTTGCTGCTACGGTTGGAACGGCTATTAGTGCGACCTTACTATTACCCGGTACACCTCCTATACTGTGTTCATCATACACTGTGTCTTCAAACTCGATCTTAGAACCGGTCTCAACCATTGCCCTGATCAAAGCGTGTAGCTCGTCTTCGCTGAGCTCGTAGTATAGCTGGCTTGTAAGGAAAGCAGAGATCTCTGCTTCTCCATAAGCCCCCTCAACGATATCCTTGATCAACTTAAACATTTCATCCTGGCTAATCCTCTCACCATAAAGCCTCCTCCTCAAAACGTAGAAGCTCGGTGGTACCGGTATTGGTCGCAGACCGACTAGATCCTGCTTCGACAGCTTCAACTCGTTTGCTATATCGCTACTTACAAGTATTTTACCCGGCTGCACCATTGTCCTCGTTATTGCGACTACAGCGTTCCTCCTCCGATCACCCTTTGTTAACCTAACCCTTGAAGAAGGCCCTAATCCTAGTTCTTGCGCATCCGATTCATGCATTATTACAACCGATCTACCAATATTTACATCTATTTTATCTGCTTCGAAATGCTTTGTCTCGATATGAGCCATATTTATCAACCCTTAACTACTACCCATTATAGTGGGCAAGAACATTAAATTATCAGTAAATCCTTTATTTAAACTTATCCCATCTCATGGAAACAACTAGTTCTTCGAATAAAATCATCTCTTACTTTCTTCTCCTAGACCTATGCTTCTTTTTCTTCTCTTTAACCCCTCTCTTACCTTTAAGTGTTCTTATCTCTTCGATCAAGTTGATACTGCGGTAAATTACCCCGACAAGTCTAGATTGAAAACCAATGCTACGTAGCATTACGTCTTCGAGTCTAGCCATTATAAGATCTTTCGATGGAATATATGGAACTATTTTTCCCGGATATACGGGATAGTATTCTTCCCTCCTAGGGTTACCAACCCTGCTAACCGAGAAGACGATCCATATACGGGGTATAACGCCGTACTTTAAGGAGTCGTCTCGTGGAAGATAGATCCTAGAACTAGTCAGTAATCCCGTTATCTCAGCGTTTAAGACTCGGACATTCTCCCTTCCAAGCCATCCTTCATAGGCTTCAAGTATTTGACCCTCGACATAGGGTAGTCCCTGCCTATAATATCTCCTCAAGTGCCCCCCATGTATTATACTATAGTCTTCATGTACGTAGTCAATTATTAATAGGGGCGTATTATCCACCCCGGTAAAAACTAGATCATTAATGGTTCTCCCAATAATTTATTGAGTATAGTCTTTATGAGAAACCTCATCGTTATAACTCCTCTCACCTTACCGTTATCATCAACGATTATTACTGCTGGTATCGTTAATGACTGCATCATTCTAACAACATCCCTAACTGGTTGATCCCCCCTTACGACTGGCGGGTTTCTCTCCATTAAGTCTTCAACCGGTAGATCGATTGATTTCTCGATGGGTATACTGATCTGCTTCATAGAGAAAGCAGCCAATATGCTCCTAGGCTGTGGTTTACGGTAAAATGTTCGGAGAATATGTTGGCCGGTAATGTATCCAATAGGTCTACGCTCGTTATCTACGACAATAATTATAGTTGGATGTCCAAGCGCTAGAGACTTCAATATATTATAGAGTTTAGTCCCCTTCCTAACAGTTATATACGTTGTTGAAGGAGGACGGTATTTCTTGATAAAATCCTTTACCTTCATATCTAGGACTTTATCCAGTTCTTCACCCTTCAAAAGGTTTCTCCGCATAGTCTTCTTAGCTTCTAAACTATTAACCAATATGTTCTTCACCGATCGATCTTTAAGGGAGCGTGTTTTACTAAATAATTCTGATATTATCGGCGGGAAATAAGTTATTCGGCTAAATATTGCTCTTAATTATCTCGATCATTCTCTCGACAAGAGCTTCCTTACTAGGTGCTTCGCTGGGAGGTAGATAGTATGCTTTAACTCCAAGTGTTAAAACATGATAGTATAGTTTTTTATCGCCGGTAAAGAATATTGGTTCCTTAGACTGCTTCTTCAACTCTTTAATAAGCTCTGCAACATCATAATCAGTCTCTGCTGGATGATAGACTATGTTTCCGGCTCTAACCGGTTTATCAATACCCCTCCCAGAGACTACGTGTATCTCTAGCCTTGGAAACTTCTTAGAGAGAACCTCGGGGTAGAATCCTTTATACATTTGATCAAGTACTATTACGCGGCGTCTAGGCATAACCGGTGCTTCCGGGGGCTCTATAGGCTCCGAGGCTAGTATCGTCTTGAGCTCATGGGCCTCTTCGGGTCCCAGCCTAGCGATTAAATCCCCCTTATAGATCTCCCCACCACCTATCTCCGCGATAACCTGGATTGCTTCAGCGAATGATTCATAGACTCCAACTAGTCTACCCTTAGAGTAAACCATGTATTTAGGCAAAGACTCCACCAGCTGGCCAATGTATTCTATACATCAAATAATAAATCCCCTATACTCCGTATAATAGTTTAAAGGGAATATTCGAGGAAGTATTAGGCGATCATCCGGTGTAATACTATGGCGTTACGTGTAGCCGTTATCGGTGCAGGCCCCGCTGGTATGGCTGCGGCTTCTCGTGTTAAAAGACTTGTCCCAGATGCGTCGGTAACAGTTTTTGAGCAGACTCGATGGGTAAGCTTCGCATTATGCGGTATACCCTACTATATAGGTGGGTTATTCAACGATCCAAGCCTCTTCATGCACTACCCACCACATGTATTCACCGAGAAGAGAGGGATTAATCTAAGGCTTAAACACATAGTTAAGGAGATCGATCCCGATAATAGAACTATAAGATACTCGGGCCCCAGCGGGGAGGGCTACTTAGAATACGATTACCTAGTACTAGCTACTGGTGCTAAAGGAGTGATACCGCCAGTACCAGGAACAGATCTCCGCGGAGTCTACACGCTGCGCCACGTAGATGATGCATTAATAGTGCGTAGGGTGATCGAGGAGAAGAAGCCTAAGAAAATAGTAATAGTCGGGCTGGGATATACGGGGTTAGAGCTAGCGGACAACCTTAAACATAGGGGATTCGATGTATTCTTATTCGGCTTAGAAGACTATCCTCTGCAAAGAGTTCTAGACTCAGATATGGGCTCTATACTCTTAGGAAGATTGCTAGAAATGGGATTCAACATTGGGACTAGGGAAGCGCTAATAGAGATTAAACAGTGGAATGATCGTCTACGTGTCGAGACGGATAAGAGAAGCATTGATGCAGACATGGTTATCCTTGCAACTGGTATAAAGCCTAACACCGACCTAGCGGTTCAAGCAGGCTTGAAAATAGGTGAAACGGGGGCTATTTGGGTAGACGATTATCTTAGAACAAGTGTTCCAAACATCTACTCGGCCGGGGATAATACGGAGACTTGGAGCATAGTATCGGGTAGAAGGATCTGGTCCCCATTCGCGCAAGTAGCGAATAAGATGGGGTATGTAGCAGGCTCTAATATTGCCGGTAAGAACATAAAGTTCCAAGGAGTTGCCGGGACAAGCGTTCTCGGAGTAGGAAACTTAATCGTATCAAGTACTGGTATCCGAGAACAAGATGCCCGGAAACACGGGTTTACACCTATAAGTGCAAGGATTGAAGCCCCGACTAAACCTAAATATATGCCGGGCGGCGGGAAAGTTGTATTAAAGGTCGTAGCGGATAAAGATTCTGGGAGAATAATAGGAGCACAAGCTATTGGTGGAATAGATGCTTACTGGAGGATAAATGTAGTAGCTGGACTGCTACAATTAAAAGCCACGATAAAAGATCTATTCTTCACGGATATAGGTTACTCACCACTAGTCAATACTGTTTGGGATGCATTAATCATTGCGGCTAGAATACTCATGAGGTATTACCTATGAAGAACCCCGATAATAGAACGATACTCGTATCTTCGAGTAAGTACATAATACTATCATACAAACCTATTGTAAAAGCGGAAGCAATACTCATCCACAAAGGAAAAGTACTAACATACGGATCAAGAGAAACACTGGAAAAAATCAATAATATACTGGGAGGAGAAGAAATTAGATACGAATACCCAATACTACCAGGCTTCGTAGACGCACACCTACACATAGATGGACTAGGAGTACTGCTCAAATCAATCGATCTAAGAGATACTAGGAGTATCGAAGAGATCGGCGAGAAAATCAGGGATAGCAAGATATTCTTAGGAGAATGGATCATTGCGAGAGGATTCGATCATAACCTGTTTTCCGGTAGAGAGCCGCCGACAAGGAGTGATCTAGATCGATTCGTTGGGGATAAACCAGTACTAGTAATACATAGATCCGGCCATATGGGGGTTGTTAATACTAAGGGTTTAGAAGCAGTCATGGGCAACCCTGAGATCGTTGGAGCAAACACTATAGATTACGATCGAGGAATACTCTACGAAGACGCTTTAATGAAAACATATGAATACATTAAATCAACAATACCAGCGCTAGAATACATCAATATATACCGGGAAGCAGTACGGCACCTCCTAAAACATGGAGTAACGTCAGCAGGCGTAGCAGGCTGTACGGGTAGATGCTTAAAAGGGTTGAGGATACTTGAGAGAACTGGTGAGTTGAATATAAGGCTACACATATACTTCTACCATAATACGACAACAATCGAGCACGTAGTGCGGGAAGCGATCAGCAGTCTACGGGAAAACAGCTACATCCGCATTAACGGGTTAAAACTCTTCATAGATGGAGCTCTCGGCACTAGGACAGCTTTGCTAAATAAGCCCTACAGCGATGATCCCGGGAACCGTGGAAGGCAGCTAGTGGAAACCGGGGAGTTTACAGGGATCGTTGAAAAAGCGAGCAAATACGGACTACAATTAGCGGTACATGCAATAGGAGACGCGGCCCTCGACATAGTTCTAGACGCTTATTCGAAGACATGGAATAGTACCGTCAAATTTAGACATAGGATCGAGCATGCTTCACTAGTTAGAGAAGACCAGATGGGCTTGATCGATGAGCTTAAACCAGTAGTAGTCGTACAGCCTCACTTCATAATTACTGACAAATGGATTATTGATCGGTTGGGGCGTGATAGAACCAGATGGGTTTACCCCTTCAAGACACTATATAGTAAGACTCATACTGCTTTCTCTACAGATGCACCGGTTGAACCAGTTAATCCGTGGGAGACGGTCTATGCCGCTGTAACGAGGGGTGTATATGATGGGCTAGTAATCGGTGAGTTGACTAAGAATGAATCAATGGATTTAGTATCAGCTCTCGACGCGTACACGAGGGGTTCTGCTTATGCATTATTCAACGATGAGATCGGTTGTCTCCTCCCGGGCTGTTATGCTGATTACATCGTCGTAGACAAGGATCCCTTTAGAATAGATCCTCGTATGTTACCCGGTATACGTTGTCTAGAGACTGTATTAGGGGGTGTTCGGGTATATAGTATATTGGAGGGGTGAGCTGGGATATGGCCGTTATCAAGCCTGACGATTTATTGAGGAGGAAGAAAGAGCTTGTAGAAAAGATTCTCCGCGACCTCAGCCCCGGTGTCCGGGATGAAGCTAGGAGGATCCTGTTAGAACAGGATATGACTGTTTTAATGGATAAGCATAAGGTATTAGAATTATTAAAACGTAGGGGTTTAATCATATAGTTTTATTACCCTATTGTTTTCTCTTCAATAACAGCATTGATCCTAGATGCATACTCCTTTATTTTCGTTTCAACCTTCTCAATCATCTCCTTAAGCCTATCCCGCGTCTTAGCCTCCATGTATAGCCTTATCTTTGGCTCCGTACCACTCTTCCTTACAAGTATCCATGATTCATCACTATACTCGTAGCGGTATCCATCGATCGTTAGGACTCTTTGAGGCTCCCCAAGTAATTTTTTTAATTCCTCAATTATTCCCTCATAGATCTTGTCTCTTGCCTCTACGGGTCTAAACTTATAGCTCCTCCGATCCCATGGATAATCCGGTATACCGTAGTCTTCCAGGATCTTTATTAATGGTTTACCCTCTTCTAGAACTGTTTTAGTGAGTAGGGCTACCTGCCATATACCGTCTACCCATGGCCCCCACCTAGGATCAATTAGTTTCCAAGGCTCGGCTGCGAGTATAATGTTTTCCCTGCCCAGCTGTTTCACCCTCTCATGTGTTTTACCAAGTATGTACCTCTCTAGTGTTCCACCCATTCTCTCCACTACTTCGTCGACAACCCTCCCCGTATCAATGCTTACTATTACATGCCCCTTTCTATCCCTTAATAAGAGATAAGCGTATAGCGCTATGATCCTGTCCTGCCTTATAAACCCCTTATACGGGTCGAGTACCGCCAGCCTATCAGCATCCCCATCGTGTGCTAGGATCATTGCCGGGTTTACCGAGGAATAGAGTTCTAGGTATTTTTCCAGTGCATCCTTTCTTGGCTCCGGCGGTCTTATCGGGAAGTGCCCGTCTGGGTTCGCATTTATAGTTAAGGGTTTACCGCCTAGGCTCCTAATTACTCTTGGAGTTATATCGTAGGCGGCTCCATTCGCCAGATCTACGACGATGTAGGGATTCCAGCGGGGCTTTGCTCCACCGATCATGTGTAAGAGGGACTCAGTGTATTCATCTATTATTTCCGAGGCCGAGTATTCTCTGCCTACCTTATCCCATGGCTGCGGGATTAGTTCTTCGTCAACTAGTTTCTCGATCAGCTTCTCTTTATCCCTAGTATACTCGTAGCCTTCTTCATCGTATAGTTTAAACCCATTATATTCGGGGGGATTATGGCTTGCCGTAATAGATACCCCGAGTTTTCCATGGTGTAATGCAGCGTATCCAGCTACTGGTGTCGGGGCTAGACCAATAATATAGGTGTTTAGCCCGCCGGCTAATAGTCCTGCTGTGAAAGCGTTTGTGAATAAGTGGTTTGTTGTCCGGGTATCGTAGACTATATAAGCTCTCCCACTATTCCCGTTTACGTTTGCTGTTGCAAGTGCTATCTTATAAGCGAGTATTGGGTCTAGGGGTTTCGGGTATTTCTTCCTAATACCGGCTGTTCCAAATAGCTTCAAGGCTTAGACCTGCCCCATGCAATAATTGGTATTCATAGATTATATAACGTGTATAGCGATATTATTATGTGTATTAGTATTGGCTGGTGGGTTTATGGATCTACCGGAGTATTACCTCCCCCCGGTTATTGAGAAGAATGCTAGGAAAGGCTATAAGCCCCCTAGTAGGGGGGAGCAGATCGCGTCCATTATCCTTTACCTCGACGGGTTTATCCGTAGGAAAGGTTTCTTTAAGCGTAGGAGGGTGGAGGAGCTTTCAAGGATTCTGATCCTACATTATCCTATAGATCTATTTTGCAGGGGAGACGAATGCATAATTGTTGACCCCGTTACTGGCGAGGTCATCAGGGATGTCGGCTTCATAGCCCAAGTAGTCTTCCTCCTCCAACACCCTTCTAAAACGCCATACCTTGAACCGGAGATTGAACTCGAGGCTTTAAACCCGGTTGAACCTAGTGATGAGTTATTTAGCGATGAATCAGTATTAGTCCCCCGTCCCAAGACTGGTGAGGCCCGTTACTATGTTCCATTGATAATTGCCCGGTACCGCGGCGAGGAGGGTAATAGAATAATCATCGTACCGCCCCTCTACTACTTAACCGGGTTTAAGAAGAATTATCCCGGAATTAGATCTTTCGATAACATTGTATACCTAGTGAAACGCGTTCCTCTCGACGAGTCTAGTATCAGTGATCAAATGGATTCCTTCGAATGGCTTCTAGATAGGGGTGATCTACGGAAAAGCCTCGAGCAGGGGCTTCAGAAACTGCGGGGTAAGGGTATTGTTAAGAAGAAGACTGTGGATGAGATCATTGAAAACTATATTCGGAGCGGTTAATCTTTCTCCTTCTCCTCTATAGGCTTAATCCTAACTAGTAGTGTATCCTTGTTAACAGCTTTCCCGGGTTCTACGAGTACTTCTTCAACGATGCCTTCGACATCGCTCTTAACCTCGGTGATCATCTTCATCGACTCCATTAATACTACTACGTCCCCAACCTTGACATGATCTCCCGGTTTAACCTTAACTTCATTAATCTTACCGGAAAGTGGTGCTCTAATCTCTCCCTTCCTATATGTAACCTTCCCAGGCCCACTACTGCTAATCTTACCGGTAACACCTATTGGGAGTATTTCAACAATCCTATTAACCAGGCTGTTCTCGCCATTAACAAGTATTCCTTCACTAGTTAGGTGAACCTTGAAAACATCACCGCCAACCTCGACGAAGACGGCATCGTCAGTGATCTCCTTAATCCTAACCTTGATCTCAGCATCACTACCCTCTAACCTAACAATTACGTGATCCTTATCAGCATCCTCGGTTTCAATAACCAGTGTGTTACCGCTAAAAGCCTCAACCCTAAACTTCCTTTTCATATAGACCACTCATAAATTTGAATAAAACAAATCATCACCTACATATCCATAATTAAACTATAATAATTAAACACTAATATAAACATAAAGACCAGTATGAAAATACTATGTGTAAATTCCCATAAACCTTTAAAGGGAACGAAATAATTGAAAAAGACAATAGAACAAAGATTTAGGAATATGGGCCCGTAGCTCAGCCTGGTGGAGCGCCCGGCTGATAACCCGTTAATAGGGGGAGAAACCGGGAGGTCGGGGGTTCGAATCCCCCCGGGCCCATTCACTAGTTCTTATCGGTGTTTTCTATTATTCTTTTCAATAGAATAGCTAGGTTGGTTTATTCTATTATTACCTCGATGTATTTTGCCGATATGTCTTCAACTGTAGCTCCGAATCCTCCTATCGATAGTCTTTTCCCATCTAGTGTTGTCCCGATGATTGTTCTGCGGTAGTCGTCGAGGCCTCTATAAACGGATTCTGCTCTAACAGTTACTTTTGCTGGTTTGCCTGTTTTAACCCACGTACCGGTGATGTTTAGGAGTGGTTTATACCCTTGCCTCAGCGCGTCGTTTATTAATGGTAGCACCATCCATTGATGACTTGTCTTATACCGTCCGCCTTTCCTCACTGTAAACCTCTTTATTATTCCAGCGTTTCTCCAGTATCCGTAGAAGTACGCGTTGTCGAATATTAGCATTAATTCTTCCTCGCTAGTAAACAATGAGTAGTTTTTAGCAAATAATACTCCGCGTTCATGGTCGGCGTCTATGAGGCTTATCAAGCTAATCGGTTGTTTCAGTATCATAATGTTATCGAGCCTGATCAAGTCTCTGAGGAGGTCGGGGTCTGTATCTGTATCGACTGTTAAGCTGAACAATATTTCTGGTTTATTCTCTAATTTTTTGTATAGGGTCCTCCTAAGCTCTTTGAATAATTCATGTCTAAGCAAACCGTAGCCGTCGATATTCATAGAATTTATAAGCTCTTTCGCTTTCTCAACGCTTGCTTCAAAACTATAGGTAAGCCATATATTCGGCTCAACGTGCTCTATTGACCTATAGTGTTTTTCAAGTATTGCAGCTACTTTCTCGCCTAGCTCACTGATCTCTTTAATATAGGATTGGAGATAGTTTTTAAGAGCAATACGGGGTGGTAGAGCCCTGTAGAGTCTAGGCCTACCAGCTTTAACTTCTACAAGGCCCTTCCTTACAAGATTCTTCAAAACATCATATACTCTAGGAAGTGGTATACCAGCATTAGCTGCGAGCTTAGGAGCAGTCTCTGCTCCAAGCTTTAGAAGTGTTAGATAAGCCCTTGCTTCGTAACCCTTAATACCGATAAACTCTAGGAAACTATAGACCTCTTCACCGAATTCCTCGATCTTGCTCAAAGCTGTACAGCACCCGTTAGTATTAGGGTTTAGTGTTACTATTAAGTTTCCTATAGTTATGTTTTAGGGATAGTGTGGAAAAATTTATCATTCATAAGTGATAATTTATATGTTAACCTATAAATCGATAGCGTTAATAGATGATAATGGAGTTGGTAGTTATTTTGAAAGTTGAACAGCTTCCATCTAAGAATATTCTTGATTATTCAGTATACTATAGCGATAATTATCTCGAGGAAATTATTTCTAGGGCTGAAAAACTACGAAGCTATACATATACTCATGTTAACTCGACGAGTATAGGCGGTGGAGTTGCAGAGATCCTTTACAGCCTAGTACCATTAATGAACAGTGTTGGTCTGAAAACTGTATGGGAAGTCATTAGGGGGAGTGATGAATTCTTTAGGGTTACCAAGAAGATTCATAATGCACTGCAGGGAGCAGAGATCGATTTAACGAGTTATGATAAAAAAATATACCTTGAAATAAACGAGCGTAATGCTAGGGAGGAATTGGAGCTAGGAACTGATAATATAATTATCCATGATCCACAGCCTCTTCCATTAAGGATGTTTAGGGATCATGGGAGGAGATGGGTTTGGAGGTGTCATATAGATCTAAGTAGTCCTTATAGACCGGTATGGGAGTTTATAGCGTCGATACTACGAGGATATGACGCTTCAGTATTCCACCTTAAAGAATATATTCACCCCGAGACCCCAACCCCGATAAAATACGTTATGCCTCCATCCATCGACCCGTTAAGCCCTAAGAACATCGAGCTCCCATGGGAAAGGGTGATTAGAATTCTTGAAAGGTATGATATCGATCCCGAACGTCCGATCCTCCTTCAAGTCGCAAGGTTCGATCCATGGAAGGACCCCTTCGCCGCAATCGATACGTATAGACTCGTGAAAAAAGAGATACCTGGAACACAGCTACTCCTAGTAACAGCGATGGCTACAGATGATCCCGAGGGCTGGGAGTACTATGAGAAAACAGCCCGGTATGCCGGCTTAGATGAAGACATACATCTCTTAACTAATCTGAAAGGGGTTGGACATATAGAGGTTAATGCTTTTCAGAGGGCTTCGACTGTTGTATTACAGTTGTCTAGGAGGGAGGGATTCGGCTTAGCAGTTACAGAGGCTTTGTGGAAAATGAAACCCGTAATCGTAAGGCCTAGGGGCGGGCTCAAGCTCCAAGTTATCAATGGCGTTAATGGTTTCTACGCCGAAACACCGGAGGAAGCAGCTGAGAAAGCAGTATATCTAATAAAGCACCCAGAAATTAGGGAGAAAATGGGCGTGGCTGGTAGAAAGTTAGTGCTCGAAAACTTTACAATCATAAAACACTTGGAAAGATATATCGAGTTATTCGAGAAACTACGTAGAGGAAATTATTATTCATAGAACCCGTCTTAAAAACCCTTATTTATCGGAACCATAAATATATAGTTTAAATAGAAGCGTTTAACGGCGACTCTCCTTGGAGAATATAAAGGATATAGTTAAGAAGGCCTCCGAAATCGAGTCAAAAGCTGCTTATGATTACTTCTTCGGCTTATCCAGGATTGCATCCTACGGTATATCCGTTAAGGAGCTTCGAGATATTATAAATAAAGTTGCCGTGGAGACAATTATACATAAACACTTAATGCGTGGACTACTAGAAGCCATAGAAGAACTCGACAAAATGAATCAGAGTATATCGGATATCGAAGAGAGAAAAGTAGAGAAGGAGGAGATCCCTGAGGAGTTTAAAACGTTGTTTAAGAGGTTCCTCGAGAGACACCTAGTGATCGAGAAAGATATGGTTACGATATACAAAACACTGGCCGAGAAAGCCGATCACCCACTAATCAAAGCATTAGCAGAGAAACTATCTGAAAATGAAAAAGAACACCATAGATACTTTGCAGAGCTAATAGAGAAGCTTTAAGGATTCACCTATCATAGTTCTTTTTTCTCTATCATAAAAATATTCATTCCTCTCATATAAAGCAAGAGTCATATTCCAAACATAGTGTCTCAGAAACAAATAGCTGGGCTTACGCGAAACATCTGAGAACATGCTATAAAGTATATAGGAGTGTAAAGAAGGGATTGATCAAGATATATAACTTGCTAATATCCGGAGAAGAGGTTAACAAGGATATGTTACTTAGTCAATGGTTAAAACTCGGTGATATGCTCTGATCAACGATCACTATTTGTAGAAGAACCATACAGTATTGAAGCAAGATACTTACCAGTATTATAAACTCCCTTACAAGGAGGTTTCCCAGGTGTTTTTCCAATGCTTAGAGCATGCTGGATCACATTGATTGTTCTCTCTGAGTAACACTCATCCTCAAAGATTACCGGATACCCGTATCTCCTAGCCATATCTAATGCTATTTCCTCCTGTTCAACGTGGCCTTTGATAGGTATTAAGACTGCGGGTTTATTCATGCATAGTAAGTCTGCTGTAGTAGTTCTACCACTACGGGTTATGAACAAGTCTGAAGCTACATAATAATTAATGAGCCGTGGCTGAACACCCTTCACTACATGGATGATACTATGACGTGGATTCCACCTTGTCCTTGGACCCGTTAATGCTATTATAACCGGGTTCTTGCGCGGATAAGATTTCTTTAGAATTCCAATAATTTTCTTTGCTGAAGAATCAATACATTCCAGTAAAGCTTTGCTCCTTGTAGATGTTCCGCCAACACTGATCACTATGACTAGATCACTAGTATTAAGCCCTAACATTTTCCTTGCAGTATTCTTATCCGGTAACTCTTCGGGTAAATAGCTCGTGGTGAGGCCGGCTACATACATATGCTTATAGACCCACTCCCTAACCCTTCCACCTAATAGCCAGTACCATTTGTAATCGTCAAGAATCCCAGGATCATTTAGATAAATTCTCCGATTGAACTCTATGAAGCTTCTCTTGAAATAGTTGCTGAGGATTAAAGGTATAATAAATCCCTTTAAGGTTAAACGGTAAGGCATATATACTAGATCGCTTCCGAAAACTATATCCTTCTTAATGCTTCGCGGTGCTGAATAAACTATTTCCCAGAACTCATCTGCAAATATTAGATCATATTTTCCACTTTTAATCAGATCCCCGATCACAGCGTAGTTATCTCGAAGTATTTTTAGCCTTGAACCTAGATCTCTTAAACCCTTAATTCTTCCATTATACAAGTCCTCAACTACGGTGGAAAAACTAGTGAGACTCCTACAAACACTAACCACCCTCTCCCCCAGTTTATCCAGGAAGGATAAAGCCGGCTCAGCACTACACCAATCAACCTCTATGTTCGGAATAATCCTCTCTAAGTATAATTTAAAAGCATAATCCCTAGCAACATGTCCTAAGCCTACATGTGATGTTAAAAACAACAATTTATAGGTTTTCAACTTTTCTCTTCTCACGTATTTGGTTATAAGCAATCAGTAGGATATACAGCTATAGCTGTTTATAAAAATCGTATTCCTATCTGGCTTTGGTATACTGCGTGATCTACGATAAAATATGCTTTCATCGATAGCTAGATTTGGTTGGTTTAATTGAATTCGAGAATTTTAATATTTTTATACATACAGTACAGTAAGTACAAGCATAAAATCAAGTTTATAGCATAAGTTAATCAGCTTCCGGTAAAATCCTGATAAATTAGTAACAAGGTTATTACAAAAATGTTAGTATACAATATGCAGTAAATTAATCAGTTCTAATCAGTAAGCTATTCTTGAATTAATAGTTTTGAATCTTTTACTTGAAGTTTTTGTTTAATTTAGGCGTTGGATTATACATATCTCATCAGCGTATAAGCCGTACATAACCTGAACCATATGCCATAGTACGTTTTTCATAATATCTGGCTTTTTCATAGGTGCATCAATAGAAGAGGGATAAGTATAAATGATAGTATATCGTTGTTAATAGATATTTTTGAATAATGCATTTATAATCATGTAA
Source organism: Desulfurococcales archaeon (assembly GCA_027002875.1). Lineage (GTDB taxonomy): Archaea > Thermoproteota > Thermoprotei_A > Sulfolobales > Desulfurococcaceae > WAON01. The sequence continues at coordinate 20,384 of JALWZC010000044.1, forward strand.
AACTAATATTTTGTAAAAAAGTTTTAGAGTAATAAATTCTACGTTCTACGTTGTATTATGTATCTCCATGCGATAATTGTGATTATAAGTATAGCTACCGCTATTAAGTAGCCAGGTTCAGGTATTGGTGCTATTAGTGGATTATCCGTGTAGTCGACTCCTATAGTATCATCTTTTCCAGTTTGACCTTCTAGGATAATTGCATTGCTGAGTGCTGGTGAGTTAAAGTCTGACTTTGGTACTATTAAGTAGACATTGTTTGAACCTCCAGGATTATATATGTAATCTTCTTTTTTCAGGAATTCCCAATTCCAGTCATTACCAGTGCCTTGATACGCATATAGTCTTGGAGCGTACCCGACAGCGTATATGATCAAGTAATCCGCGCCAATATTTGTTTTTTCATCATAATATCCCGTATCTGTTCTATTATCGGCGTCTATTAGTATTCTGTATACTATACTTTGATTGCCTCCATTCCAAGGTATATTGTTCGAGCCAACACTTAACATAAAAAATACATGCGTATTGTCATGGGCGCTACTTAGCTCGATTATATCAAAGTAAGCAGGATGGGATTCATCTATATCGCCAAGGGCATCATTCACGTATGTCCAATTAGAAGTCGGTTTTGGCTCTTGGATGTACCATATATAATAGTCTCCAGCTTGCCAATTACCTGTGTCGTCATATGGAAATCTATCGTTTATTGAGCTACCAAGTTCAGAGTATCCATACAGATATAGGGATGGCTGTAGTCCTTGTATTAATAATAGAGGGACTTGTACGACCAAGTAATTGTACCCAATACCGCCCCCTAATATATGAAGTCTTTGAATAGCATTTCCATTCGCATCGTATAGATAGGCCTCAGCATGACCATCCGTATCTATTTGTATAGTAATATTATAATCTATACCCCATCCATTATCTATATTTCTACTATCTTTATCCACGTCTAGTTGAATGATCCAGTATTTGCTTTCCGAGGCCGTATTTATATTGGATTCCAGTGGTACCCTTATGAACATGTTCGAATAATCTACAAATCCCTGTAGGCCGGAGACATCGAGATCGCTGCCGCCCCATCCCGACACACCGGCCTCATCAGGTTCACGTCCAAGCTCGGTAGTACTGGCTGTTACAAGGATATTATCTATAAATACTCTGAAAAACTGGTTATCACAATATCCCATAAACGCCAATCCATTAGAAACATTTGGTAGAATATTTTCATCCCATATTTCAGCCTTTGCGGCATTATTTATATTGTTGATGTCTGTTATTTTAGCATATATGTGATTCATCTCCTTGCCTTCATCGATATTATAATCCCAAAATATCCCTACCTCAAATCTATACCAGTTGCCTCGTTGTATGGTGAAAGTATCTCCGAAATATACTGATCCTATAGTAGATGATTCACTATTTTTTACATAGTTAAATACTATTCTGTTGTTCTGGGTATCGATCATAACCTCATAGTTATAAGATGAATTACTGAATCTTGGCAGAATATACATGTTTCCATAAACTGGCTGAGGGGAATCTGGGATCATAAAATCGACAGATACAAAGTAATTATATGGTTGAACCGCGAAACTAGCTACACTATCCGGCTCGCTATAACCTTTAACGACGGCTATGGCCTTATTTATATTGGATTGAGTATTGTCTCCCTCGAATACGAACCACTGATTAGAAGTATCTACATATTCTCTAGCCGATCCATAAACTTCTGAAGATGTATCAAGATGTTTCAGCGCTTCGGCTTCATTACTGAAATCAATGGATAGTATCTCGGCGTCAGTGGGAGTATCAGAAGTTTGAATTATGTTTGCCGATGTAATAAGACTTAGGAATATAATACTCACGATAGCTGAGGTAAGTATGGACGATGAGTTATTCATTTCCTTCATCTCTACGG
>JALWZC010000045.1 GCA_027002875.1 Desulfurococcales archaeon
CACTAGATTATAGTGGAGAACAAGAAGAATTAGCAAATTATCTAAATGGTTTATATACTTACCAAATTCAGTTACTTTCAGAAGCCAATGTCGAAGGCAATGTGCAAAAGCTTGATACTGTAATACTAGTAGTATTCTCGGAGTCTCCGTAAACCCACTCACCAGTATATTTGCCGGGATCAGTATAGTTTGCCTTAATAAGATAGGTTCCATTAATACCGAATACATAACTGAAAACAGCAACACCTCTACTATTAGTCTTATTCTCACCTATAAAAACCCATGATACTCCACCATCCCGGCTTATCCAGAACTCGACTTTCTGCCCAGTTAATGGTTCCCCACTGATCGTTGTTAAAACGGCTTTAACCGTTACTTTTTCAACTGTGTAAGCGGTTGATGATGCTACTAGTAACAATTTAGTTGGGATGGGTTTATACTCAATAATTACTTCATCACTAACAGCCCGATCATACTCGGGGCTCCCCGGATAATAAGCTCTAAACGTATAGTTACCGGCATACTTCATTGTTATAGTGAAGAAAGCATATCCACCACTATTCGTAGTCGAAGATGCTAGGTTAATCCATTCATTGTTCTCAAGTACTTGTAGATATACCGTTTCCCCAGTAACTGGTTCACTATTATTCGTTAATCTAGCTGTGAATAATACTGTTTCATTGATTAATGCAGATGTAGTATTGGTTGTTAAATATAGGAATGTAGTGATCTTTAATACTGATACGTTGAAACTAGTTGATGTTGAAGCATTGTATATGTATGGTTTTCCGGGATAGTATAGCCTGTAAGTATAGTTCCCAGCTATAGACTCGCTCCACTTGATCAATAAGTACCCGTTATTATCAGTCTCATTCGTTGTAATATTTATCCATCCACTGCTTGTTTGTTTTTGTAGTGTAACGTTTACCATGGAAACCGGGGAGTTCACATCATCCAGCAGCCTAGCCTCAACAAACAAAACACCATTAACGGGGGCTGTTTTCGGGGTCCTAATAAGCTCGATCCTCGTAGCCCTACTATAAGCTACCAGGGTTATATTATTGGAAATGTATGGTTTGAAGGTTTCATTGCCTTGATAATATATCCTAAAAACGCGTGTTCCATTCCTTTCAAACCTATATGTTAATACCGTGTATCCCGTACTATCGGTTATGCCTGAATCTGCCGGTATCCATTGCGTATTATTTAGGTATTCTAGGATAATCGTTGCACCAGTAACTGGTTTGCTCACACCATTATACGTGTAGTTTAGACGAGTGATGAATGCTACTGTATCATAGACTTCAATCCTTGTATCGTTTAGGCTTATCGAGGCATTTGTTGGTGTTTTGATGGATTCTATGCTTAAACTACTAGTCTGGGCTGACAAGTATAGTTTCCCGCTGTTACCCGTATAGTTTGCTTTAACAAGGTAAGAGCCGCTTGCTAGGAATATTGTTGTAAAGTTATAGTATCCATTAAGCCCTGTCTGCCCGCTTGAAAGCTTTCTCCAGGAAGCCCCGTTATCGCTGCTAACCCATATAGTGATATTTTCACCAGTTAAGGGTGTATGGTTATACTGCGAATACAGCTGGACAGTGATATTTACTGGCTGTACAGTATAGGGTGTCTGGTTGGATATGAGGATGCTTATACCCGTCCTCAAATAGATCGTTACACTGTGTACTATAGGGGTGTAATTATACTGAGTATAGTTATCGCCGGGATAGTAGGCTAAATAATAGTATACACCGCTCCAGGCATCGCTGGTCTTTAAGACTGCGTATCCATTACTGTCCGTTTTGTTTGAACCTATGAGCTCCCAGCTACTTAGATCACTACTCTTATAGAAGTATACCGTCTTGCCGGGTATTGGTTGACCTGTATCATTGTATATGAGCCTAGCTGTGAGTTTGAACGGAGTATTATCAACGCTACTCAATGGACCAGTTATATCTATGACTACTGGCTCACCTATCCTAACCCTAACCTCAACAGGCCCCTCTACAACACTACTACTCGTTAGGTTAGACAAGCTCCTCTTGTCCCGGGTGTAGACTATTCCAACATACCAGTCATAATCATCCTGCAGAGCTGATTGATCAACAATCCTTATGTATCCTTCAACATGTGCAAGATTGTTGAGGCTAGTAGTATTAGCTATTGCCTCCGCGTACACATACCTTGTATTATCTCCCGGTTTCACATAGTAGATTATTATCAAAGCGTACCTTGCAAGGCTTGGGGGAGCAGTCGCTGATGAGTTAATCCATATATACCTGCCGTAGACGAATTCGGCGGTAAGCCCTGGCCCAATGAATAACGAGATATTACCACCCGGTGAATCCTCGCTACTCCTACGTGCTGAAACAATGTATAAGTAGTCTCCCGTCAACTCGGAGCTGGGCGGCTTTATATTTAGGTATTCATCGATAACTCCGCTTGTTGAAGCAGTATTATTCAGTAATACTAGATCGTACTGGCCTTGATCATACATGTAAGCCGCTAGATCGTAGAGGGCGCCTCCGGGATCACTCGTGGATACCAGCAGTCTTGCACCATACCTCGTCGGTATTGTCTCGCTTAGAAGCCAGTCATACTTTTCAAAATGAACTGGTACTTCGAGGCTTGAGGGGCCGAATCTCTCATATAAGTACTCATTAATATCTGTGATTCCGTACAGTACACCCTCCCTAATATTCTCTCCTAAGTGTATTAATGGTAGTGTTTCACTGTGAGGACCGTAATCATAGAGGGTTGTATTCTTTAAGCTGTAAACATACTCGAGGTAATCCGCTACGCGTAGTGCTAGTTTTATAGCCGCGTATCCATCGATCATGCCGTATCCTTCATTAACGTCCTTCCAGCCGTGGTCTAGGCTTGGACTATAATCGCGTCCTTCTTCGCGTTGTAACGGGTATGTTTCATGGCTTGATGAAGTTATTATTGATTTAACGAGTAATGCGTGGTAGGCATCGTTGAGCCAAACCCCATGCTCCCTCAAAACCTCAACGACAAGACCAGCAAGCCCCGCTACCTGGGGTGTTGAGAAACTAGTGCCTTGAGCTGACTGTGTATCATTTAAACTTATCTCTAACCTATCACCAGTCTCGAAGACTACTTCTCCATCCCCATCACTATCCCTCATAGTTAGAGGCCCATACCATGAGCCACCCGGAGCTACTACGTCTGGCTTAATAATCGAGGAGTTAATGCTTGAAGGACCGCCCATACTACTATAACTCGTAATGTTTCCGATAGTATTTGATGCGGCTACGGTTAATACTTCGGGGTAGGCTGCTGGGTAAGTGTTTCCAGCATAGTTCGCTCCGTAGCCGTCGTTACCAGCTGCTACAACGGATAATACGCCATAGTTTAAAGCGTTCTGTATAGCTGTGTGTAGTGTTGGGTCATCGCTCGATCCCCCGAAGCTCATGCTTACAACGTTTACATCATTACTCTCATTATTATCGCTGTTCCAATCAGCGATCATGTCTAGGGCTTGTGTCACTAAACCAGTGTCTATTCCATCACGATCTCCAACCTTGAATACGACTAGTCCTGCTTCCGGCGCTACACCGCTGTGTAGCCAGTAGTTATCGTTCCTCATTATTGGTAAATAGATCCTACCCATTACTTCGGCCAAGTAGCCGAGGGCGTTTTGATCAAAGTATATCGCGGCATAGTAGAGCCCTTTAGGCGGATTACTAATCGGGTTTTCGAGGGTTAGATTCGCGAGAACATAACCGTTGCTCAGCGTCTTATAGTTAACGTTCAGCCTCCAAAGCTTATCGTATGAATATGGGTTGTTAATCGTGTAGGATGGGTAGTGGACTAGGCTAGCCCCATAGATGAACCCGGATAAGCCCCTAGCCGTAGAGTTATAAAGGACTACGTAGCCATTGTATTTGAGAATAGGTGTTTTCCCGGTAACCATGAAGGGGCCTGTAAGGTAGGCTCCCTGATAAGTCTTCACCAATACATAGTTTATATAGGTAGTTAGTGTTTCGTTCTCGCCCTCACCAAGCCTTGGCTGTGGAGTTATACTACCCGCTATTAGGTATGAAACCATTGTGCCGTGTCCAACTTCATCGTACGGCGTAGTGTAGCCGTTTACTAGATCGTGGAATTCTACGCTGCTATTATTAAAGCCTCTACCACCAAGGTATATCCCGGTATCAAGTACAGCAATCCTAACTCCACGGCCAAAATATCCCAGATTCCATGCACGAGGCCTTACGTCGGTTTCCCTAGTACTCCAAAAACTATACAAGCTGTACTTCCTAGTAGCCTGCACATATAAGGCGTCGCTGTACCCGTCATAGTCTAAGTCTATGCTCCTATAAGTGTAGTATAAACTAATTATCTTATCAGCCTGTCCCTCGAGAAGGAAGCCTTTAACAACCTTTCTAAAAACATATCTAATCCTAAGCCCGGCTTCCCTGATCAATTCTTCATCTATGCTTTGAGGCAGACGGGTTAGGATCAAGTATGCAGTAATGTTCCTACCAGCCATATCCTCTAGGTTATCATCTATAGAGTTATTATTCCGATCAATACTTTCCCAGCCAACCGGTAGCAAATACTTCTTAACAGGATACAGTGGTTGAGGAATTGATTCTGCTTGTGAAATAATCATTAATGATACAAGGATTAACCCGGTGATCAGCACGGATTTAGGGGGTAAAGACAACTGGTTCCCCCATATAAGGACTTAGTGGAATTAGCAAGGGTTTCAACATATTTTAATTATTTGTCTGGGGCTACTTATATAGCCTCCCCTGCAAAGAAAACTCTTATTGGGTAATTCTCTTGGTTAGGGTTACTGCTTTATTAGGATTAACATTATAGATGGTTAAAGGGGTTGTATATCATGGATAAACTAGAAATAGTGTCGGAGAAACTCGGGATCCCGCTTGATGTTCTAAAGAAACAGTTGGGTCGCGGTATTAGGCAGATGGTTTACCGTGGCCTCGAATACCTTGTTTTCCGTAGGGAGATCCATGGCGTCCGGGAGGGGACTACCGTCCTCCTAGGCGGGGAACCTTTTATTATTCACGGTTATCCGAGTATCCGGAGGCTGGCGATCCTTGAAGCCGTTCCACAGCACATGATTGATAGAATAATTGTCGAGGAGAAGATGGATGGTTATAATGTTAGGGTTGTATTCTATGAGGGTGAAGTGTACGCTGTTACCCGGGGAGGCTACATCTGCCCCTATACGGTTGCGCGTATAAGGAAACTATACGGAGACCAGGTTAGATTAATGGCTAAAGAGTACCCCGACACTGTTCTTGCAGGAGAAGTTGTTGGTACTGAGAATCCCTACGTAGTATACAATTACCCGGAGGCAGGGGGCTTCGACTACTTCATATTCGATACACTACGCGGCGGGAAGCTTCAGCCCTTAAAGGTTAGGGATGAGATTGTTGAGAAGTGTGGTTTCCGGAGGGTTAGGATCCTTGGCGAGCTCGACAAGAATGATGTCGGGGGGCTTAGGTCGATTATTGACAGGCTGGATAAAGAGCGTAGAGAGGGGATCGTGATCAAGGATCCTGATCACAGGGTTCCACCCCTAAAGTACACAACAGTATATATTAATATACATGATATTGAAGAAGGCATGAAGCACCCCTTCGATGAAGGCCGGGGATACTTGTTCTCCAGGATTGTAAGGCTTATAGCCCAGGGCTACGAGTATGGTTGGAGTAACGACCAGCTAGACATTATCGCTAAGAGGCTTGGAAAAGCTATTCTTAAACCAGCTATTGAGAGCCTTAAGCAGAGGAGTAACGGTGGATTAATAGCTGCATCTTACACCCTAGTATTCCCTGATTATAGGAGTTTCGAGGACTACCTAGAATACATGGAGTCCCAAGGGATCGATGCTATAACGAGGATTATAGAGGAGAAGCCTAATGGTGAACTAGTAGTGGAGCTGTTAAAGGTCAAGGATACACACGACGTGTACGGTAAAATACTGAAGACTGGCCTCTCACCGCTAGACTAGTCTTGAGGGGAGAAGCTGGTATGGGTGAAGAAGAATATTGTAGAGAGTACCCTTGCTTCAAGATCGGGGTTGATCATAGGGGTAAGAAATACGCGGTATTCCTAGTTACATCGGATAACGTATTTACACATGTACCAGTAGAGAGGATTAGGGAGGCTTTAAAGGAGATCGAGGGGCTTGAGAGGAAACACTACCGGGAAGCTAGGGGGAGGGATGTAGACTATATCGCCGAGGAGATACTAGGCTTGGAAATCCTCGAGGAAGAGTAGGAATAGATTATATGTCGACGAGGAGAATATTATACTTGGAATCGCTAGGAGGGCTGATCCATTATGGATCTAGAAGTTAAGCATACTTCCCGCGTAATATATGCTCGATTACCGGATAATTCTAAGGCATTCATAAGGTATAGGGTTGAGGGTAACGTTATGAAGCTCCTAGAAACCTATACTCCGCCGCAGCACCGGGGTAAGGGTATTGCGCGCAAATTAATGGATTACGCTGTTGAAATGGCTAGGAAGAATAACTGGTTGATCGAACCCATATGTAGCTACTCGATATACTACTTCATTAAGCACCCGGAGCATCGAGACCTACTAGTCCCGGAGATCAGGGAGCTAGGCGAGGACGGGCTAAAAGAGTTGTTTAAGAAGAGGCTTGAAGAAGAAAAGCAGAAGGACTAGGCTCTACGCGCTTCTCTCAACGCTTCCTCGAGTATATTCAGTCCCTTCTCGGCTTCCTCCCTCGATATGACGAGTGGTGGTATTAACCGGATAGCGCTCTTACCACACCCCAATAATACAAGGCCCTTCTCCAATGCTTTCCTGAGAATAACTGATCTCCTCTTAGGATCAGGCTTCTTAGACTCCTTATCCGCAACGATCTCTACTGCATGGGCTAGTCCTAGGCCGCGGGCATCCCCGATAAACTCGTATTCATCCAGCCACTCCCTTAGCCTCTTCTTGAACAAGGGCTCTAATTCCCGTACGTGTGGTAGTAGCTCCTTGATAATATCTAGAGTTTTAGAAGCAGCTACAACTGCTAATGTGTTTCCGCCGAAGGTATTGCTGTGCATACCCGGCTCCTTAAAGTCTAGTTCCGCCCTGTAAATCGTTGCACCGATCGGGATCAAGCCGCCGCTGAGGCTCTTAGCTAGGCTTACAACATCCGGTTCTACGCCGAAGTGATTTATAGCCAGCATCTCACCGGTACGTCCTAGGCCCATCTGTACCTCGTCGTCAATGAATAATATGCCGTGCTCGTCTAGTAGTTTCTTAAGCTGTTTGAAGAAGTTTTTCGGTGGAACTACGTATCCACCCTCACCCTGTACAGGCTCAGCTATAACAGCAGCTACCTCCTCCGGCGGGACTAGTTTATCCAGGATATACTCCTCGATGTAGTCGATAACCCGGTTAACTAGTTCATCAGGCATAGAGTAGCCATCAATACCCCACGGGTTCCTATAGGGGTTTGGGTATGGTACATGTATTGCGCCGGGCATCCATGGGAAGAACCCCTTCCGGTGAACTGGTTTACTAGCAGTTAATGCGAGTGATCCAAGTGTTCTGCCGTGGAAGGCTCCGAGGAAAGCAATAATGAACTTCCGGCCGGTAGCCTGCCTTACAAGTTTCAAAGCAGCCTCATTAGCCTCCGTACCGCTATTAGCATAGAAGACTTTACGAGGCCTCCCTCCTGGAACGATCCCTACTAGTTTCTCGGCGAGAAGTACTTGATAAGGGTTGTAGAAATCAGTACCGGCGGCATGGCCTAACTTGTGTAGCTGTTCCATTACAGCCTTGATCACTTCCGGATGGCTGGGGTATCCTAGGTTATTAACGCTTATACCGCTCGAGAAATCCAGGAACTTGTTACCATCGACATCGTACAGGTATACTCCTTCCCCCCTCTCAATGACTAGGGGCAATGCTTCTGGATCATGTGTTGTTGTAGCAATAACCTTATGGTGCCGCTCAATCCACTCCCTTGCGCGAGGACCGGGAAAGCTTTTCTCAGCCATTAAATACCACCACGATAAGAAAATGTCTAGCTTAAAATAAAAACGTATTAGAAGCCCATACGGTCTTACTAAGATTCCTTTCCTCCAGTCATTACATACATGCTCTCGAAGTAGTATATGCTCCAAGTATTACTGCTATGAACCATGTTTCAAGGAATAGATAACCTAGATCGATCCCGTTAATGCTTGATGTGAATAGCCAGGCAATACCTATGATATAGGCTATAAGGGTTACGATTCCATGCAGCATCCCGGCTTTCCTAACCTTTTCATTACTCCCGCTTATCTTCATCCAGCCAGTGGGTAGTGGGAGCCAGTCGAAGAATGCTGCTATCAGGAATAATGGCTTGTAATTGTAGATTACTGTTGTAATGAATAATAATCCAGCAATTGCTACGCATATAAGCGTTTTAGATATTTTATCCATAATCATTCTCCTCGATTCTTTCCTTCTAGGAATTCCTTTAATAAGTAGTATTGTTCTGTAAGGACTGCCCTTATAGACGTTATTTTCTCCTCTCTACTATTATTACTGATCTTATCTAGGGCTTTAACTATTAGATCCTCCAGTAATAGTATCTTGTTTACGAATTCATTCGTTGCTTTGAGGAATTCTTCTATACCCTTCTCAGTTGCACGGTAATAGATTATTTTCCTCTTACCCTTTACAACGATCCTCTTATCTAGGCATCCCTCTTCAACCATCTCCCCTAGAACCCTGTATATTGTACCTATTGAGGGCTTCCACCTACCCCTACCGATCCTTATTAGTTCCCGGTAAATCTCGTATCCATGTGTTTCTCCGCGGCTGATAACTATCCCGGTGATAATGTTTTTGAGAAACCCTCTCCCTTTCTTCAAATTAATCCACTCTCTATTCATACCTCCTACTATAAGGTTAATTTTATATTCCATATAAATGTATTCCATTGGAATATAGTTGGTGGTAGTAGTTGAAGAAGGGGAGCGATGGATTCGCCGAAGCTCGTAGGAGGATACTAGAGGAGCCAATCATTAAGACCTTGATGTGGCTTGCTTGGCCGATTATACTTGGAAACCTAGTCAATATATCCTATAACCTAGTAGACGCTTACTGGCTCGGAAAACTAGGCCGGCAAGCCTTCGGAGCCCCAACGGTTACATGGCCATTGATATTCTTCTTCTACAGCCTAGGCTTCGGCTATGCTTTTGCCGGTATAAGCCTCATATCCCAGTTCTTCGGAGCCGGGGATAAGAGGATGGCTGCCCGCAGTGCCGGGAACCTTTTATCCCTCATGTTCCTAGTAGCTGTCTCGATCAGTGGCTTCGGCTTCCTCCTATCACCATTATTCCTCCGATGGATGAGTGTACCACCAGACGTTTACCCTTTAGCAGTACAGTATATCCGGGTAATATTTATCGGAGTACCATTAACCTTTATCGGCTTCGCCTTCAACATTATCGCGAGTAGCCTCGGGGACACTAGGACGCCTACATACATCGGCATTGTTTCAAGCCTGCTAAACATGGTGTTAGACCCATTCCTCATCTTCGGCTGGACAGGATTTCCAAGGCTCGAAGTTATTGGTGCAGCCGTAGCAACTATTACGTCTAGAACACTAGTCTCCATAATAGGCCTCTACCTATTATTCCACGGCTATAAGGGGTTGAAGATACATCTTAGCGATTTAAGGGTTGAGTCTTGGTGGATTAGGAAGATAATACATATCGGTACACCACTAGCAATCCAGCGTAGCAGTACCGCGTTGGGATTCACTATTATGATGAGCCTAGTATCAATGTATGGCTCAGCAGTTATCGCAGCTTATGGTATTGCGATAAGGATAATTGATATAATACAATCCTTCACATGGGGGATCATGAGGGCGACATCAATAATGGTAGGCCAGAACATAGGAGCGGAATACTATGCGAGGGCAAAACACATAGCCCATAAGTCAATGACGCTGATAACGATAATCCTACTAGCCGGAGCCCTACCAATCTACCTATTCAGGGTAGAACTGGTATCTGCGTTTATAAACGATCCCGCGGTAATCTATGAGGGGTCGAGGCTACTATCAATATTCACATGGAGCATACCATTCTTCGGACTATTCTTCGTAGCAGGAGGGATAGCGAACGGTTCCGGACACACAAAAGCTTTCGCACTGATATCCATAATAAGGCTATGGGTGCTGAGGATCGGTTTAAGCTACCTACTAGCACTAATACTAGGCATGGGCCCCCTCGGAATATGGATCGGTATGACTCTAAGCAATATTGGAGCCGGACTAATGGGGCTAGCATGGATAATGAAGGGAACATGGCTACAGAGAATAATAGAATTACCAACACCAAAACCCAGAATCATAAGTACAGCGGGCTAACCATTATCCTTAAACAAACACGTAAAAAATAAACCCCTAAAGGAACCAGTAAAATATTATTGGCGGAGCCCTCGCCCGTACGAGGCCCCCGTGTCCCCGGGGGGACGCGGTGAAAACACCTCTATCCCATACGGAAGGGTTCGATGAGTACGGGATCCGTCGGGTGGGCCGTTCATCCCATTCTATTAATTAATGGGTTCTAGTATACTGATTGCTAATGGGTTCTTGGATGCTGGGCTAAACGTGTTTGTGGGGGGTGATCGTTTATTTGCCTGGTGAGGCTGAGTATTTACTGGCTATTTGTGCTGGTATGGTTCCCTACTATATGGGGCTTATTAGGAGGGATGTCCTTAATTCTCTGAGTAGTTTTTACCGGCGGTGGGGTTTGTTTTTCAGCGTTGTAGGCTTCGACTCCCTAGTGATCGTGCCGGATACTGGTGGTGGAGACCTCGTTACGGGGGCTCTCTTATCAATGGAGCCCGGTAAGGAGGGTGATCTACTTGATGCATCCTTCACGCAGCCCGGTGATCTTAGGAGGATTCTTCCTAAGCAATTACTAGTAGCTCCGGGGAACGAGTTGAAGGATTATCTCCATGATCTACTGAGGATTCATGGCTTGAAAAACGTTAAAGCTAAAGATTTATTGAAGCCGAGGGCTAAATGCTTCCGCGGCGGGAACTGTGTATACTCAACGCACGGCTTACTAAAGGAATCAGCTGGTTTTCTAACCCTTAGCCTTGAGTGTGTGGGGAAGAAGCTGAGTATAAAAGCTTCGAGCCTTGCGGATAGATTATTGGATGTATTATTCAATAGCTTAGTCGAATTATCCCTTCAAGCCTTTAAAAGGGAGGGAGTTAGGGTTGAAAGGAGTGTTGTTGAGAAAAGTATTGCAAGTAAACTATTCAGCGCTTTAAAATACTATATTCAAAAATACTACATACAGCTACCGGACAAACTAGAAGTCTATGGTTTCTATACGCATTTAGACTAGAAGAAATAATCAATATCGATCAGTTCCCCCTCATCGAATCCTCCGCCGACAAGTCTCTCCCAGCCGTTCTCAGCCGCTAACTTCTCAATCCTGTCTAGTACTGCTAACGCTTCCACTACTGCCCTGAATTCTTCCGGGAAAACCTTCGAAGGATCAATCCCCCTAAGCTCTTCGAGGTGATCCCTTATCCATGGACAAGCCCCGCTAACCCTTAGAGTCTTATCATCCCAGCCGATTATTAACGGGTACATTTTACAAGCTAGCGGTTTAACATCGTGTATACTGCAAAGGTTTTCATCGTTTAGGAAGGGGCATTTCCCATTAATAATCCACTTATACATCGCTACAGCGTATAATCCATCCCTTACACGGTAAGCGATGTATGGTTTAAACTCTAGTTTAACCCCTCTCTCACCGGCTTTCTCGATCAATGATCTACGCTCCCACGGGAAGACTAAGGGCATGTCTTCTTCTCGGCTAAAACTACAGCATATATCCCCGCGTAGCAGGCACTTGAATCGTAGACTCAACCCTCTAAACCACGTTAACTGTTTCATCTTACTCAACTATAGGGATAAATGGTTTTTAAGCACGATGCACTCCATTGATATAGGAGTAGATAACCGCTATGCGGTGATCAGTTTTGTCTATGAGGCTGGTGGAGGATCGTGATGGGCATTTACGCTTAGTAATCGGTAAGAGGAGCATTAAGCTCGAAAAAATAGATGATAGGCTTTACCGAGTAATATTATCCGCGAAGTCATTGATGAAGAGGAGTTTCCAAGACCTACCACTATATAGGAAGAACGGCGAGGAAGTAATCATCGAGTACCTCCCATATTCAAGGTTTAAGGAGGAATACGTTTATGAGAGGAAGGGTTTATCCATCCTAGACGAAGCAACGCTGTGGAGGGATAGTGAGAAAGGCCATGTCTACGCTGAAATACTAGTACCAGCGTGGAGATACGCCTATAAGGCATGGATGCCCCTAGACCTCTACGCATGGGTAATAATGCGTGTATCGAAGACATTAGGGTTCGAAGTAGAAGTTAACAGGGAGGAGCAGACGCTACTAGTAGAAATAGAGAAATCATACCCACTAGACACGCCCCTAAGGATCCCATTACTGGAAATAAAAGAGCTAGACTCAGAGATCGATAAAACGCTTAGGAAACTAGTACAGAAGATCAGTAGGAATACTAAGAAGATTGTCGCGAAGCATTTCAACGTAGACATTAATGAAATTGATGAAGTACTAGAAAAACCGGAAGAGAAGCTGTCGACAAAACCATAAATACAGCCATTAAAAATTGTGATTATTTAGGGACCGGGGCCCGATCAACCGAGGAAAATGAGGAGCGAGGCCTCAAAGGACCCCCTTAATCCGGGGGATGATAAACTCGACGATACGATTCCTCTGCTCCGTGGGGATTGAATGGGTTTTGACTAGGGTATATATTGGTACGTCCGGATGGGTTTACGACTGGAACCCGGATGGGATTAAATGGTTCGTTGAGAACTCCGGGCTAGACACCGTCGAGTTAAACATGAGTTTTTACAGGTTCCCGTTTCCAAGCATGATCAAGTCTTGGAGGAGAAATGCGGGCAGTATTAGGTGGAGTGTTAAGGTTCATAGGAGTATAACACATTTGAGGAGGCTTAAACCAGAAGCATTAAGTACATGGAGGAAGTTCCATCAATTATTCAAACCAATGGACGACGTAATAGACTACTACCTATTCCAACTACCACCAAACTACACGTGCAGCAAGAAGGAAAACCTTAAACGAATAGAGGAATTCTACAATGCTACGAGGCTCGGGGAAAGGTTTGCACTAGAATTCAGAAACACTACATGCTTCAACCAGGAAATAACCAGTTGGGCCCGGGAAAACGGGTTAACACTAGTATCAGTAGACTCACCACAAGCAACATGGATAACAATGAGTAATAAGAGAATCTACCTAAGACTACACGGTAGAACAGTATGGTACGGATACGAATACACAAAAGAGGAACTCGAAGAACTAGCCAGGGAAACACTCCGATTAAAACCAGAAACAATACACGTATACTTCAACAACAACCACTGGATGCTCGAGAACGCTAGACAAATGAAGAAGATCTATGAAGAACTGCTAAGAAAATAATGAGAAACAAGGAACACTAGTCTGTTCTCACAAGTCTACTAGGGACTAGTTGATAAATAATGCAGAGTAGTCAGCGTATCAAGGCATGGCTACACGCTTATTACTCTATATGATTTAAACTATGATGAATCATGGTTTAAAGGGGAATGGTTGAAATGTGAGAGAACGCTCCGCTAGTATAGATGATGCAGAATCCGCTACGTAATCATATGATACAATGTGAATATAATGAATATATTCCCCGGAGGCTCTATGATATGTTTTAACAGTATTGCTCTAGCCAAATACATGGGAGATCTGGTAGTGGGTGGAGTAGGACTTAAGAAGATTATTGGGGACATAATGGTTAAGCCTTCACAGCTTGCCTTGAGGATTGCTGAGAAGTATGGTTATAGACCCTACATGGTTGAGAGGTATCTTGAAATCCTAGGCTACGAGGAGACTATCAAGCTCCTAGAAGCTTTCGAGAAGCCGCTTAAACCAGTTATTAGGTGTAATGATCTCAGGATTGACTGTGACGAACTAGTTAACAGTCTCGAGAAGCTGGGCTTCAAGCTTAAACATATCCCTTGGAGCATCCACGGTTACCGTGTAGTAGTTGAGCCGGGTTCTCCAAGTATTGGCTCGACGCATGAATACCTTAAAGGATACTACTACGTACACCGAGATGCTGCTCCACTAATACCGGGAATACTCCTCGTATGGGGTGGTTTTAAGGGCAGAGTTCTAGATGCTTGCGCTGCTCCGGGTGGTAAGGCTACGCAGATAGCTCAGTTGATGATGGGGGAGGGACTGGTTGTTGCGAATGACCTCGTGCTTTATAGGTTGAAGGCTTTGATCGGTCATGTGTTGAGGATGGGCTTCAATAATATCGTTGTTACCTGGAGTGATCTCCGGAAAGTTCCAGCAATACATGGCTTGAAATATGAAAGGATCCTCCTCGACGTACCCTGCAGCGGGGAGGGGACGATAATGTTTGACCCCGGAAGGAAGAGGAGGACTAGTATCCGGGATTTAGCCGGGATCGTTGAGAGGGAGATCGAGCTGTTGGAAGCAGCTACTAAATTGTTGAAACCACGTGGTTTACTAGCATATGTAACGTGTAGCATCGCTCCGGAGGAGAACGAGTACGTTGTTTATAGGGTATTAGAGAAACACCCGGAGGTAGTGATTGCGAAACCGCCCGTTAAACTCTTCGACTGGGATCCGTGGATTAAGAGTTTTCATGGGTTAAAGTTTCCGAGAGAATATGATTACTGTATTAGGACTTGGCCCCATAGACACGGCTTAATGGGGTTTACAACATGTCTGCTAACAAGAGAAGAGTAAAGTTTAGCGTTAAACCGTTACCGGCTGAATTATTCAGGGAGTTGAAGAGTTATCTAGGGGAAAACCTAGGCGTTGATTATAGGGAGTTTATCAGCGGAGAATTATGGCTGACTTGTCTAGGTAAAAACTGTATCATCTACAATAGTATGGGTAGGAGGTTTTACGGGTTAACCCTCCTCTATAGTGATGGATGGATTGGTGTTTGGAGGAAGGGTGCTGTAGCCCCTTCTCCACGAATATATGAGGAAGCCTATAATAGGTATGGATTAAGGGCTGCACTAATACCTAAGCCGGCTGGGCTTAAAGCATTCCTCTACGGGAACGATATTCTCGAGATAAGTATTGACCGAGAGATCCCGCCGTTGAATGGTCCCGTAGCTGTTGTGGACCCTGCTGATAACCGTGTTGTCGGTGCAGCTGTTAAGTCTAGGGATAGGAAGGGGAGGGTTTATTATAGGAATATTTATGATCTCGGAATGTTTGTTAGGGAGTGGGGTTAGACTGATCCTCTAACCCTCCCCCACATGTTTCTAAGTATTATTGGTGTAACAATGCTTGAAACATAGATCATTATTATGACGGATGCAACTACTGCATCGTTGAATTCTCCGAAGGCGTTATATGTAATACCCAGCGATGTAATAACTAGTGCTACCTCAGCTCTTGGAAGCATTCCGAATCCTATGAAGAATGAATTATACCAGTTGAACCTGCTGAGTCGTGCGAATAAGCCGCATCCAATGATTTTCCCTAGGAAGGCTGCTACTAGTACTGCAGCAATGAATCCTAGGTATTCGGTGTGTACTAGGTACGGCTTAATATCGACGATCGCCGTTGATAATACGAAGAATAATGAAGCGAAAATATTCGGTATAAGGCTGAACCTCCTAACAACTTCTTCAGCGCCACTGATCTCTGAGAAGGCTAGTCCGGCCGCGTAGGCTCCCACTACCAGGCTTAGATTGAACTTTACGCTTGCCCAAGCAACTACTAGGGTTAGAGCAAGGAGGTATACGATTGGCGTATCCTCTAATCGGCCGAGGTACTTCATTGTTTTCCATAGTGTTGATGAGCCGTAGTGGAGGGCGAAGAGTATAACGATGTAGAAGGTTATAGCGATCAAGACGGTTAATATTAAATCATAGATCCTGGAGAGACCCGTAGCTACCATAGCAACTGTTAAGCCCAATACGATCAAGCCTCCTACATCATCCAATACAGCGGCTCCAACAATCGTGTTGAAGAAACGTGTCCCGATAGCCCCTAGATCCGTAAGGGTTTTAACGGTTAAACCCACGCTTGTAGCCGTCAGGGTTGCTCCCAGGAATAGGCTTGCAGGCTGGGATAACCCGAACATTAACCCTGTAAAGTATCCAAGTAGGTAGGAGAAAATTATTCCTCCAAGAGCTACTAGTAGGTTCTCCCTAATACCGTGTATGAATTGTGAAAACTTAGTCTCCATACCAGCTAGGAATAATAAGCTAACTATCCCGAGCCATTTGAGAAGATCAAGCTCCTCCACGATGCGGGGGGATAGGTAGTCGAGTACTGATGGACCAAGTATTATGCCGGCAAGTATATCTCCAAGTATCGGCGGGTACCCGTAATGCGCTATTAACTCCTCGAAAATCTTCGCAACGATCAATATAACCGCTACAGCCAATACGAGGTCAGCAATAACAGCTTCAGCAGCCGTCCCGGGTCACCATTATATTATACATTATATTACTCCTAGCGTATAAATGATTACAATTAAGTGATGGAATTTAAGGATTAAGACTCTACCCAGATTATTGGTGTACGGGTTTTGGAGTATGAAACTATCCGGGAAAAGATTATGAACCTATTATTAGAGAATAAGGGTAGGTTCTACTCTGTTGAGGAAATTATACGCGTACTAGGCCTCGAGATTATGCCGCGGGAAGTATATGTGCACTTGGAGCATATCGCTAAGACCATTCGGCGTAGGAGTGCTGGTAGGTTAGTCCTTGTAATGAAGCCCCCAATGTGTCTGAAATGCGGCTATGTCTTCAAGGATTTGAAGAAGCCCCGTAAACCGAGCCGCTGCCCCCGCTGTCATAGCCAGTGGATTAGTGATCCGGAATTCGCCGTAATCGAGAAATAACACGTTGCATCCTAATAATTAATAGATGTGGGGTGAGATTTGGCCTTGGATCTTGTGGGTAAGAGTATTGATGAACTCTTATTGGAGCTTAGCCCTAGGGATCTTGCTTCAATGATCGATCATACACTGCTTAAGCCTCATGCTGATTATAAGCTTCTAGAGAAGTATATTGATGATACTAGGAAGTATGGTTTTGCAGTATTAATGCTTCCCCCATGCCTACTCGTTAAAGCCCGTGAGATAGCTGGTAAGACGATCAAGCTTGCAACAGTAGTGGGGTTCCCGCTTGGAAACACGCTTGCTGGTGCTAAGGTCGTCGAGACTAGGCTAGCGGCGCAGGCTGGTGCTTCTGAGGTTGATATGGTTATGAATAACAACTATTTTAAGAGCGGTGATTATGATCGAGTTTTAGACGATATGATCCATGTTGTGAAAGAAGCTCGTAAGAGTGGTATTAGTGTTGTGAAGGTAATTATTGAGACTGGTTTGTTGAGTGATGAGGAGAAGGTTAAAGCTACCGAGCTAGTAGTGGAGAGTGGCGCGGACTATGTTAAGACTAGTACCGGGTTCGTAGCTGGTGGTGCAACCGTACATGATGTTAAACTATTATACAATACGGCTAGGGGGAGGATCAAGGTTAAAGCAGCGGGAGGCATTAGGCATGCATTAGACGCGTTAGCAATGATCTCCGCTGGGGCTTCAAGGATCGGTACTAGTACTGGGGATAGGATTATGGAGGAGTTTATAAGGATCAAGGAATCAATCTAGAAAAAGGTTTTTCACCTTGGAGGCACGAATACCGCTTCCTCGCCGGGCCTAAACCTGTACTCTCCCTTAAACCTAGCAACCCGGTAAGCACCATAGAGGAATCCAGGTAGGCCCGTCACTAGTCCGCCGATCAATCCGGGGAGTGGATCGCCTATCAGCGATGCCGAGAGGTAAGCCCCGATCCCGGACGATAACCCTAAAACACCCAGTCCACCGCCGAAAACCATGAGGCGGCCCTTCATGCTCAACGGGTATTCTAGGTAGACTATTGTCCCATCACTAGCATCCACAACGGCATTATAATCCCTATTATTATACGTGTACACTATGTGCCAGAAGGGGTAATGCGCTAAGCCGTTATACTTTGATTCATCGATTACCTCGTATCCATGGCTACAACTTATACGTGCTTCCTCTACTGCTTTACGGAGGCTCGGCTTCTTGACTTCTTCAAAGATCTTTATTGGGTCTAGAGTTGGCTGTAGGTAGACGCCGTTTTTTAGTATTGTTGGTTTAAAATACATTCTTGAACGTGCCGGGAACCCATAGTTTTGTGGGAAGGGGAAGGGTATTTTGTCTATTGCAGGTTTCAAAACGTACTCAGTCTCCTCTCCGCCGTGCACTTTGAGTTTAAGCTCCCTAGCTTTATGCTCCATGATCTCTTCCTCCTGCTTCTCTAGAGTTTCAGCTTCTTCTTTACATGGTACTTTTACGTTTATCTCGTAGATGTATATTGGTAGGTAGTAGAGTTTAGCGGATTTAAACGAGGCCTTCTCCACCAGGTCATCAACTACACCGATCTGCTGGGTTGCGAAATCCCTTGCAAGCCTATAAGCCTTATTCTTATCAATTATTAAACGGTAAAGGTAGTGCTCGATCCTCTCCCCCGGCTTATTGATCATAAAAGTCGTACCACAATAGGGGCAAGTCGCATAAGTTACAGTTGCCGGAACTTTGTACTCCGCTCCACAATAAGGACACTTAACCCTCACAAACCCGCCTTCACGCTTTAATACGGCTTCTCTACTCAACCCTGTATATGCCTCTCATAGATTATCAAACCAGCTTATTTCATAATTGGAAAAAAGATGCTAACTGCTGAGCAGTAGGTTTGTTAATATGTCAAGTGGTCTATTCTTAGTTGTTGTTTCACCGAATTTATCTAGTACTCTTTTCGTCTTCTTGAAGAATCCTTTAACGCTGGCGAATTTTTCATTTGCAACTTCTACTCTTACAGGTCTAGTAGCCATTTTGAAGGTATAGTATGATGATGTAAGGCCTATTATTCCTAGTAGTAATCCTATGAAGATACCGGTTCTTCCACCCATAACTATTGCGGGGCCTGCCAAGCCGCCCATTATCCCGGATATTAGTGCTCCTCCAAGCCCCCATGACAGCCTGCTCAGCGTATTCATGGGTTCTTCGGCGACGATTGTTAATCCGTCCCAGCCGCTCATGAAGAACCTGTATACTCCGTTCTGGTAAGTGTAGGGTATGATGTAGAGTGGTAGCAGTGTTATCCGGGATACTTTCAAGTCTATATTCATAGGCTTGATCCTTTTCTCGATAATAGATGCTCCAACGACCGATCCACTATACATCATGTCTGCTTTCCGCTTAGCTTCTCGTATTATCTCATCAGTAACCTTATCCCTCAACGCGTCTAGGTGTTCATCTAGGAGTATATCGGCCGCGGTCTTCTCGTCTATTTCAACTCCGAGAATTCTACGGGTACCGCTACGGGTAAGCTTTGCTTCTTCCAGCTTTACTGGTTTAGGCTTTGACTCCAAGTAGTAGTGTCCTATAGTAGTGTCCTAGGGCATTTACCGTGAAGGCTTTAACGCCTCTTCTAGCGATTACGTATAGGTATTGTTGGAAGGGGCCGTAGTATCCTGATACGGTGACGGTTCTAGAGTAGTAGCTACAGCTCCTATTCTTCCCCGATCCGCTGCACTTCCTCATCCTAACCCTAACACGCCCCCAATACTCCGCCCCCGAGCTAGCCTTCGCGAAGTAGTAGGGTATGTATAGGAGGTATGGTTTCCCAAGGCTGATCATGTTCTTGATCTTCTTCAAATCCCTATCAGTACTCACCCTCTCCCTAGCCTTCTCCAAAATCTTAGACTCGCTCATAGCGGGAACTATGAGTATCTCACTCTTCAAATCCTCCCTGATCCAGTTAGGGTAGCCGCAGTAGCTGCAAACAGCAACAATTGTTTCAGGACTTACGTCTAGTGGTGAACCACAGTTTTTACAGCGGAACTCGTAGGTTCCAGTAAAAACCCCGCCGCTCTCCGTAGCCAACCCTAACACGCCTCAGAGATCACTCTATCTTTGCTCCACACACAGGGCAGAACTTAGCATCAACCGGTACTACGTGGCCGTTCGGACACCATTTAAGCTCATGGCCACAGTAGGGGCAGAACCGGGCCCCAGCAGGGATCGGGCCCTTACCACAGTAGGGGCATCGGGCAATGTAGCCGCTTGGCTGAGCCTGCGCCGGCGTAGTCGCTGCTGCGGCAGCTGCAGGCGGCTGCCCAGGTGGAGGCTGCTGTGGCTGCTGCTGAGCCGGCTGCGGCGGTGCTGGTTGTTGGTAGGCTTGTGGTGGCGGGGGCTGCATAGCGTAGGGTAATGCTACGATTCCTGTTCCGAAAGCTGCTCCGCCAGCCTTGGTCTCCTTGATTGCCTCCGCGAACTTCCTAGCAGTCTCCTGCTGTACTAGGTATGGCGCTGCTGTTCCCTGCAGTATCCAGAACATGCGCTCCCTATACTCTGGCGGTACATCTATCCCCTCAAACATTACGTCTTCCAGTGTAAGGCCTATTTCTTCGAAGTACTTTCTCAGCACCATCGCGGCCCTTTTACCTGCCTCGTCGGCTTTTTGGTATAGATCCCTTATACTGCTCTGGCTTAGGAAAGCCATTAGCTTCGTCTGGAAGTAGCTCCGGATGTATTCGTCTAGTTCCTCATTAGTATACCTCTCATCAGGCCCCACGACTTTGTTTACGAACAATGCTGGATCAGATACTCGGTAATAATAGACTCCGTGGAACATTACCGGTATTAATTCAACCGTCTGAGTTTTACCTCCAAACCTACCCTGCCGGCGGTTAATGTTTACATAGATGATGTTTGCCTTGAAAATATTCTCCCCATACAGTCCC
The DNA here is from genome assembly GCA_027002875.1 of Desulfurococcales archaeon. Lineage (GTDB taxonomy): Archaea > Thermoproteota > Thermoprotei_A > Sulfolobales > Desulfurococcaceae > WAON01. The sequence continues at coordinate 20,924 of JALWZC010000045.1, forward strand.
TCGACAAGGCCTTTAAGGAAGGGTACGTTCTGTGTATCCAGTACATGCCTACCCGGCCCCAGGACGCCGTATACTTTACCATCCCTATAGAATACAGCCCTCTCCCACTCTTTAACAATTACAACCGAGCCCCAGGGTATTACCTCATCGGGATACCTCCAAACAATATCTTCCGGTGAAGCATCCTTCCACTCAATAACCTTCGGCTCGAGGCCGGAGATCTTACGTCCTGCTTTACCGAGACCCTTACCAATCTTATTAAAGATCAAGGCTAATACACCCATTCACTAGTTAAACCTAATTGTAAACGTATTATAAAAATGCTAGATGACACTGATATATGAAGGGGTTAGAAAATCATCATGTTCAGTTATTTGTATCAATGAGCTCTACAAGCTACTCCTGCATCCACCCATGTATAATCTTCTCCCTCTCCAATAACAGCGCCCTAATCTCCCTAATACTCTTCATTAATAATGGTATGTAATCCCTCACCGGGTTACCCATAGAAGCATCATCCCTAAGCTTAGCAGCAGTATCCCTTAACGATTCAACCTTCTCGACGAGGCCCGCATCGATCTCCCTCATCTTCTCCAAATCCTCCTCCTGAATCTTAACGATATTATAGTGTGCTGCATAGCCGTGCTCAGCCCACCTAATCTTATCAGTAACAATCCTTAGATCCCTCATCAACGAGTCGAATCTTTCAGCAGTCGAGAAATCATACTCGGCAAGGATTGATAATGCATCACTTAGATCACGCTGAGCCTCCTCAAGGATCCTAACCATATACTCCCTAATCAAACGATCATCTTCACGAATATGCTCCTTCTTCCTATAACCATGAAAACCAGGAATAATATTCAAGAGTTTCTCGAGAATAGCCTGCTTCTTAACCAAGACACATACACCAATAAACACTACATACTATAAAAAATGATTAGGAATATCTATTTGAAAAACATACCGGTTCAAAAACATTCAATACTCGTATTTCTAGATGATTAAAACAAGCTACTCGAAAAATGAAAAACAATAAATAAACTAGATAATACCTATATACGATATATTTAGAACTGATTGATTTTATCATAGATGACGGTGTATATTTTGTCTAACGCTGGTGGTAAAATAAGGGAGATAATTATAAGGTATTTTAAGAGCATACACGAAATAAGGCTTGATCTTCAAAATGGCGTAAATGT
>JALWZC010000046.1 GCA_027002875.1 Desulfurococcales archaeon
ACATCCATGGAGGTCCTGCAACAGTTATGAAGACTAGAGGTACTACACCTCCACTGGGAGATGTTGAGGAGGCTGCACATATTGCTGGATGTTATTCTAGAGCATGGAATGCTGGTCTAGGATATATTGATGTGTACTGGGTTCACGGTGACCAAGTTTCTAAAACTCCCCCCAGCGGCGAGTACTTGGCTAGGGGGGCATTTATGGTGTATGGTAAGAAGAACTATGTTAGGATCGAGAATAAGCTAGCTATTGGTATAGAGCAAGTATGCGATCCTATTTATGGAGCCTATCAGAGAATCATAACGGGCCCGATAGAATTGATTAGTCAAAGAAGCCTAATCTACGCAGTAATAATTCCTGGAGATGAAAGGCCTTCTGAACTATCACGGAAACTCTTCAAGACGTTTAGGAAAAAACTTGAGCCTAAACATATAGTTGGGGTAGAAGTAGGGGAAATAGAGTATAGGATCCCCGGCCTATCTAGGATTATAAGTGTTGATATAGGGATGAGATATGGAGAAAAATGCATATTATAACAAATACGTCTTCAACAATATTTAAAATATGCTACTACTCCATAATAGTTTATTAAAATAATATGCTTACCCGGCCCATTATGGTGAAATAACATGGCTAATAGGAACATCGTTGTTGAAAAATTAAAGTTTGAAAGCGTCTCTGATATGCGTGTCGAATTAGTTGAGAGGAAAGGGCTTGGACACCCGGATTTTATCGCTGATTCAGCTAGTGAAGAAGCTTCAAGAGCTTTGTCAAAATATTATCTTAAAGAGTTCGGAACAATACTCCATCATAACCTTGATAAAACACTACTGGTAGGCGGACAAGCTAATCCTAGATTCGGCGGTGGAGATGTTATCGAGCCAATATACATCATTGTAGCCGGCCGGGCTACAACCGAGGTAAAAACAAATGACGGAGTAGTCAAAGTACCCTTCGGAACATTAATCGTAGACGCCGTTAGGAACTGGATTAAGAATAACCTTAGATACCTAGACCCGGATAAACACGTAATCATTGATTATAAGGTTAGAAAAGGTAGCACTGATCTAGTCTCAGTATTTGAAGCCGGTAAAAACTATATACCATTAGCAAATGATACAAGTATTGGCGTAGGATACGCTCCCCTATCAACTCTTGAAAGACTTGTATATGAAACAGAAAGATTGCTGAATTCTGAAGAGTATAAGGCTAAGAATCCGGCAGTTGGCGAGGATATTAAGGTTATGGGGCTTAGAATCGATAAAAAGATTAAACTTACAATTGCCGCAGCCATTATTGACCGGCATGTAAGAGATGTAGGCGAATACCTAAACATTAAGGAACAGATCGTTAATGACGTACTCGATCTAGCTTCGAAGATTGCATCTAATTATGATGTATCCGTCGACGTTAATACGGCTGATATGCCTGATAAAGGTGTTGTCTACTTAACGGTTACGGGTACTTCGTCTGAACACGGAGATGATGGCGCTACGGGGAGAGGTAATCGCGCTAACGGCTTAATACCGCCTATGAGGCCTATCAGCCTCGAAGCTACAGCTGGTAAAAACCCCGTAAACCATGTTGGGAAGATATATAATGTTGTTGCTAGGAGGATCGCTGAGAGAATATATGAGTCAATAGACGGCTTAAAAGACGTTTACGTCGAGCTACTTAGCCAGATCGGAAAGCCTATTGATCAACCTCAAATAGCCAGTATAAAAGTGATCACAAAAGATAATGGAGAATTACCGGGACACCTTGTATCTGAGATGAAGGCTATAGCTGATGAAGAACTTAGCAATATCACAAAGGTAACCGAGTTAATACTAGAGGGTAAGGTTCTACTCTACTAGGCATTTCTACCTTATAATATCTCATCGTATTTTTTACCGAAGATCCTTTTCCTCTTCTCCTTATATTTTCTAACAAGCTCGATAACCCTCTTATATTCATCCTCAGAATCTAGTTCTTCGATCCTTTTCCACTCATTAATCAAAACGTGATCTATATCTTCGAGCTTAACAAGTACTTTATCCTCGTAGAATATTAGACTACAACTATCGATCTTAATGAACGGGATTCTGTATTCTGCAGTCAATTCACGGCAATCACAATCATCGCTTGTTACAATAGCGATCTTATTCCTCTTTAAAATATTGACTGCTTTCTTGTCAAGTGGGAAAACGTGGTGGACATATATTGCTTTACCCTTGTACTCCGCGATTTTATCGAGGGGTATAGAGGAAGGATTTGTATATTTTGGAAGGGCCCTGTACTCATTAGTTATTATTTCATTAATGATTTGTTTGAGCCGTTTATTCTGTCTGCGCAGTTCTTCAATATTCTTGTTAAGTTCTTCAATTCTATTACGGAGATGGCTAATAGTGTTCATTAAGAGATTAATTTTCCTCTTGGCTTCATCGTGTAGGTCTCTCTGCGTTGTACGCAGAGTTTTTATTTCTACTTCGAGGTTCTGCAATTGTATTTCTTTCTCTGCTAATTTTTTCTTAAGAGCGATGTTTTCAGCTATAAGACCATTAATTTTCTCCTGTAGTTTTGTTATCTTTGTATTTACTTCTTCGTTTTCTATACTAGGCTTCGTGTCTTCTTGATCGGTTGTTTTATCCTTTAAGTTATTCCTGACGATCCTGTCTATTTCTGCCTCTATTGCTTCAGCTATTGACTGGCCTTTAGCGATCATTATTTTGACTGCTTCCCTATCTATGTCGAGGTCGATTTCGTCTATGTGGTGTTCGGCTTGTCTAAGCTTATCCGATAATGATTGATATGCTTTATATGCCGCTACTAAAGCGTCTCTTTCATGCGTGTCGTCTACTTCTAGGCTTGGGTATTTTTCTAGTATCGTGTTTAGTATTGTTCTCTTCTCATCGTTTGATAGGTCTCGTGGTGGAATATATAATTGGGCATTTAGTGCTGCAGCTATCTTCCTTACTAATTCCGGCGGATGCGCTACATCGGTTGCTACTGCCACTATTTTACCCATCCCGCTTATCATTCCCAGTATGTCTCCGCGATCTAGGTTTTTAGAACTGTACGTGTAGATTGGTCTTCCGGATAGGTCTACTAGTGCGAATCCAGTATAGATTCCGGGGTCTATTCCTAGTATTAGTCCGGGTTTTGATTTTGGAGTGTTTTGGGCCATTACTAGTTTGTTCTTATAGACTGGTTTAATAATTAGTTTCACGTTTTTGTTTTTGAAGGGTTTTATTATGCCGTATAGTTTCTCCCTTGGAGCGTATACTGTGAATATGCTTCTCTCAAGGCCTCCTTCTCCTTTCCGAAAGGTTAGATCGTAGTCGAAGCCGTTCCGATCTAGTTTCCTCTTTACTTCTCTCGTAGCTGCTAGTATGCTTGCATTTATGCTTCTCCTATACCTGTCGTAGCTCATTCCTCCGTGGCTGACTGTTCTACTCTTTGATATTATGATCTTTGTTTTTTCCTCTAGTAGTTTTATTTTGTAGCCTCCGCCTTTTCCGGCTATTACTGCTGCTATGTATGCTGTTTTGAGCGGGGTTAGTTTTCCATGTATTTCTAGCCCGTATTCTCTTGCTAGCGTTTTTATATTGACTGCATGGGGGCCCCACCCGGTTACTTGTACTATGATTGTTTGTGGTGGTAGTAGTTGTATTACTTGCTTTAACCCGTCGATATCTGTTGCTAGCTCGAAAACGTTATCTACTGCTAGTATTTCCGGTTTTTTCTCCCATAGTAGGCGTATAAGTCTTGTGAAGGATACGTCTTCGTATGAGTCGGTTATCTCGTTGTTTTTTACAAAAACCAATGCATAATGAGGCTGCTGCCTACTACTCGGCGAATAACCCGGCAATATATCAATACCAGCAACTAGTTTATCCCTATCCTTCCTCATCTTCTCCCCGGACATAGTCTAGAGCATCTTCAAGACTAACCCTTACCCTATAGTTTTTATGGAAAAACCTCACTATATATTCTACATCCCTCCTCAAATAATAATCGCTCATAGGCTCATCCCTATAATGATACTGAGGCCAATCTATAATGTACGGTTTCCAGTCGTCTATTGATACTAGAATGTTATACTCGCTAAGATCTCCATGTATAATTCCAACATCCCTATACGCTATTCTTACAGTATCAAGAATAGACCAGAATACTTTCTCTGGATCTGGTAGTTGAGGCTTTCTATACAATTCCACACCATTTATATACTCCGCGACAACGACGTGCCTACTATACGCTATCGGGGCCGGGACGAGGGCTCCGACCCGGTAGAGTTCTCGTAATGCTTTATATTCCCTCTCAGCAGCTATTTTTGACTGCTTATACCAGTCTAGTATTGGTTTATCAGCCCATGAACGAACCCTTCTCGTCTGCCGGAAACTAGTCCTACCGATCCTTAGGAATTTAACTATGACTGGCTTGTCTCCAGGCGCTATTCCTTTGAAAATCTCGCTTTCCTTCCCTATGCCTATGCGATCACCGATTGCTACTAAGACGTTTCTATCAACTAGGTTTTTCAACGCTAACATGTCTAGTCCCAGATATGTTAGCCGGTAGGACTTGTAGCCTGCTATTGTTTTCCTCTTAACTAGTTTTAAACGGTGTAGTTTCGATAAGACTAGGACTACGTGTTCTTCCGGCATCTTCGCGTATTTTTCTATTAGCTCCAATGGAACGTATTCGTATCTCCTCATACCCTTCTCGATAGCGTTTAGTACTTTGAAGTCGCGCGATGTTAATTGTTTGTATATCAATCCTATTTTAACCAATAGCTCTTTCACCAATTAATGGATGTGGTTTATTCGGGCTATATAGGTGTTATTTAAAGATTTTGTCCATAATTAAAACAGCCGTCATGGTCTCTAGCATAATTTACCTAAAGCAACAAAGTTAAACAATGCCTTAACTATTTGCGAGGTAAGCGGAATTGGAACCTGCTCTAGGTAAAACAACTAGTAAAGTAATAGCATTATTTAAGACAAGGGGTCCTAAGAAAAGACTATTTGGGAGAAGACTTGTAATTAGGGATATTGAACAAGCAGAAATATTTGCACAAGCACTATCGTCTCCGACAAGGCTTAAAATAATCTATTACCTATCCCTACACGGGGAAGCAGGTATATCGGAATTAGCCAGAAAGCTCGATACTACAAAGGCAAATATTAGCATGCAGGTAAAGAAGCTAGAAGAACTAGGACTAGTATCAGTAATTAGTTCCGGGAAAACTAAGGGTAAATCCAGAAAAATAGTTAGGTTAAACATTGACAAGGTCATATTCACATTCCCTAAAAATAACCACTAGTACTGTTCCGCTTTTTCAATAACTTGTACATTATAGAACATTAATACAATTGTAAATTAACTCCTAATACCCTAGTCATAACAAGTTAATACCCGTTCTCACTAGCTTAAAAACACTACAGCATCGATTAACCTACTGGTAAATGAAGATTTAGTAGCTGGGAGGGTTTTAGGATAATGCTGGAACCTTTATCTATAATGATGCTGACAACTTATACCGTGATAATAATTATACCCTTAATCTACAATTATCTTAACTATAATGAGGGCGAAAATAAGAAAACGAACGATAATATCCTAGATGAGACGGGTAACAAAATTGAACTCCCCACGAGTCTTGTAATTCTAGTTAATAACCCTGAAAATATCAATGTTGAAGAAATCATCTCGATAATACGTAAATCCTATACGTAGCGTGGTGTAAACTTATTGAAGTTTTTCAAAAACTTAGGCCATGGCTATATGGCTACTTTATCCGGTATAGAGGTTACGAATATTGGCTTATATTTAGTCGTTGGGCGGTATTATGGTTATCTAGGATTAATTCTAATAGCGGTTTTATTTATACCAATGATATATCTTCAAGAAACAATATCTTATTTGAAGAGTATCAATAACAAAGTCGTCCCGGGAGGAGTATCTGGTTTTTCCTACTATGTCTCCGCGCTGATAGGATCTATATTCATCTTATTAATAAACTCCTATGTGTATGCTTCTCTACTCAATTCTTTATTCCATGTACCGGTCTTGGCTACACTATTCTTCTACTTACTACTCATATTTGCTATTTCGAATAATGAAAACGTTAACAAAAGATTGCTAGAACTTTTTATTTACGGTTCATTATTTTTAACCACGTATATTATTTTGGCCCTTTTAACAGTTTATATTAGGGGATTTCCGCATGAACAACCAGTTGTTTATCCATCAGTATATGTGTTAATTGCATTATTTGGTGCTTTGTCATCACCTTACTCCCTCGTAATCCAAGAGGATAGCAATAAATTATCCGATTTATTGATCAGTTATTTCTACGGTGTTTTAGTAGGCGTAGCTATCGGAATACTAGGAATCTACTCTACGATCTCTGGTAGTGTTCTAGACTTGCTTCTCGGCGTTGGACAGAATGGAATACTAAAATTTCTTTTACTGACTGGGCTGACTTCAACAGTTATTCTTTCATCTATAAGTGTCTTTGCCGCGTTAAAACATATTACTTATAAAATCGGGTTACGTGGAGGAGGCGCATATAGGTATGAAGTATATATCCTGGTTATTTCCTACATAATACTCGTTGCTTACCATTCCATACATAAGAACAACGTATTAGACCTAATAACCGATTTCTCATTTATCACCGGGGTTTCAGTTATGATCTTAGTCTTTATATTTACATTATCATTTATACAAATAGATTCTATTTTACCCCACTGTTTTTTTTTTTTACATCGTTTCTATTTATTCAACTTT
>JALWZC010000047.1 GCA_027002875.1 Desulfurococcales archaeon
GAATTCCCACTTATTAATAAGGGTCCAATTATAGCCTAGTTTATGGAAGTAGATTGGTTTTGGATCATAATACTCGTTAACCATCACCGGTTTATCCGATAATCCATCATTATTAAGATCAATGTAATTAACGCCTACGTCTAATAAGTAGCCGAAGAAATTGCCTATCTTTGAAGAATACTTCCTTCCACGGTAAACATATGTAATCGGGCTTGGTGAATAATACTGGATATTGTAGTATACCCTTCCACCTGTATGGTTAATAAAGGGTGTCAAGGAGTGAGATACGAAAACGTTCCCATATACGAGTGTATTGGAGAAATTGATTATCGATCCATTATTATTTTTAAGTGAGAGTAGATACCCGTATTTAAAAACAGTGTAAGGCAGTACTTGGCTATTGAAAACTATTAAGGCATGGGTTACGGATATACTACTGTTACTATGGCTATAGATTTGTAGCAATTCTGGATCTAGTGAATCGATGAAGAATACCGTGTTGTTACTGATCTCTAAATAGTTTATTGTAACGTTCGAATCTTCCGATATTAACTTGACGAGAGTGTTAAGACCTGTGATAGTGTTTGACTGGAAACGTATTTGTCTGTTTATTAATCTTGAACCGTTCGCCTCGAGTTTGAATAGCCTTTTATAAGATCCATTAAAATAGTTATTTTCAATTATGAACGATGTATTGTAAACTGTTGTATTTATGTAATATGTTTGAATGAACTCTTCGCGTAATGGGTTAGCTCTATAATAATCTCTTGTATAGTTATAAATAACGTAGTTATCTCTAAGTAATAATTGATCCCGAGGATCGAGCAACCTAATCCTTGTATAGTTTAGAAATGAATTTTGTATTACAACCCTACCGGAATCCACGGCGAATATTTCTGAACCCAAGACTGAGGAGTAATTTACTAGTAATACTGGACTCTTATTAATTATTAGTGTTGTTGAAATAATGGTTGTATTTATTAGGCTAAACTCTCCCGTTATGACTGATATATTTTTAGGGTTTTGTAATGGTTTTATAATTGAATCCGAAAAACGTATTGATGAATTTATTATACATGTATTTTTATTTAGCAGTATTTTCAGATTAGGGCCCTTAAAGGTAATACCGGAATTAATGATGAAAATTGATGTGTTAACTACTAGTTCTACAGTTCCGTTCATAGGGGTTATAGTTACATTCACAAGATTCTCTAACGTGTTATTTATCACGTATACGCCTGGTTCTAGAAGCATTATTCCGCTAGCCTGGGTTTTCTGATACGGAAAAATATGTAGTACTATACTTGAGGGACTAGTATCTTCAGCCAAATCTATAGATACATCTACAAATACCGGGTGCAATAGCAGAAATAATAACAATATGTAAGCATAGTTGCTCATATAGTTGATTCCTCTAATACTTTGATAGCGAGGTTGATAGGCTTGGACGCGAATAGAAAATCGATAAATCTTAGGGCTACGTTTGGATCATCTATAAATAATCCCAGCATATTTGACTCATTGATAACTGTATTTGTAGAAAAAGACTCCCTCAAATAGTCCCGAATTCCTGTAATTAAATTAAATATCCTCCTAGTTATAATATGGGCTACCAGTAGCTTCAATATGTTACCTCGACTCCTATTATATAGCTTCATAATAATTGTTTTTAATACTTGGAATTGATTCTCGATATAGGACTTATTAGTAGTTATGGTTTCAAGCTTTTCCACAATCGATGTGTTGAGGAATACATCCATATACTCGTTTATGATGATGAAGATATTAATCATCCTTTCAAATGCAGCCATAGGTAGCTTGTTCAGGTAGTCTTGGAAGATGGTTTCATTAGAATATGGCCCCTTCCCTGATTCTAGTTCTTTATAGATCTTGCGTGCGAATATCTCGTAGACGAATCTATACTTGGATGCTTTAAGTCTTTCAAGGTTGATTTTATCCAGAACGGCCTTCCTGCGTTCGTAGAGGACCTGCTTAAATTTCGTATACAGGTTTAAAGCATATTTCTTAAACTGATCGATACTTATACTACACATGTTCTTTTTAATGGTTGAATTATTTAGTTCCGGTAGTAGGGATAGTAGGTATCTAGAAATGATCAAGTAACCATATGCTGTTCTCGGGTCTTTTCTTACCGTTATTATTCGGCCGTTTATATTGTATTGGACGCCGTGTAGGTATTCTTTCGCCTTGTCAAGAGCATAACCTACTCCTAACCAATAGCTTGCTACGTATTTAACGTATATTTCCCATAGGGTGCCTCCGCATTTACCGATTATATCGTTTATAGTCTCGTTTAGCTTTTCCTCGGTTTGCTCAATCTCAGCTTCCAACACATTTACCTGTATATATCCGCTCATTTTACCGAAGTTTATAGAGGAACCGTTCGGAACGATCCATGGCTCGAATAATCTTTTACGCCTACCTAGGAATTTAACAGCCGAATCAATTAACTCCTCATACTCGTTAAGAGTTATGTTACTGTTTCTACTTAACCCCGTAATGTTTTGGTAACTGTTTTAGTTTATTCCTCCCCGATTATTCTGTATAATTGTATAATATGAAGTGCTTATGATAACTGCAATAACTAAAACAATGCTAAGGATCGTATTCCTCCTACTCCTGATTCGAGCCATCAATTAATACACCTTATTATTCCAATCGTACAATACTAGGCTAGGTGCTGCCGCTTAGTGAAGGAGGTTGATACTGAGCATTGTCCTTTATCAGTAGGTTTTCCTTATTCATTTCTAGTTCCTCCGCCTGCTACACAGTACTACATGCAGCTTCTACATATTTCTCCACCCTGTTGCCGGAGACTATACTCTTATTCAAATAATTTTCTATTTAATATATAATATCGTCTTGTAGTTAAAAATAAACTTATAGTTCATAGCGGAAAAGCTTTTATCTCCCGATTCTTCCACTGGATATATTTTTTGTCGAGAGGTTTATTGTGTTGATCTATTGGTGGAAATGACTGTATTCCTTTACTACGTGGATGCATGACCCAGTTTTAATTGAATTTGTTTAGGGAGGGGTTTGAACTATGAATTCGTATAAAAAGTAGTTTATAGTGTAGTGGATATGTATGGGGGGACATGCATGTTTCCTTTTTCCGTGTCAGGTGGGCTGACTAGGTAGGATTCGCTAATACTTAGTATTTTTCTGACTGGGGAATAGTAAGTGTAAGGCTTAAAGGATGATATTGGTTGAGACGATTCTAGGAGGGGGAGGTAATTATGCTGGGCGGGGTGGAAGGCTTTTGCTTGTTACTGCTTGGAGGGGCTAGACTCATCTTTTGGTTTCTTAGATATTAGGGATGCTACTTCTTTTACTAGTTTTTCTATTCTTTTCTTGGCTGTAACAACGTCTTTACCTGCACACCATTTCTCATAGAAGCAGACATGCATCCCGATGGCGCTCATCCATGAGTCATAGACCCATTCCCCGAGCTCGTCTTCCAGCCTTCTCTTCCATTCCCATAGCTCGCCGTGGCTTGTCAGCCTCTTACCCTCTTTCCAATAAGCATAGGCCTTGACTGTGAGAGCTGCAGCTCCCCAGAGCTTTTCAGCCGCTTGTCTAATATTACCTTTACCCAGCTCTTCCTTGGCTTCTTCGAGCAGGTCCTCAGCGGCCTCAACGTACTCTCGGGCTTTATCCTTTGGGTTGAGGCCCTGGCTCAGAACCTCGACAAGGTACTCGTCAACACTGTAACCCAGCTTCTCAGCCTCTTCCCGGATGCGCCGGGCAAGACGGCCGCGAAGAATAACCTCGCCCAATCCACTAGCACCAAACATAGGATATAACTCTACATAATTATAAACGATGAGCACATAGTAGCGGAAAAACAGTATTACAAAATAAGAGAACTGATAATAGCTAAGTCTAATTGGGTTACCGGTATTCTATGTAGGCCGGAAGAGCTGATTATCTTTTGCTACAATTAAATTATATCGTCGCCCTGGTCTATTGCATTTAACACTAATACCAGCCTTAGCTTAGAGCCTAGTAAGTCCGTAAATGGGAGTTCTAGGACTACAATATCTCCCTGCTCATATTTCGAAGAGTTCTTCGGCATCTTCGCCTTCCCTTAAGAGCCTAAGATAAGAATAGAGCTTTTCCGCATCAATACCTTCAACTTCTATTATCTTTATTTTAACCCTCTTACCCTCAAGCTCATTCAAAGGTTTAAGCGGAATAATCACACCGCCCCTAACAATACCCTCGATCACAGACATTTCTAGAGCACCGGGTAGCACTATTACAGTAGAGGGTAATCAACCTAGCCATTACACTAACCCCTTATTCCTAGTAGTCTTACAGAAATCAAAACAATTCATGTTTAATAGTGGGCCCGCGGGGATTTGAACCCCGGACCTCCGCCGTGTCAGGGCGGCGTCCTAACCAGGCTAGACGACGGGCCCCCGTGTATTCATTATAGGAATTAGCTAGGAGTAATAAATCCTTTGCCGTTAGTTTTTCGAGGATTTTCTCTAGGAGTTCATCTGTTACACGTCTCTTCCTATTCTTTATCATGTTACCATACGCTCTAGTAATGCCTAGCTCCCTATATGTTATCCCCTTATACTTGGTAGCGTAAAGGAACAGTATCCATCGAGCATCATCCGTGATCATTTTAAACCACTCGTATAACAATACCTCATTGTTATACACTTCCATAGAGAGGCTTCGTGGACTTGTTATACGAGCCAAACCCTTCTCACCTCATTAGTATAGTAGCGAAGACTAGAAAAGCGTTAGGAGTAATTCTTTTGGAAAGTGCAACCTAACACTCTTGGGGTTTCGCTCTTCTTGTAGCGGGGAGAAAAATGCCTAGGAGAAGGATAAGAGGAGCAAAGGAGATCGCAAAGAAAAAGTGACATTAGAGGAGCTTAAGATGATTAGAAAAGAGATAAGTAAGGCTGTGAGGCTAATTGAAGAACACAAGTATAATGAGGCAAAAAAGATACTATACAATATAGTATACTTAATGGAGATCATGTCTAGGGCGAAGAAAGGAGATATAAAAGCAATGCTAGAAATAGCAACATACTGGATCGATAAAGCATGGTTAAAACTAATATCTGCTTCCTAACACCCTAGTGTTAGGAGCTATTTTCCAGTAAAAGTCCTCCTAACACCTAGTGGGGTTTCGCTCTATTATTTACGGGGTGTGCTGGGGATGGCTCAAAGACGTGTCTAGGTTGTCGCTGGGTTGTTGGTGTTGGTTGCTCTTGTCCCTTATAGTATAGCGTCTTGGAGTTATCTGGGGTTATTGTGGAGTATTCATGGAGTGGTGAAGCCTAGTGTTGTTCTAGAGCGTTTCGACATCGATGTTGGAACTATATATAGTGGTATGAGTAAGACGGTTAATGCTAGTGCTAGGGTTATGATGCCCGGTGAGTATAATGTAGTATTCTATGGTGTGGAGTATATTGGGGATGGAAATGCATCGTCGAGTCCTGAGCTAGTCAACTATACTGTAACAGTGTTCCTCGAAGACTATAGTAATCTCCTAGGAACGTTTAGCAATATGAAGAATCTAACCACTACACTACCAGGCGGGGAACATACACTACTATTCATTACTAGGATCGATACACCAGTAGTCGAGGAACCAGTAAACTTCACGCTGCAGATTTATATGGCTACGGGGTGAGTCTAGATGGATTTGGACCTTAACCTAGCTCTTTTTTACTTTACATCATTGTTTCTCATAGTTTCGGCTCTATACATTGTTAGGAAGGCTACAAGTAATAGGCTTCAAAATAATACACATCCTCAACAACAATACACTTATAACTATGACCCTGTACAGCCTCAGGTAATCCCACCAGAGGCTATAAAGTATTTAAATAGAGAGAACCCACCATGGATACAGCAGATCCCTCAGCTACAATCACAGTCTAGATCGTTGAAACTAGAGATAGAGTTGCCTGAGCTGCCTGAGCGTGTTAGGATAGGTTATGATAAGCTGCCTGAGCTTCTAAGGCTTCTGGAAACGTATAGGGAGGAACCCCTAGAGAGGGGTAGAGGTGTTGGGAGAGGGGAAAACATAGGTAGGGAGGGACCAGGTGTTAAGGGAGGCATCCACCAGGTAGAGGAGGCTCCAAACACTAGGGGAGGGGTAGACACCTACAGCTTTATAGGACATCACCGTGATCCCTGGATAGATATTATCAGTAAGGTGAGTGGACTAGAATTCTCAGGTGATGGGAAGAAAGTGTATTGTCCTAGGCATGGCTGGGTGAACTATATCGTTACAAGTGATGGACGTATACTATGTGGCTATGATTACCATATTCTCTTCGACCCGAATAAGCCTAAGACATATCCAGTTAAAGCATTGAAAAAGATGAAGAAGGAACTCCAGGAAACAATGAATGAGATACAGGAGCTGAGGGATAAAGCCTCGATGACTATCTCTTCTCCGCCTTTAAATGTAGAAAATGTAGATGTTGAGGAAGAGGGAGAGGATAGTGGGGAAGAGGAAGAAGACTTTGAAGAAGAGGAGTAAGGGCGATAAGGAAGAAATGAGGAAAATACATGTTCCACGTTCGACAGTGTTTTATAGAGCTATTAGCATCCTTAAGACGCTTTTTCCAGGGGATGATTTTACGGTATTAAATCCTGAGGTGTTTGAGACAATTATTGAA
>JALWZC010000048.1 GCA_027002875.1 Desulfurococcales archaeon
ATTTACCAAGCGGGCTCCATCCGAGATAGGTTGAGAAATTATACAGCACGAAGTAATTTATAGTGTTTCCAGCAGTTCCGTTCTCGAAGAGGCTGATGAATACTGGATAGCCTGCTTCTCCCGCTAATGGGGTAACTGCTCCATTTGTATCCGTAATGTATATGTCGCTGAATAGGAACGGCGTGTATGCTCCTGCTTCGAATTCTACATGTATGTATCCGTAGCTTATGTTTCCTACACTCCCAACTTCATCGTACATCGTCTCGGCTTTAACTGTTATTATCCTGAAGGAAACCTTTTCCTCTAGGGCTTTGCCGTTATATGCTGTTAGCGAGTATATGATCCTGTATACTCCGTATATTTCGGGGAGCTTATCGTTATTTACAGCATATGCAAGCCCTGGATAGGGAGGCCAGCTTGATAGTGATGTTATAAATACTGGTATATTCTGTAGTATTGAAGGCCATCTCGTCGGTAGGAATACGCGTAGTTTACCTTGTAGTTGGTCGCTTAGGCTTGGATTATAGATTTGTCCTAGATCATATGCTAACTTGTAAGCTGCGAACACGTTTGGTTCACCGGTAGGCGTTGAAGCGCCTCCCGGCGGCTCCGCTAGGAATGATAGGTCGGTTGTTGCTCCAGTGCTCCATCTCGCTATGAATACTGCTCCGCTAATACTTGGATCGGTTATCATTACTGGTAGTAGCCTCCAGTCTTGTCCCTCCCATACGCCGTATCCTACGTCTGATAAGCCATATAACGCGAATGGATCGTATTTCATCGGGCTCCTTACGCCGCCGAGCCATGTACTTGATACATTGTCTAGTACTAGTGGTACTAGTATTGATGCTGGAATCACTATTTTCTTAGTAGGCGTGTCAACCTCGATCCTTACTTCTAATGGTCCTGGCCTGAAGTTCTTTGGTATGCTGATTATACCGGTAACATTAGCTATCCCGTATACGTCTAGGCTTGTATTAGTGAAGCTTATTACTTTACATGGTACTTTCTTATAAGCCCTAACAATGATTTCTAGTTGTGCAGGCGTAATATTCTGTGCAGATGGGTTCGGCCTCAGCCTTAATACTAGGTCTCCATGTATCTTCTGGGCTGGGTTGGAGATTGTTAGGAATGCCTCGGTTGATACGCGGCTTTCGAAGTTTATGTATCTAAGCTCTGATGGATAGCCTATTTGTCCATCGCCGTTATCGTCTATCCAGTCGTAGGCGCTTAGTATTATCTCGTGTGAATCATCCGGCGGTATAACTGTTACCTTGCTTAGAGGCGGTGTGATATTCTTTACGTGTACTACTACTTCGATGAAGTCTGCGTCTTTGTATACCCATTTAGGCACTACTTTGAACATCATGTGGTCGTACTTGAATACTCCGCTGAAAACAGTGTATTCCTTTGTTAGGACGGTGTTCCATGCTGATATATGGGCTTCTCCGAATCCGCGTAGGAATAATGTAAATGTCTTCGTCGTACCCGGTGGTACTACTCCGTAATAAGCAGTGTCTGCTAAGTGATTGATGACGTAGCCTAGGTAGCTTCCATAATCGTTAGCGTATAATTCCGTGAAGGCTTCCTGTATACCCTCCGGTATGTATGCTAGCCATCCTCCATTCATAACTGTTTTAACTGCGCGGTAGACGTCTACACGTCCCGATCCCTGCGCGAAAGCATTGTATCCTATGTCTTTAGCGGTACTCTTCAATAGGATCTTGGCTGTTACTACGTCTGGTTTATAGCCGTGGGTCATGTTGTAGGCTTGTAGTATTAATGCTAGCGAGCCGCTTGTGAAGGGTGTTGCTTCACTTGTCCCTCCGAAGAGGTCGAATCCTGCACCATATCCTCTTCCATCAATCGTCCTCTGCCCAGCCCACTCGTAGGCTCCGATGTTTACAACGTCTGGCTTGGGGTATCCTAGACCTGTTGGCCCACGGCTACTGAAGGGTATTATTTCATCGCTATAACCTGGCGGGTAACCATAGATTCTTATCCAGTCCCATAGGGTTGAGGCTCCAACACTTACAACGAGTAGTCCCGCCGACGGCGTTCCTATACTACTATATCCCGGTCCCTCGTTTCCAGCTGCAAATACTATTATTACAGGGTCTCCTAGGAAGTAGTTCCTCACTGTTAGTATAGCATCCATCATCTCAGAACTTACATCGATACCGGGGAACTGCTGCATCCAGAAGTTTACATATATGTGGCTCCAGCTGTTACTGATAATGTCTGCACGATGCGGGCCGAAGGGGTTTAGGCTTATATACGTGTATCCACCCTCCGACTGTATTTCTAGATCAAAGCCTGCTAGCCATGCTTCGAGTAGTAGTATGTCTCCAAGCCACCACGCATCCCCCCCTGCTAGGGTCGCGTTGGGCGCTACTCCTATGATCTTGTATAGTTTACCGTCACCATAGATGTCGTAGTTGAATCTTCCACGGGCAGCTATAACTGTTGCAACGCTCGTACCATGACCTTGCCAGTCTTGTACTAGTGCTAGGAAGTTACCGTTAGGGTCAAATCCCGGGTACAGCCCCGGCTGTCCGGGTACTAGTGTGCCATTAACTACGCTTATATTTGTTAATCCATAGAAGTCGGCGTAGTATCCGGCTATTGTACCTATACTGTAATCCGGTATACTGTCTCCGTCGAAGTCCCTCGCTACAACCTCGTTTCCAGGGCCGAAGACTGGTTCGTCAGCCATGCTGTTATCGTTCCATGTAGAGTTTGGTGTTCTCCAATAAGTTGTTCCTAGAACATTGTTTTCCAGCCACTGCATTAACTCGCTTAGACTATAGAAGCTTGTAGATAAGTCGAATACTGCTTTATCATATACTCCTGGTGTTTGGGAGTCATATACTACAACGGTTGTATAGACTTCGATAACGTAGCCTGTCAGCGAATCCTGGAATAGGAAGGGTGCTACACCTATATGGTATACTCCGCTTTGACTAGTCATGTTCGGACTAATTGTTATGTTTGTTGTAAATGTGAAGTTCCTCATAACTGGTTGTCCATAAACATAGGACCATAATGGGTCGAAGGCCAGCGTCCACATTCCAGCCGTTTGTAAAGTATCGTTTACCGCTGTAACCGTGCGGTAGGTTAGCGTTAATCCGTTAACCATGGACATTAATAGCGGGGTCCCATCCGGCTCCCTAGCAATAGCTTCCACGCCTAGCTCCGGCTCGGAGAAATCTGTACCCGTATCCACTATTCCTACAACTACCCCCTTACCCGTAATATTGTATTCCTCCCAGACTTTCGTAGCACCGATAAGCTGTACGCCTGTTAGATAGGATACTTCGGTATCACTCTTCACACCCAATACTGGTTTAACCGTATGAGTCTTCACTACATCAGTCCCTGCAAGCTTAGCTTTTGAAACAGCGTCTGAATCCAGTAGTTTCGATAGCGGTAGGGAAGGCGTTATACGGTATACACCGTTTATTTTAGCAATATCCTCTACTTGTTTACGGGTTGCTACAACGTAGTAAATAGCCCTCCCGCCTAGTAGGGGGGCTTTATATAATAGTTTTAATGAATGCTTAATAATCCACGAGGTAACCTGGCCCGAGTCCTCGCCTACTACAATTATATGATAAGCTTTACCAGCGTTAAACAGTGGTAGTAAACCACTGGATCTCAGCCCGGTAGGCATAGATATTGCAGCTTTAATATTTCTAGCTTCATCTAGTACTTGGAACATACCATTTGGTATTTTCTCCCTCCATGAAGAATCAATTGATACCGGTGAATACTTTGCATTCTTTAATGGTGAAGCTGAAGCTAATGGCGTTATAAGTGATATAACCATGACTGTTAGCATTATGAATAACAGTATTTTCTTCATACAATCCCACCAAGTGTAGATTGTTTAATTAAGATTCATGGATATATTATTAACTGTATTGGAATATAAAACTAATACGTTTTGACGCAGAATGCAATCCTCTTATATAGGTGTAATTACTGTTAAGGGGAGAGTTGTGGGATTAGACTTTAAGAGTAAACTATCTTATCTACCTCGAGAAGCCTAGTCTTCAAGTTATCAATTAACGATAGTATACTGGATAATTCTATATTACCGGGTATACCAGCTGCATTACGGTGGCCACCGCCTCCCAGCAGCCTAGCTATTAGTGAAACATCTATAGCATCACTTCTGAGGCTAACCCCCCTCGGATACCTAACAATGTATATATCCGCGATCAACCCGTTCTCCTTAGCGATCCATGTAACTTCCCCGGGATGTATTCTTGGGTCAACGTCTTGGAAAACTATTATTTTAAATCCTGTCCTAGTAGTTATCACATCCGATCTAGCGATTGCTTCACGTATAAGGTTTTCATAGAGATTCTTGACTTCCACTAAGTAGAGCCTCTTCATCCATAACGGCTCTAGATCGTGGTGTAGGAGGGATTTCAGTGCTTTATACCTTGTATCCCACCTATACCAGCGTAGAATCCTCCGCCACATGATCGTTAATTCATGCTTATTTAGGAAGTAGTCATCGTCAACGGCAAGCTCTATTAGGCGTTTATAAAAGATGTCCTTATCTATGAATCCATATTTTATCGCTACTAGTTCAGCGGCAACACTAGTAGTATCTACTAGATAGTATATTATGTCTTCATACTGGCTGAATAACCTATATACTTGTTTATCCCATTCATGGTGATCTATCCACGTAATAGTTATGTCTTTTTCTCTAGCTATCCTAAAAATCTCGGCGAGATCCTTTAGATGGTTGATCTGAGGGTTTAGATCACTAACGATAATTTCTCCATACTCTCCTATCAAATCCATTGCTTTCAACAAGTTCTTCGGAACAGCCGTAATTGATGATAGCATTGTTTTTATGGGCTTGTATTTTTCCGTTAGCATAGACGCTGATGCTAAACCGTCAATATCCCAGTGGCTCAGTACTATCCGTGGCTTCCTCAACGTTTTATCCCCGAAACAGCATTATAGCCGTGTAAAGTATTATTACTCGCTATAAGTATTAGACGATGCAAGTAGTTGCGTCTTTAAATATATATTGTTAATGGTATATAAGTAGAATGTTTACCCGTGTTTAATAGGGCTTATCTATCTGATCTTTCTAATCAAGGGCCTTAATGATAAGTATGACTTTATGAAGTCGTATATGACTAGTAAGTCTATAGTTGCTATTACAATTGTTGCAACGGGATCGTACATTGGTGGTACCGATACATAGTATAGTATTGATAACAGTAACGTTATGACGAGTGTAACGAATTGTCTGGGGATAATTAAGCCTCTAAATACTATGAGGATGTCTAAGAGAGATTTCTTTGGGCGAACGGCTACGTAGCCCATACTAGACCGTTTTACATAACCCATTGATATGAGTTTTTCGAGATGATGCCTAACGCTATTGGGACTTTTAAAACCAACTAATCTCTGGATCTCCCTTATAGTTAATGGTTTCCTAGAAGACATTAAAGCCATGTATACTTCAAGGCTGCTACCGCTTAAATCGATTAATGGGTCTTTATCCTCTTTCTTCTCTAGAATACGCCTAGCCCTAGATAGCAAGGTTTCACCATTGATATACTAATACTAATTGTTGGGATTAATAGTTTGCCCGGATCAATCCCTGAAAAGCAGCTTATCGAGAAGGGATTTAACATAGGCTAGGAGGATTGCGACAGCTAATACTGAGATAAGGGCTAGTGCTTTGAGGGATTCGCCTGTATTAACTGGTATTTTTACGATAACTATGCTTTCGTTTTTACCCCATCTCGTCAACGTATAGTTTTCTAAGGATCCGGTTTCGCTTAGCGTATTGTTGTCTACGCCATTGAAACTATTAAGTCCCGGTAGGAAAACCGCGCCACCCACACCATGAATAGACTGTGTTTTCATCCTAGCACCACTAAGCAATATATCGAATCTACGTGTTTCTGAAAGATTATATTGTTCACCCGTTTTACTATTAGTAATACTGTATTCGCCTGAGTGAGCGTATATACTTACCCTTTTTAAGCCCGTAGTGTTTATTGTGAGAGTTATGGACGAGATAACGTTTTCACCCGGATGGATAACTAATTCGTCTGGAGCATGTAGTTTGAAGGAAACGATTTGTCTGCCTTCGCCTGATACATTGACTACTGGATCACTAATCTTCTTAAGCATATATATCTGATCAAGATTATTAACGATCACAACGGATATGCTTAGTACAAGCGTATTATTCTCTATTGTCTTGACGAGTTTAATGTTGAGTGTTAAAGGCTCTGATTCGGATTGCACCTGGATAGTAGATAACGCGGGTCCCAGTACTAGCAGGGATAGCAAGATGGCTATGGATACTATCCTCAACATCTTCATCAGCCAATAATTCTTCTAGTATAGGTGCTTTAAATACTTACTATAATGATTTTATTGTTCAAGGAATTTGAACACTTAGATCAATAGAAAGACTTATATTAACGGGTTAAATGGGGTTTGGCGGGAGGCTGGGATCGATCCTTGCTTCGACCGTGTATTTATCAATAATAAACCTGTTAGATAATAATGCGATCGTGATCAAAGTGTCTCCCATTAATCCAGCCTCAACCGGTATATTTCTGCTATAAGATGAACCGGGCTTGATCATTATGGGTTTCAACTCGTCCCTAGACATTTTAACGTAGGGGCCGGATACCTGAATGGTGATATAAGCTTGCTTCTCGAGCTTATTCTCTACAACAACCAGTACCTCGCCAACACCTCCCTCTCTTAATGGCTTCCTAATTTTAGCCTCCCTAATCCTTATCTTCGACAATAGATCATTTAGTAGTTTATCCGCCATACTAAGCCAGTCATTAATCGTATCCGGCTTCCAGAACTCAGCCCACCAGTAGTCGCTGTCTAATGCATGCCATAAATACCATCTGGCTTCACTACTATACTTGTCGCCTCGAGGCTCGGTTCTTGTAATGTTTTCGTAGGCTTTTAGTTTCCGGTAAGTCCTAGCGATCATTAACCAGTATCTTTCATGCTCCGGTACCTCCCCCCTCCACTTCCTAAATGTTCCGAGCCATGTATTCGTAGGTATATGCGTTAGTACTCGTTTACTCGGTATTTCACTATACATTTCTCTAAGGGTTGATAGTTTTAATACCCCGTTGTCTTGGAGGGCTTCTAGGTAGATTACTAGTTTGTCTAGGTAGTAGGCTGTCAACGGTTTATTCTTGGCGAAAACCATCCAGTTCTCGCCGTCTAAGGCTATCGTCAAGGATTTAACTTCGCGGTTAAACCATTTCTCAGCTATTAATAAGGCTGTTTCATAAGCGTTTCTCCAAGCGTGTTCCTCGGTGTAGAAGTTGTTTTTAAAGCCTAGTATATCGCTTAGATAATGGTCTCTGAAGAATACTACGATGCTCTTCTTAGTAGCTGGATCAACTAGTATATAGGGCTCATACTGGCTATCCTTGTCTCCTTCAGCCCACTGGAAATGGTGCTGATCGTCTAGGACCGTGTACTTAATCCCGTGATCACTATAGATCTCTACTAGCCTCATCGAGAAAGCCATTTCGGGAGTCCATATACCTAGGGGTTCATAGTTTCCACCCATAGCTTTAACCGTGACTTGTCTACCGTATTCGACTTCCTCCCTAACAATATCATGCATACCCAGCACATCGGTTAGGAAACCGGCAATTGTGTGGGCGTATATACTCGTTAATACATCGATCTGGTTCCTCGATAGTGCTTCCCGGTAATTATTAAGAGTTTCCTCAACTAGTTTAGCCTCCCTACTCCCAGGCTCTATCCTTCTCCCATCAATGAATTCTACGCCTTTTTCGAGAAGAATTAGCCATTGCTGTAATAGGCTGGGGCTTAAATTATAGGTTGACTTGAAGGATGGATGCTTCTTTAGGAGTACTGAGTGGTAGTGGTATGGGCCCAGCCCGTATGGTTTAAGGTGTTCATCCCATACATAAGTATATGCCCATGGACTATGTATCCTCCCGCTTGGATCATAATTTGGCGCCTGGTGATGGTGCCAGACGAAAGTCGCGTAGAAGGGCTTCCTTAAAGATTTATCTATTATGAGAAACCTCGTTACATCAAGCTTCTTATCATTTACAGTCAAGGTATAAGTATATGTTCCGTTCTCCTCGGGGATCGCCACTGGAGATTCTAGGATTTTCGATTCTTTCTCTCCAATACCGGTTTTCTCTTCTACTACGATCCTCCCCTTATCATCTAAGATTTTAACTACTACTTCTCTAGAGCATCCATGATTCCTCAATAATACGTGGACCCTGCCCTCCTCGCCAACTTGGTAAGCAGGCTTCCCAAAGACCATGTACGCTTCTAAACCATCAATTATCGATACAGGTATAAGTGATGGATACTCCGAAGGATCTACCATTTCGAAGAAACACCTATAACAAAGTAGTATCTTTTTACTCTTTAACCTCTTCCCGAATCTCTAGTACTTCCTCGCAGTTAGGTGATGCTTCCCTAGCAATCCTCGACCAATCGATCCTCTTCTCGACAATATATCTTAAATGTTCCTCAAGCAGCCTCATCGCCTTCTCTTTCCCAAGCCTTGTATTATTCCATGTAACATATGGCGGGTAAAAGGAAGCTACCTCGACATGGACTTTCCGATGCTTCTTATCGACCTTGAACTTAACGTATCCAAGCTCCTTCAAGTGACAGGCAGGATTGCTGCATAGTATATCTATCTCACACTGATCCTTCTTTACAAAAACTAGCTTGTACTCATTGGGATCCTTGTAGATTTTTCCACATGGACACTGGAGGTATTCTCCCTCAATACTCAATATATTGCACCAGCGTAGTCAGTAAAACATTAGCCAGTTATGAATACGTTATACTCATATAGGATTAATAAGGTATAGGCTAAAACGGTAATCCCTCTAGAAGAGTTTATAGGTCCTAGCGGGAGTATCCTGCATGGTTTCTAGCCCCTCTGAGTCGTTACCGATTATTTTTACCCAATAATACATACTTACATTAGTATCCTTCAGTACTTCCTCTACCCGATAACCATCTCTCAATATAACTATAACAATTCTACCCCTCAAATGAACTCCATAAACGCCAGGATGCTTGATCAAATGATTTTTAATAGGAGCTACACAGCTACCGCAGCCCTTTCCCTCAACGAGTAATTTAACACTATGCATGATCACGAAGCACCAATCCCACTCTTCTCAACCGGGAAAAATATACTTCTCTATTAGTTGAGTTAAAATACTTGTTTAGATGATTAAATATGAGTTGGGTATGGGGCTTAACTATTTGATGGGTGTTTTACTTGTCTGAAGAAAAGAAGGAGAAAACAGTGCTACCCTTTAACGAGGCTCTCTACATGGTTGTAAGGAGTATTAAGTTGAGATTCGGGAGGATCCTGATTGTTATAATTGCTATAACGGCTAGCATAGCCTATATGGTTAGCCTAGACCTATTATCACCAATACTCGCATCATCGATACCTAAGGAGGGAGTCGGGATCTATACTTTCCTACTAGACCTTACAGCATTTATCGTAGCAGCTGCCGGAACAATGAATTCACTACTAATAATGATCGCTGAAAGATACCATGAAATAGGGACTATGAAGAGCTTCGGAGCAAGAGACGCACACATATTCGAATTACTAGTCCTCGAGACAATAATTTTAACGATTATCGGGGGCTTTCTAGGATACGTTATAGGCTTAGGAATAGGCTACGGGTTAGGCGGTACGGGAGATCCCGGGTACTTGTTCGGGAAGGCGATGCTTATAGCGGTTGTCATAGGCCTCATTTCATCCTCATACCCAGCCTATCAAGCAGCTAGGATGAGCCCGGTTGAAGCACTACGCTACGAGGTGTAAAATATATGGCTACCTCACTAGAAGCGGTTCCGGCTATTAGGAGAAGGCTCGAATACGTCGTGGAGGCTATAGATATTAAGAAGTACTATAAGATGGGGAAGATTATTGTAAAAGCACTAGACGGTGTATCCTTCAATGTTAAACGCGGGGAATACGTCTCCATAATGGGCCCTAGCGGTAGTGGTAAAACAACACTATTCAACATGATCGGAGGACTAGACAAGCCTACGAGTGGAAAAGTCTATATTGAGGGAGTAGACATTGCAATGCTAGACGCTTACGAGCTAGCATGGCTTAGGGCTAATACGATAGGCTACATATTCCAAACCTTTAACTTAATACCGGTATTAACTGCACTTGAAAACGTAATGTTACCAATGATCTTCGTCGGAACACCTTACGACCAAGCAATCGAGAAGGCTAAAAAACTACTTGAAATGGTTGGATTAGGGAAATTCATACACCATAAACCCGGAGAGCTGAGTGGTGGGCAGCAGCAGAGAGTTGCAGCTGCTAGGGCATTAGCAAACGATCCAGCCGTGATCCTTGCAGATGAACCCACCGGTAACCTCGACTTACAAACTGGACTACACTTGATAAACTTATTGAAGAAGATCAATACTGAGAAGAAAGTTACAGTTGTAACGGCTACCCATGATCTAAAAATGGTCGACGTAAGCGATCGTATAATCTGGATAAGGGATGGAAGAATAGAGAAGATCGAGCTTCGCAGAGAAATAGAAGCTGAAGCCGGTGAAGAAGTATGAGCAGGGAAGTAGTTATCAAAGTAGTTGATCTCCACAAATATTACGTTTTAAAGGGTGAGACTGTAAAAGCTCTCCAGGGAATCAACTTAGAAGTATACCGTGGAGAATATCTTTCAATACTTGGTCCTAGCGGTAGCGGTAAAACAACACTATTCAACATGATCGGAGGACTAGATAAACCAACTAAGGGGACGGTATACATTGAGGGGACAGACATCTTTAAACTACCTGGTAGGAGACTAGCATATTTTAGAAATAAGAAGCTAGGCTACGTGTTTCAAACCTATAATCTAATACCTTATCTAAACGCCCTCGACAATGTAGCGCTACCAATGATCTTTGCCGGCGTGCCTAGGAAGAAGAGGATCGAGAAAGCAAAGAAGCTACTGGAGGAGGTTGGGCTTGGTAAGAGGCTCTACCACCGCCCCTTCGAGCTCAGCGGTGGGCAGCAGCAGAGAGTTGCTATTGCCCGGGCTTTAGCGAATGATCCCTCAATAATACTAGCCGATGAACCGACGGCTAACCTAGACCTAGTAACCGGTAAGCAGGTTATTAACATGTTGAAAGAGATAAGCCTTAAACGAGGCGTAACGGTTATTACGAATACTCATGACTTGAAAATGATCGATGTAAGCGATAGGATAGTGTACATCAGGGATGGAAGGATCGAGAGGATCGAGGAGAGGCAAGTAGTAGAGCTTAGAGACCTAATCATCGATATACCAGGTTGAGTATTTCTGTAAAAACCTTTTTACCCGATAAGTACAGTTTGCCTATGAACCTGCCTGGCCTAAACGAGTAGAAGACCGATGATCTACCTATTAAAACAATGCTCTTATCACCAGTCTCTAGGAATGGCGTTTTAACACCCATTCTAACAATAATGGTTTCATAACCTGAACTATAGAGGACATCTAGTAGTCCTTGATCTTTGAGGGTTAACACTAAGTCCTTGATCTTACCCGTTCCTTCTACCTCGATCCTCCTCCCGATACCCATTAAGCCTTTCCTTACACGTATTATGGCTCTCCCATTTAAGCCTAGATCCTTTCCTGGCTCATGTACGTAGATCGTGATTAGGTAGAATTCACCCGTGGTTCTGGTAGTTGCCTTACCTATGAAGAAATAGTTTATATTTGGTGCTGGGTTTTCGACTACAACGGCTCCACCAGCTGCATATGTTACTCTCGCGTTTCCCTCAAGGTATTTCTGAAGATGCTTCGCTAAGCCCTGGGTTAGTATGTCTCTGCTCAATTTCCAGCATCACTTCTTCTTACCGTAGAATAATAATGCGTATACTAGTATTATTGCGGAGATAGCAATTAGTGTAATGCCGACTACTACATCCCACCCAATACCGCTGGTTCCACCGCCTCCCTGTTGAGGCGGGGATGCTAATGCTTTTATCGTGCCGGTTGCTACATTATTGCTTGTATCCGGGTCGCCGGGGTATTCGACGAGCACTTTATACGTGTAGGTTCCCTGGTCTAGGTTGAATTCCTTCGTTAACACTATCTGAGACTGCCCTCTAGGTATGGTTACATCTTCCTCTAATGCTTTTTTACCGTTAATATATATGATCAGTTTTATCGGCGTGTCTTCGGGTACTGGTCTGCCATTCGCAGTTGAAACAGCTATTGTGAAAGTATGTATCCCCGGCACGGTCTCGTCGATATCCGCGTAGTTACCATAGCTATCCGTTACCGATACGGTAACCATTAAGTCGATTGATGCAGCTACTCCTCCACCACCCTGTCCCTGGCTTGATAGCTTTATCGTGTATGTTTCGTCGTGGAAGTAGTATGTTTGTTTCCCGATGAATATACTGCTTACTATTGTTCCTGGATTACGCATTTTCACTCTAACATTTATCGGGTTCTTATTCTTCGGTACTACTACTAGGCTAGCCGTATAGGATGAACCTGCCTTGATGCTTGTTGTTACCGTAGTAGTGTTGAGGCCTGCCGCGACGATCTCGATCGTTAAATCCCTGTAGTCGTAGTCGTTATTATTCTTGATCGTTACGAGGATACGGTCCTTACCACCTATTATTACTGGTTTAGGCTGCATGTCTACTTTAACAGTATAGTTTAGGAGTGGTTTAGAGTCTTTATCGAATGCTGATAGCCATGAATCAATAAAGTATGCTGAGAAGAAATCCCACCACCAGTAGTCGCTATCTATAGCTATCATTAAGTCGTATATGGACTTGTTGAAGGCTGGACTAGTCTCTACGAGGTTCTTGAACATACTGTAGCTATCTATTCCTCTCCAGTACTTGTATGCGAGGTATTTAGCCATGTGCTGGTCTAGCTTAGCCCATTCCTCCCTATGAGTCTTACCGCCCTCAGTTGTCCACTTACCCCAACCGCCGAGCCAGCTAGTCCATGGAATCGTGTCTAGCTTCCTAGTCGGGGGATGATACTGTACAGCGTCCCTAAATGTACCGCTCATCATTATTCCTTCGACGGTTAATTTATCGATATACTGGTAGATCCTGTCTAGGAATAATGCTCCATTAGCTGATGAAGGCGCTAGGAGGATCCAGTTTTCACCGTCGGCTGCTATCGTTACTATTGGTTTAGGATAGTTAGTGAAGGCTAGGTCGTCATAGATCTTATAGTATAATGCGCGGGCATCCCTATCGGCCTGCCTAGGATCGCCCCAGTCATTGTTTGTGAAAGCTATGTATCCATCGCTTACGGGTTGATCCCTGAAGAATACTATTAACTCGTTACCGTGGCTATCATAGATCTTGTATGGCTCATAGATCGTCCCCTTATCCCCTCTAGACCCGGGGAAGTGATAGGTTCCATCCAGAACCGTGTACCTAATACCGTTGGCCGTATAGATGTCTCGAAGCAGATCGCTCCAAGCCATCTCCGGAGTCCACATTGCATCAGTACTAGTAACGAGGCGGCTTGTCCAATACTTTCCAAGCTCTAGATCGTAGCGAAGCATGTTGCTTACTTTGTACTTTTCAATAATGTACCCCTGAATAGTGTGTGCGAAGACACTGGTCATCAAGTAGATCCTGTCCTCCTGCATCAACTGTTTCAGCCCCTTGAAGAAATCCCTAATCGCTTGAGCCAGCGCCGACTCGGGGCCGAAATGCTTTGTAGTACCAGTGCTAGGATCATATAGCCGGAAGCCCTTCTCCTGAGCAATGTATAACTGGTATAGTAGGCTCGGACTATAATGAAGGTTAACTTTTAAGTGTGGATACTTCTTCACCAAGTAGTAATGTAGATAGTAAGTACCCATATCCTGGTATCCATAATCACTCATCTTGAAATACGTAGATAACCCGTCATGGAAGAAGTGCCCTATGTGCCAATATGATAAGAACCTGCCGTTTGGTAGATAGTTCGGTGCTTGATGGTTGTGCCAGACGAATAGGATCATTGGTTCATCGGGTGTAGGCGGTCCGTGTACTACTTTAAACTCGACTGTATCGCTTGCCAGCAGTGTATCACCAGCCCAGATCTCCATTTTGACATGATAGTATCCATCTCGGACTTCGGGCAGTGTTACCGGGTCTGAGTTTACGATGAATACTGGCGATTGCTGGTATGAAGGTATCGTAACGATCTTGCTTGGAATACTCGGCGCATTGGGCAGGTCTGTGAAGTAGAATTTAACTGTCGCAGTAAAACCTGTATCCATTGATGGATAAATGTATGCTTGAACAACGATCTGTTGTCCCGGCTTATATATTGGGGCATCCGTGGTTACAAAGGCTTCACCGATCGAGTAATTCGTTACAGCTTCAACCCTAACTGATAAAGACAATATGAGCATCAATAATAGTGACACGATCATAACGTCATACAAACTACTCCTCGCCATACCCTACACCATACCACGCGTGCATGGGGCTTGAAGGCATTGAATACAACTATATTTGGGAATAATTACGAATTTATTTAAATCAACCGCTTAAACCCAAGCGCTACGAATAAGGATTTTAAAGCACGTATTTTAAAATAGCCTAGTTAATCCTCAGCATCCCGCAAATAAAGAGCTATGATACTCAGCCCGATAGTGTAGAGTATTGCTGAAATTCGTAATGGTAGTTCGATATCTATATCCATAAGTCTACCGCCAACACTCCTACCAATACCTCCCAATAGCGTCCATGGTAGGCCTAATATGCTTGAAGCCCTACCTCTAAGGTGTACTGGAGTCAGTTTCATCGTTAAAGCGTTGAATAATGGATTGGCTAGGTTCATGAGTATACTCCTCACGATATAGATAACACTTGCAACTAGGTAATTGTTCGTCATCGTTAATGCTATTATTAATGGTATGCTGGGACTAGTTACTAATAGGTAAGTGTCAACTATTCTATCGACCTTCTCGACAAGCCTTGGTAGATGAAGCATCATTAAAGCCATTATAAGTACTTGTACTCCGAACATGCTCCCTAGTTCGCCGCTCGTAACGTTGTATTTTAATGCAAAATAGTACCCTATATTATGAATCGACATTGCAGCTCCAAAACCAATAATCGCATTAGATAATAATAGTATCCAAAGCTTCCTCGGCAGCTCCACGTATCCCGATAATATCGATCTAATACTTATCCCTGCCCTTCCGCGTTTAGGGTACATATATTTTATTCTTCCTAAAGGTATAAACGCTAAGACTATGAGTGGTATTGGTATTAGGAACATGTACCTGTATCCTTCCAGTAGACTTGCATAGTTAAAACAATGTAGTAGAATGGGAATCCACCCCATGAAAAGCCCGAGGGCACTACCCAGTAGTGAATAAGCATTAACAATACTATAGGCGTAGTGTAACTCGCTATCACTAGCTTCCCGGGAAACCATAACCGTAAAACCAGTATAGTATAAACCGCTTGAAACACCACTTAGCAAAGCGGCCGTAAATAGGGACCAAAGAGTCCCTAGAGCTACCAGTGGATATACAGGTAGACTAGTGATCAGGCCGTAAACAACTGGTCTCCTAGCATCTCCTTCATCAGCAGCTATCCCAGCTACTAGTGAGGCAATAGCAGAAACAATTACTCCAGAACCACCAATTAACCCGTATAAAGTAGCGGAGTAACCTAAGAGTTTGAGGTAAGGCGGGTATATACTCCACATAACACCCTGGCCAATACCATATAAGAATCCAATAATCGATAAACCCCTATACCTAGCCATTCCTAGACTCCACCGATCAATGAGCATTGCCGAACATGCTAGTTTTAATACCCTAATAGCCGATTGGAAACCAGTGTTATATAGTTGTAGAACCGAACTTGAAGGAAGTACTTGATGAGGGATTTAGCTATTGGGCTTAGAACTACTATACTTCGCTACCGGGTTACTAATCGGTTTAACTGCGACAATAGCTGGTATTGGCGGCGGAGTATTCATGGTTCCATTATTCTACTTCATAGATAATGATTTATCAACTGCTATCGGTACTAGTAAGTTTATCATAATGTTCATCTCCCTCATAGGGACAATTAACTATTCCAGGCTGATCAGGATACATTACCGTAACGGTTTATGGATTCTCGCATCAATGGCGCCATTAGCATATATAGGTGCTTATACTTCAGTAATGATCGATAAAAATATACTTAGATTATTCATTGCATTATTCATACTCTACTATTCATCTAGACTGCTCCTAGGTGTACTAAAAACAAGGATTACCGGGAACCAGCCAGTAGAAGCCGACCCCTCAATTACAAGGATACCAGCTAAGAAGGGGTTAATTATCGGAGCTATTTCCGGCTTAATAGCGGGTATTACCGGTACGGGTGGGGGTGCTGTAAATATGCCCTTATTCCTTGGAGTATTAAGACTACCTGTACACTACGCTGTAGCATTATCTACATTCCTCATTTTTCCATCAGCAGTAGCCGCTGCTATCCAGCATATATGCACTGGACAAGTAGACTATAGTATCGCTACACCTTTCCTCCTAGGAGCCGCTACTGGTGCTTTGTTCGGGCCTAGGATCGCGGTTAGGCTTAGCAGGGATAAATTGAGGCTCATTATAGGTGTTGTATTATTATATGTATCGCTTAGAATGCTAGGCTTAACGCCCTTCTAGGGATAGATCCTCCCCCTAAACCTTGGGAAAGGTATTGCATCCCTTATATGGTCTATACCAGTAATCCACATTACCAGCCTCTCGACCCCTAGGCCGAAGCCGCTGTGAGGAACCGATCCATATCTACGCAGGTCAAGGTACCACTCGTAGTTCCTAGGATCATACCCCTGCTCAATAATCCTCTCCTTGAGCTTCTCAAGGTCTTCTTCGCGCTCACTACCACCAACGACTTCGCCGTAGCCCTCCGGCGCTAACAGGTCGAAGCCCAGCGCTAGCCTCGGATCATCCTTGTCTAGCTTCATGTAGAAGCTCTTAATCTCTTTGGGGAAATGCGTTATGAAGAAGGGCTTGTCGAACTCCATTGTGAGAACTCTCTCCTCATCAGCCCCTAGATCATCACCCCACTCGATGCTCACACCCTTCCTCTGGAGGATTTCTATTGCTTCATCATACCTAATCCTAGGATATGGGGTCTCCAACGCGTTTTCCAGTATTCGAATGTCTCGTTTAAGATACTTCAACTGCTCCATATTCTCCTCTAACACCCTCCTAACAATGTATGAAACAAGCTCCTCGACAACCCTCATCATATCCTCCATGTGGTACCATGCTGCTTCTGCTTCGAGGTGCCAGTACTCTGCTAAGTGCCTCCTAGTCCTCGACTTTTCTGCTCTGAAACTAGTTGTTAGGCTCCAGACTTTCTCGAGGCTGTATATTAGTGCTTCCAGGTATAACTGGGCGCTCTGGCTTAGATAGGCTGTTTTATCGAAGTATTTTACTGGGAATAGTGTTGCACCACCCTCTACTGCTGAAGCTGTTAGTATTGGTGGTGTAACCTCCCACCACCCATTCCTTATAAAGTATTCCCTATCAGCTTTCAACACCGTGTGTTTAACCTTCATTATCTCCGTTAATCTCCTACTCCTAATCCATAAATGCCTCTTATCGAGGAGGTAGTCTATACCCTCCCCGCCCTTAATCGGGAAATCCCTACTATCACCAACGATCTCGAAGTAATCCGCAACAACCTCCCTACCACCGGGAGCACGAGGCTGTTCAACAACTACTCCACAAGCCTTAACACTAGCTTCTAAACCAATATCCTTCAACTTCTTAACAAGGCCGGGTCCAAGCTTGTTCTTATCAACAACAACCTGAATAACACCCGTTGAATCCCGGACCCGGACAAATGCTTTACCACCAACAACGCTTCGGCGATAAATCCACCCACGAATACATACCCTACTACCAACGATTCCCTCAGCCTTTAAAACCCTACTAATACTAACCCACTCCAACAACTAGTTCACCGCACAAACGCTATTATGGATTCGTTATGCTGGGGGTTCCTACTATTTTCAGAATACAAGTAGTAGTATTAAGTATTCCCATTACAGCAATGATCAATAGTATTCTTATAGCCGAAACTAAGGCTGTGATTTTAATAGTGTAAAGGAGAGCACTAACTTAGCATGGCTCTAATACCAATGGTTATGGTAGGGGCCGGGCCATTAGGTAAGCGTCTTCACCGTCTAGGTAGTAGTGGTGTAGGATCTTTATTATTCTATAGCCTAGTTTCTCGTAGAGGTGTATAGCTGGTTTATTAGTGACTCTTACTTCTAGGAATGTCTCCGAGCACTTGTATTCCTCGTATAAGCTCTTCATTGCATGAGTCATTAACGCGTATCCCAACCCCCTATTCCGGTGTCCTTCCAGTACTGCTATACTAACAATATGCCCACTCTTCACTAGAAATCTACGGTAAAACCCCGGCTTATACTCTACACGACACATAACATAGCCTACTACTTCGCCCCTAGGCGATTCTGCTACGTAGAATGCTTTACCATAATTCCTCCATAAGTCGTGGAAGAAGTATGGAGGATAATTCTCCGGCAACGATATATAATTGATCCTCCTAACTGTTTCCAGATCCTCTTCCCTCGCCGGCCTAATCCTGTAGCCGGGAGCCCGCTCCCTTAGCCTCATCAAAGCATCACTGTATAAGTCATAAATACTTGGAAACTCCTCGTCCTTCACGGTCTTCCGCGTAAATATCACTATGATACACCATTATTTCATCCATGTATAGCTACATGTTGATTCAAGGATGCAGACGGTATTTATAGTATTTCCAAGAAGGCTGAGCATACATGGATCAACAGGATCCGGTAAGTGAAATATACGACGACTACTCCTATAGTGATTTATTGGGTGAAGTATAAGATTGGTTGAGCTACCGCCTAGAAGCGAGTATGCTCCACTCTCCGGTAAAAACATATTGCTAGGATTAACCGCTAGTTCATCGATCTATAAGAGCATAGACCTTGCCCGCGGCTTATTAAGGATGGGGGCAGGGCTTAAAGTCATCATGACTAGAGAAGCCGCCGAGCTCTTAGGGGTTAAACTAGTAGAGTGGGCTGTAGGTAGTAAACCCTACATTGAAGAATCGGGGCTTGCCGAGCATATCGATCTAGCCGAATGGGCTGATGCATTAATAATAGCGCCTGCAACGCTTAGAACTCTCAGCAATATAGCTTACGGAATCCTAGACCAACTACTACCGTTAACAACAGCAACAATCCTCGGCAAGGGTGGTAGGGTTATAGTTGTTCCAACAATGAACCAATACCTCTATAATAGCCCCCAGTACAGGTTTACCAGTGAGAAGCTACGCGGGATGGGTATTTACATAGTTCCACCATTGATCAGTGAGGGTAAGGCGAAGTATCCACCCCTAGAGGATCTCCTACACTGTATCGATGCACTAGTTAATCGTGGAAGAGACCTCGAGAATACCAAGATACTAGTAACCGCTGGAGCTACTAGGGAGTACTTCGACCCGATCAGGTATATATCGAACCCTAGCAGCGGCCTAATGGGAGTCTTAATCGCCCGGGAAGCAGCTTGTAGGGGGGCCAGTGTAGACCTGGTTCACGGCGTAATGAGTGTCAGAGAACCAATCTATATTAGGAACTACAGGGTTGAAACAACCGGTGAAATGTATAGGTTACTGCAAGAACTAGGATCAACAGAGAAGTATCACGCCGCAGTATTCGCCGCTGCACCAAGCGACTTCAAACCCTTAACAAGGAGTAATACGAAGATACAGACTAGAAGCCTACCAGCAGGATTCACCGTTAGGCTACAGCCAACACCTAAAACTATTAGAGCATTAACTCGGAGGAATAAACCCCTCATAAACATCGTATTCGCCGCTGAGACTACTGAGGATCCATTGGAGCTAGTGAATAAGGCTAGGGAGAAGCTTGAAGAGTACAAGGCTGATCTCGCAGTTGCGAACGTTATCGGTAGAGGTAAAGGATTCCAGTCAGAATACATTGATGCATGCCTCGTTGAAATAGGCAAGCATTACTGCTATGGTACCGTGCGTAAAGAAGTAATAGCTAGGAAGATCGTTGATTACATAGCGAGTAAACTCCGTAGAACGGGGACTACTAGTTAAAGACTTATAGAGGATGACTTAAAACCATGGATACCCTAGAACTAGCTAAAAAATTAATGATTGAACGACCAAGGTGCCGGGAGCTAGTAGTAATACTGCCTATTGGAAGCTTAGAATACCACGGCTGGAAACTACCCCTAGGAACAGATACGTTCATAGCTGAAGGACTAGTTAGAGAATGCTTAAGGAGAATTAACAATATAGAAAACAGCGTATGCACAGCTATAGCGCCACCAGTATATTATGGGTTCAGCCATGAATGGATCAATAAGGGTGGAACGGTTTCAATTGATCCAGCATTATTCATCGAGTATATAGATGAAATATTATCATCAATGGAGAAGAACCTAGGCGCTGATAAGATAATAATAGTTAACGGTCATGGCGGAAACACGGGCTTACTAGAAGCTATCACGCGGAAACACCGGTCCAGCTGGGGGAATGTATTCCTCGTAGATATTTGGAGGGAGGCTTCTAGGCACGGCTTAAAGTTCTGTCATGCATGCAGTTTCGAAGCCCTCCTCCTAGAAAAGCTTACGGGTTTAAAATATGAAGGCATTGATAAGCCTTGTCCCCCTAATAATTATGAAGCCTGTGTGTCCGGGAGACTCGAAATGAGTGTTGATGAATTCATTGATCAACTCTGCAAAAAGATTAGATCACATATAATGCTTTAACACATGATCTCTTTTATAATATCCCCAGTACAAGGATATTATTGGGGAATACTACACTGGTGATTTGTTTTGGCCGAGCAGCTAGGGGTTAAGGGGTATAGTATAGTCACGAGGGTTACAAGGGATCCATATAAGCTTATGAGCCGGCGTGGATACAAGTGGTTCGGAATACTACCGGTCGAGATTAAGGGTTACGAAGTACATTTATGGATGACTGGTAGTGTTTCACAATGGTTTAGTCCCGGCGAGAAAGTTAGGATTGTTCTTCGAGACGAGCCTAAAAAGATTAGCGGTGTATGGGTTCTAGGCCCGAGAGACTACGAGCTATACAGGGTATATGCCGGGGATGAAGTTAAAGTCTGGCCCCTGTGGAGGAAAGAATATACGCTGGAAAGAAGGGATCCTCTTAATACTTCGAAAGTCTACGAGTACCGAGTTATCGCTAGGGAGGCTGAGAGCGAAGACGACTACATGGAGATAGTTAACCTGGAGCAGCACCACTATGCTAGTAAGGAGGAGATCGTTGCTGTTTGGAGGTGTCCTATCTGTGGTAGATACATGGAGTCCAATATTCAACCGATTTGCCCCAAAGACGGAGTGCCGATGAAGCTCCAGGAGATCCGTGGAAGCCTTCCGAGTAGTAGGTTCCTAGTACTAGAGTTACTGAACCGTAAACCCTATGAGCCGAGGATTGTTGGCTACGTTAGGATCGATACTCCAATCCCATTAATGAATAGGAGGCTGCCGGATGGAAGGATCGAGAAGATGATCAGGGAGAAGGTATTCCCTAAGGAATGGTTCCACCCTACATATTGGCCAACAGCTATCAAGGAGCGCCGCTTAATTATTGCACGTTATAGGGAGCTTAGAGAAGTCTACGGCCGTAGACTAGCCAGGGT
>JALWZC010000049.1 GCA_027002875.1 Desulfurococcales archaeon
AGTTAAATGTCCAGCTAACTTTCAAAATTTTAAATTAGTAATACAATTCATTAATCCAATATTATTCTTAGACAAAAGCAATTTATATTTTATACTACAACTATTTTTGGGGGAACAAAAATATGTCTAGTAATAATTTTATAGTTGAATTACTTGCAGAACTTGAATATTTTGCTAAAAGACTAAGAGTAGACATTAGGGGTATACCCTGTGATCTCGTACTCCGATTAGCTAATAGAGCCAGAAAACTCGAGTCTGAGCTTGAAAAATATAGGAGGATCTATAGCGAGATTAATTCTAAATATAATGAGGTAGCTGCAAGGATTAGAGACTATATGGTTAGGTCTTCTTTCTACGTTAAACTATTCGTTACACTACTAATGATACTAGTCTTGATAACGGTTACAATAGCATTAATGGTATCACTACCAGGAGCACCATTATCCTTCCTACTCCCCTACTTATCTTTAGTGATAACCGTACCGGTAGGGTTCATAGTATTCATAGTATTAGCCTTTATATACTTCTATGGAAAACTGAGAGCGGAGTACAAAATAAAGCAGCTTACTAATGAAAAGGAAAAACTAGAGAAAAAATTAAACTACTATAAGAAGAAGATCGAGGATAAACAGATCGAAATAGAAGATACGAGGGCTTCATATCTTGAAAAGGAACATTCGCTATGCAAATGTCACGATGAATTCCTGGAAGCTAAAAACCTTCTCACAGACTTGCATATTACTCTCAGAGAAATAGGCAATATACTAAAGAATAGTAGGGGGGAATTAAAGTCTAAAATCTACCTCGCAAAAGAGATCCTAGATCAGCTTTCCAAGTATTCAAGCGTATGCAACTATATACACACCGAAGATTATAGTATGAAGATAGAAATCCACCCCGACATGTACCGGTCGTTGTCGACTATTTATGTTGAAGGAGGACTAAGTGATCCAGAGGGATACGTACTAGTAGAGTTCAGGGGTAAAAGGTATAGGATAAGCCTAGACGATTATATAGAGGCAAAATAACGGTTTTCAGCTCCTCTTCTCCTTAGCTCTCCTCATATAGAAGTCTATGATACGCCTAGATGCTACTTCGAAGCTAACAATACCTTCCTCGAGCAATCTCTGTAGGAAGTCCATACGAGTCTTCAGCTCCCAGTACAGATCATCCTCGCTCCAACCCCTAATCTCCGCCAGCATTTTCAGCCTGAAACTCCTACGGATAACCTCCTCGGGATCGTCGGGCATGAAGGTGTCAGTAGCAGGGTCCCACTGGAACATCTCCATAGGCTCGACGCCGGTCTCACTAGCGACAATCTCCCAGATCCTAACAGCTCTACGCACCCACCTGCCCTGGGGACTGAGGACACGCCTCATCAACACTATAGCCCAGATCAATGCTAGGAAGGACTCCTGCACGTTTAGCGGAGGACTCCTAAGCCTAACTAGTGCTTCCTGCGCAGAGCCTGCGTGGAAAGTACTCATCGATCCCTGGCCCATAGCAGCTGCTTGTACGAGGTATTGGACTTCGGCGCCACGAGCTTCACCAACGATCACGTAGTCTGCACGGGTACGTAGCGAGGCCTTCAGGAGCTGCATCAATCCGATCTCGGTCTTAGTGCTCTGCTCAGAAACGGCGAAGCTCGTACGGGTATAGAGGGGCTGCCAGTGAGTGTGTGGTAGTCTAAGCTCCGGTGTGTCCTCGATAGTTACGATTTTCGCGTCTACTGGTACTAGTGTTAGGAGGCTTTGTAGAGTAGTAGTTTTACCCGAAGCCATCTCGCCGATGATAAACATGAATGCCTTGTTCTCTACGAAGAGCCAGAGGTAAGCCATCATTAATGGGGACATTGTACCGTAGCTGAGGAGTTTTGGAGCTGTAAAGGGTTCTTCGGGGAATTTACGGACAGTCATGCCGGGACCGCGGCCTGTTACTTCCCTCCCGTAAAACACTATTACACGGTGGCCTTCAGGTAAAGCGTATTCTACTATTGGGAAAGCTGTTGATGGTACAACTCCTACTTTCTGACTAATCCATGTTAGGTAAGCATTTAACTCGTCATCGTCTCGAAACGTTATGTTTGTATCAATCCACCTAGCTCCCGGCACCTCTTTATGGATTATAGCAACAGGGATATTAGGGCCCTCAATACTTATCTCCTCAACATAAGGGTCTCTAAACAATACATCTAATACACCGTAACCCTGGATTTCTCTAAGCAGTAGATACCTAAAAGCATCCTTTTCCTTTCTGAAAATAGATAAACCCTTTAAAACAGCAGCTATACGCTCAGCATGGGACATGATCTTCTCGGGATCCTGGGCTTCCTCATAGGTAAGGCTTAGATATAGCTCCTCAAGTATTTGCTGGAAAAGCTTCTTACTATCCTCGCTAAGCGTTGGCTCGATCACATAGTATTTAGGGGGTGGTTCAAAAGTGATTTTAACACGTGCTTGTCCAAGCTGGTACTCCATATACGTATCAGTTATCTTTACATTAGTAGGCTTAACTGTTTTACGCTTAATCCTAGTAACGCCAGCTCTCTGAGTAGACAATATTAAACCCCCTAAAGGTGGGACTGTATTCAATTATTATTTATAGTATGCTATAAAGTTTTAATTCAGAACAAGGTAACAATGGGTTTTTCGGAGATTAAGGAAATTGGAGAGCCTAGTAGGATTAGTTCTAAGGAGAATTACCAGGATCAGTGATGAACTGGGAATTCGCGGTGCCCGAGTAATAGTACTTAACGATCTAGTGATAAATTTATGGGGACTCATAAAGCCCATAAGTGAAAACAGGTTATTAGTAAGACATGATGATACGTGGGAGGTAGCAGATATCGTTTCCACCCTTCTAGGACTCCCAGCTTATAAAGCGGATATCTATAAGTCTCTCGAGCAAGCAGGCATAGCTATTGTAAACCCTATAACTATACCG
Organism: Desulfurococcales archaeon; assembly: GCA_027002875.1. Lineage (GTDB taxonomy): Archaea > Thermoproteota > Thermoprotei_A > Sulfolobales > Desulfurococcaceae > WAON01. The sequence goes on from JALWZC010000049.1 coordinate 2,944, forward strand.
CTAATCATAATCGAGCTCCCGAGAACAACGCTTGATATGGAGGTAATCGATAAGGCGGCATCGTTTAAGACGAGATACGGTAAGATCAACGTACCGCGGCTCGAAGAACTAATAGTTAAAATGCTTTCAATAGGAAAATACCCCTACACAATGTATGCCTATACTCTACTCATAGGTTACGCAGACATTTTAAACACGAATAGGTTTAAGCAATTATGTGAAAAGTCCAATATTAATACTGAGAGGATAAGGAAAGTACTATCCTACTATACAAAACTAGCATCTATATTCCCGGAACTACGGTCGAATATCGAGGAAATAAGGGTTTTAATCAAAAAACTGTAATCGTAAAATATATAGAACCGGATAAATCACCAGAGAATCGGTTATAGAATATAATAGTTGGGTTATATGAGGTGATACGGTTATGGCTACGGAGGAAATATTTGAATCACTAAAACCACTCACACCAGGACAAGTAGAGATGATTAAAGCCTTTAAGAACAAGAACTATGAGATCATAGGCTTATTCGGCCCAACCGGATCAGGTAAGAGCTTGTTCAGCGTAGCATACAGTATCGATGCAGTGATTAAAGGAGAGTGCTCAAGATTCATACTATCAAGGCCGATCATAGACATAGTTACCGGTAAAGAATTAACAGCGGCAGATATAGGAAGCCTATACTACGACATAGCCCTAAGCTATTTAAAAGACATACTAACGGGCTTCATAGACTGGTCGATTATTAAAAAACTCCTAGATGAAGGGAAAATAGTAGTAGCAGACACGCACTACCTCCGCGGGAGAACATTTGACAACTCAATAATATTCCTAGACGACGCTCAAAGTATACCCACCGATTCAGCAGTTGAAATAATGATGAGGATCGGTAGGAATAGCAGGTTTATAGTAGCAGGAGATCCAGTCTTCCAGAAACCAATGAGTGGAACTGATGGGGCCTCTCTCTTAAGAGAAATACTACTCGGCGAAGAGACAGCGAAAGTAATAGATCTAGGCTTGAAGGATATTGTAAGGCCCGGTGCGAGGAGGGGTATTAGGCTACTATTAGAGATAAGGATGCGGCGCAGACCATTAAGCACAGTTGAGAAGCAAGTTATAGACTCCGCGAGGATCCATGCGCCCGACGCAGATATTATCACCGTAGTGGAATTCGTTGATGAGAAGAAAACATATAATATTACATCCGAAAACGTACCCGATGCATTAATAATAGTGAAGGAGGGGCATCTCGGAAGAATTATTGGTAGAGGCGGGGAAAGGATCGAGGCTGTAGAAGCTGATACAGGTTTAAAACTGAGAGCTGTAGAGTTAAAACTAGACTTCAAACCACTCATAAGAGCAATACACCCGGTAAGCTGGGTGTTCAAACACATAGTCGACGTAGACTTCGCAGGCCCGGATCTAGCTGTTAAAGTTGAATCCGACGCTTTCGGGGCATTCGTTGGGCAAAAAGGATTCCACGTAAAATTCCTAGACAGCGTTATGAGGAAGCTGTTAATGGTGGGCGTTAAAGCAGTCGAAGTAGAAGCAAAGCCTAGGAGAAGAAAGTAGTACTTCCCAACCCTTTATTCAACATAAACATCCACTACAACCTGGTATTTTCTAGGCGCAACAGTTCTAACAATCCTTTTACCGAGAATAGTAGTTTCCGAAACCCCTAATTCCAAGAGCCTCCTACGAACAAGATCCTCGCCAATCATTAAAGGATCCATACCCTTACCAGCATCTACGTGGAGATATACATGTATGTATCCACGCTTACCCTTCAACGCTTCAAGGGCGTATTTTAAATATTCTAAAGCTAGTTCCGGATAAGGCATTAATACGCGGTCGCTCGTGCCTCTAAGCTTCTCCATTACTACTTGTGCAGCATCACCTAACAGTGGGACTACTATGTCTTCAACATTGTTTAAACGAATATTTTCAACCATATAGTGGTATGCATCAGGGTTTATGTCTATACTATAGACTCTTCTTGGACGGGAATACTTAGCTATGATTATGCTGAAAAACCCTGCCCCAGCAAACATGTTTGTAACGACTTCACCGGGTTTAACCAGGCTAGCAATCCTTTTATGCTCATAGTTCAAAACCGGTGAAACATAAACCTTCGTAATATCGATCTTAAACCTGCATCCATGCTCCCGATAAACAGTCTCCGACCTCTTCTCACCGGCAAGGTGGAGGTAAGGCCTTAACCTATAAGGACCTGAGACACCGGGTAAACCAGCCCAAACACTCTTAACATAAGGCAGCTCCTCAAGGATCCTCTCGGCTACTGGTTTAAAAATTAATGGATCCATTCCGAAAGGAATACGGATAATAGCAATATCGCCAATAATCTCAAGCCTACCCCAAACCTTCTCAGCAACATCTCTTCCCAAAACTTCGCTAACAATTCTTCTCAAAAACTTTCCCCTACTCAAAGATCAATCACCACTTTAAATTGCGAGAGATACATTGACAACGGGGATAATTGAGAGGCCAGGGGCATATTCTAAGACGAGTCTATCCCCAAACCCTCTATCATGCAAGTATTTCAATGGATCGTAATAATAGAGAAATACCTTACCACTGCTTTCCTTACAAGTAATCCTCCAGTACCTCCCCATATCTTTACCCGCTATCTTAACCCTTTCATCAATTACTTCTACCCTACTCTCTTCCGCTCTAGCATTAATGTATTTAATAGCTAAATCAACCATTTCCTCGTAGAAATCAAGTATGCTGTAATCCGCTATTCTTAAGTGTAGCTTCCAATCCTTTAGATTAAGGGTTCGGCAAACCCTTACAGTCCCGATAATGCCTTCCTCTAATTCTTTAGCAAGACCGCCGCTGACTAATAATAATGGTGATATATAGACGGAGGATAATACTACTGCTTCGCTAACAAAAACTGGGAGACCAGCTTCAACTAGTAGATGGGAGAGTTCAGCAAGGGGTTTAACCGGGTATGAGAGCTTCCTGAAAACCTTCTTTTCAAAATATTCCCTTCCAAGATAGCTTGAAAGATTTGGGGGGATTCCCAGGTTTCTATAGTGAAACCTTTTACTTAACCATTCAATACCCTTAATAAACCCTTGATCTCCTGGATCGAATAATACAACCCCCCTTAAATTCTTCACCAGTTTAACATAGCTGGTAAAGAATACTGGGCTAGGCTCCACGACCACCACCATAGCGGCATAGCTCCCTTATAGGGCAGTTATTACATAGGGGGTTTCTAGCTCTGCAAGTCCGCCTCCCATGGGTTATGAGTAGTAAGTGTAGCTCTACATAGTTTTCCGGCGACGTATTCTCCATCCACCACTTCGACAATACCATGTAATTATTCGATTTAATGTATCCGAGCCTATTAGTTATTCGTCGAATATGAGTGTCAACTGGGAAAGTCTGTTTACCGAAGTACTGGGACAATATTACATCGGCTGATTTAATGCCTATCCCCGGCAGCGACATTAGTATCCTCCTACCTTCTTCGATTCCAGCCTTCTCAATTTTCTCCTTGATCTCTTCTTCAAAGCCCGGCTCAGCGAATAGCTTCGCTAACTCATAAATATTCCTAGCCCTAACCCTATACATTCCTGCAGGCTTTATAGCATCCATTAAATCCTCGATACCCCGCTTCAATATCTCAACGGGTTTGAGGGGATTACCATAACGGGCTAACAGTCTCTGATAAGCCCTTATAGC
>JALWZC010000050.1 GCA_027002875.1 Desulfurococcales archaeon
AGTATATCCAGTCCCCCAAATAGTGTTTAATAAGATTTTATCACTACTTGATCCTAATAATAGGTTCGGGCCTACTAATAGTAGTGTAAACGATAACCCGGTTATAGCTGCCGATACTATATCCCTCAACTTCATGCTCCGACTAATAAGTTCGTATAAAGCCCCGAAAACTGCTCCGAGGAATAGAGAGAAGAAAACGATTATGATGGGCGATAATAATAGGAGTATGCTGATCAGTGGTTTAATGCTGTTCCAGTCGACTCCTAGACCACTATACTGATCCGCTAACATGTTTACTACTTCGCAGGGTGATGGGAGTTCTATATAGGTTATGATCCCTGCTAGTATACCTGATGCTAACCCTGATAGCAATCCGTCAAATACATATTTACTCTCAGCCACGATCCCTCTCCGCAATCCAGTGGTAATAGGTTGCTAGGAGGGCTACAATTATCGTCAATAACCCATAGATCACCGGTATTGTGAAGACGTTTAACCCATAGATCTCCTTAATGTAAACTGCTTCATAATTCATTCCGGAATGAACTAGTGAAAGGATGATATAGATTAACAGTGTCTTACCACGACTAGAGTAATACCTTAGCAGTGCGGCTGAGTATATGTGATATATTAAGGATAACAGCCTTTCATAAACCGCTAGTAATCCAAGGGTTAACGGGAAACTCTCCCCCATTAAAAGGGCTACTACCTGGCTAATTGCAACATATATTGCTTCACCATAACCGAAGCCTCCTCCAACCCAGTAAGCATAATCTCTAGCCTTATTCCTCACAATGAATAGTTTTAGGAATTCCTGGAAGAAGCCGGAGACTAGTGAGTAGTACAGTATTATCAGCCATAATATCTCCCTTGGAGGGCTTAAGGGATTTATCCCCCTGAGGATTAGGGGTATGATCTGTATTAGGGGTTGGACTAGGATCGTTATTAAGAGTAGTACTCCTCCCAGTAGGAATGGTAATGGGCGGAGCCCAGTAAACTTATACATCACCAGTAATACTAGCCCCGGGATTACCAAGGTGAGTGCTGGAATAATATATAGTAACAGCAACAAGGACACCTATCGCTAGTAGTAACATTTTATTCTTTCTCAACCACTACAGCTGTACCGTAAGCCAGTAGCTCGGCTGCACCGCCCATTATTGCTGACGTACCAAACCTTACTCCTACAACTGCATTAGCCCCCATCTCCCTGGCCTTCTCAACCATTCTGTTAATAGCCATTTCCCTAGCTTGTCTTAAGAGCTCGGTGTATTCTTTAACTTCGCCTCCAACAAGGTTTCGGAGGGCTGCGGCAATATCTTTACCGACGTGTCTAGCCCTTACCGTGTTCCCGGTTACTAGGCCCAGTACCTTAACGATCCTATACCCCGGTATTTTCTCCGTCGTAGTTATTACGAATTCCATGTTACCTCCCAATTACTACCTCGGACTCCGAGGTATATATTTCTTCCCACAAGCTCTATAATGAGGCATAAACAGTGAAAACCTCGTAAATCAAGTTACAATAATAAATCATAAAAACTAATACTACAAAATCACGTATCAAGCGAACCTTAAAACGCCTAGTTTCATTCAGGGAATCAAAATGGAACCAACAATTATATTCTCAAGGTAGCCGAGGCCCGACCTCGATCTTCACATAAAAGAGTTTATGATAAGCTGGCTACTAACAATGATACTATCCCATACACGGGCTAGACCCTAAAATTAATGGCTATTAAAACACGTGAATACACAACAGTTACAATATGCTTGTTTCTTGTGTTTTTTCCTCGAGGTTTGTCTTTAGTTGTTTTATTATTATGTTGATGTCTTTATCTGTTAGCTCGCCTGGGAAAAGTACTCTTAGCCCGGCTGCTGACTCGATGACTATGTACCTCTTCCTCTTCAACAAGTAGTATATGCCCAAGATAATCATTAAGACTCCTATGAATAGGAATAAGCCGGAGATTATCCCTACCAGCAGATCCCTCATGCCCAGCCTGTCCCCAAAAGCATACGATACAATAGAAGTAATAAACCCGAAAGCGATAAGGCCAGCGCCTAGGACATCGTGCTTCTCAACCCAATAACCAATAAAAACAGGCCGATAAAAGAAATGCACACTATCCCTACCAGCCCTAATAGCTAAGAAACCACCAAAAACACGAAAACGACTAACAGGAGACTCAACAACCAAAACACCACCCTCCAAACCACCCAAACCAGGCCGAGCCATAACCGAACACCCCCCACGAAGAAACTAGCACTTCCTAACAACAATATAAGTCAACAAAGACGATACAACCGCGGACAAAACAACAAAAACAACAAGCGTAACCAGCTGAGGCAAAGACCACTCCCCACCACCGCTTTCCTTTCTACCCTCACCAGTCAGACCCGTAGACTCGGACGGTGGAGAAGCTTTTCGGAGCGGCGGACTAATAGGCATACCTGTATCATGAAAGTCTATTGGCTCAGTCCTGCCGAGAACAACATAATTAACCGGTGAACCATTCACAAGGATCCGGCGAACACACAGACAGGAACCCTCCGAAATAGCAAGGGGATACCCCTTAGAACCATCACTGTTGAATATGAAAACCTGCATTCCATAACGAACCCTATTACAACCCACAGTAATATTCATCTGCCCAAAGACATCGACCGGAACCATCATACCAGAATAAACCCGCCCACCAACAATAACAGTAGCATTAAACACAACGCCAAACTTATCCCAATCAACACCAGCAAGAAAAACACCATCAGAAACCACCAATGAAGAACCTAGCATCAACTGAAAGAAAACCAGGAACAAAACAAGCTGAACCCCAAATTCATGGTTCAAAACTTCATGGAAACCGGGGAGTTCCCACAACATCATATCGATCCCTCCGACTCAAGGATCCTATGTGCATGAACCGTAGCCTCCTGTCCTTTTTCTGTAAGTCTAATTATATATCTAGGAGGCGGTTGGGATCGCGTTTTTTCCTTGATAAAATTAAGTTCTTTAAGCAACTTAATTGCATTATGTATTGTCCTATAGTTCATTTTAGCTTCCCAGCTAATTTTTGAAAGAGTAACCGGTTCATTAACGCCATGGAGATATACCAATACCTGTAAAGGTCCACTTAATCTTTTCATTCTCCTTTCTGCACCGGGTATTATATACAACCTGGGGAATATTAAATTTGTCTAGCCTACGTATTAAATACTCAATAACACTAAGGAATATAGGAATATTATACATAGAGAAAACGGGTTTCAAGACGAAGTGAACAAAACAACTCAGAGAATAATTCGAACAAGAAATTGATTCAAGAGACCATAATTCAAAAGCTCAAACTCTTAAAAACAAATCAAAAAGCCTAAACAATAGGAAAAATAGAAATATGAATGAAGTAAGAAGCCGCCGCCGGGATTCGAACCCGGGACCTCTGCCTTACCAGGGCAGCGCTCTACCGGCTGAGCTACGGCGGCTTATTCATTGTTGTTTTCATGTGGTTGTCGGGTTTTATGTTTTATCTTGCACTTATATTATTGGTGGGTTTATTTCTTGTTTTATCGTTCTAAATGCTATGCTCGTCCTCGTTTGTTTTATGGCTGGGTTTTTGAGTAAGTTTTTAACGAATCTATCTAGTTCCTCTATTGTCTTGAATAATGCTACGACTGCTATGTCGAATTCCCCTGTTATATCAAGGACTAGTTGTACATTCGGATTTTCAGCTATTTCCTTTTCTACTTCGAGGATCTTTTTACCATCTACATTTATGAGGATCAATGCTTTAATAGCGTATCCGAGTTTTTTCTCATCGATGAGAATAGTCTTGCCCTTAATCACACCTTGCTTGACTAGTCTCTTCACTCGATCGTGTAGTGTTGATACTGGTACCCCTAGTTCAGCAGCTATCCTACGCAGTGGTTTATCATTGTTGGAAACTAGTATTCTGAGTATTGTTTTGTCCAGTTCATCCACTGCATCCACCGAATATTACTCGGTCACTATTATAGTTAAACAGTATATTGTACGGTATATTGATGTGCTATTCTTATATAGTTTCCGGACAAGATAAGTTATAGAGTTGATCAAGTATTTGAGGGAATAGGTTATGCCTAGGCTACGAGTATTGTTTACGGACTTATTCGGGGTATTGAGGGGTACAGAGATACCCTATAGTGAGGATAAGGAACTATTCAAAACAATGTTCGACGCAAGTAGCGTACACGGATTCGAAGAAATACACAAAAGCGACCTAGAACTCCGCCTACCCCGCGAAAGGGTTAAGGAGATACCTTGGAGCAGTGGCTGGTACGGCGGTATAGCAACAATACACTACCCGGGCGGGGAAAGATATGTCAAGGATCCAAGGCTTGTAGCCGAGAAGACTGAGGAATACTTGAGGGAGCAAGGCTATACTGCTAAAACCGGCGTAGAAATGGAGTTCTTCATATTCAGAAGCGTTTATGCATCCATAGACCTAGTACAGCAGACACTACTAGTAGAAGCACCGGAAATACCGGAGAACAACGGGTATATACCTGTTAAGAAGGGATACCACCTCGTTGAGCCAGCTGATGAAGTAGCTGTTATCAGGGATGCTATCATCAAGGAGTTCGAAAAACTAGGCTACGCGATCTCTAAGAGCCACCACGAAGTAGCAACAGCTGGGCAAGTAGAGATTACTAGTAAATCCTACCCGGTTGTTGAGATAGGCGATCTATCACAGTGGTTTAAATACGTGGCTAAAACAGTTGCTGCTAGAAATGGTTTTAAAGCAGTATTCCTACCAAAACCCCTACCCGGGGATAATGGTTCCGGTATGCATATTCATTTAAGCTTATGGAGTAATGGTAAGAACCTATTCTACGATCCAAGCGATGAGCACCGTTTGAGCCAGCTTGCAAGATACTTTATCGGCGGAGTACTAGAACACGGTAGGAGTCTCTCAGCAATAGTGTCTCCAACGGTGAATAGCTATAGGAGACTAATACCCGGCTACGAGGCGCCAACCATATTAGCATGGGCGGTCGGAAACCGTAGCGTTGCCTTAAGAGTCCCAAAGGTTGTCGAGGAGCGTATCTTTCGCGTAGAATACCGCCCACCGGACCCCCTAGCCAACCCCTACCTAGCAGTATCAGCACTACTCATGGCTGGCTTAGACGGTATAAAGAAGAAGATAGACCCGGGAGACCCCTTCCAAGACGATGCCTATAATTATAGCTTAGAAGAACTAAGGAGAAAGGGGTATAAGCAACTACCAAGGAGCCTAGATGAAGCCCTTGACGAGCTGGAGACTGATAATGAATACCTCAAATCAGTATTCCCAAGAGAACTACTAGAGACCTATATTGAGGCTAAAAGGAAAGAAGCCAGAGAGCTTCAAGCAATACCTGCACCATCAGAATACATCCATTACATGTACTGGTAACTAAGAATACTAACTGGTATCGGATTTTTCCTAACCAATCCCTTCTTAACCTCGGCAAACCTATAAGTATCCTAATAGAAATACTGAGGGGGACATTATATTGGCGAAAAAAGATTTGAGGAGTATTATAGCCTACATATTATCTAGGCTAGGCTGCTTAAACCCATTTAGGATCAGTAGGATTATAGCGTACGCCGAAGTGATATATATGAAGGAACGCGGTAATAGGCTAACTGATCTAATCTATCGGGGCTTCAATAACGTATTCTATATTGAGGGAGTTAAGGAGGCCATTGATAATGAATGTTTCGAAAAGGTTGAGGGAGACCCTAGTAAGGGGATCCATGGATGTATAAAATATACTTGTGACCCCCCAGTAATTGATGAAATTCTCAAGAAGTACCTGGATAAAGCAATTGATGAAACTAGGGGACTGAGCGATCGAGAACTGAATGATCTAGTTATGAATAACGATTTGTTTAGGAAAATCATGCTTCCATGAAGTAAGAGATCAGCATAAATACTAAAGAAGGGAGCAGGATTGAAGAGATTAGTTGTCACTGGAGGTAAGGGGGGCACTGGTAAAAGCTTTATTGCAACAAACCTAGCAGTTCTCTTCGCTAAAAAGCATCACGTAGTACTGGCCGATCTCGACGTTGAAGCTCCGGACGACCACGTTCTACTAGGAATAAAGGAACTAAGTAATAGGGAGGAGGCTAAGGCATTCCTACCATTCATTGACACATCAAAATGTACAAGGTGCGGCGTATGTGCAAAAGTTTGCGATACTGGAGCGATCCTCATGCCTCCTAAGGGGTTCCCAGTAGTATTTCCACGCTTATGTAGTGGATGCACAGCCTGCTATTATGCTTGCCCATATAATGCTATACTTAAGGGGTATCATGTACTGGGATATAGCTATGTTACAAAACATCCCAGTATTGAAAACCTAGTATTAGTTACCGGGGTTCTAAGGGAGGGAGAGGAGCATACGCCGCCAGTTGTAGTTAACGTTAAGAAGAGGGCTGAAAACACTGCGAGAGATCTCTTATTAATTGATACCGGTGCTGGTACTGGAAACCAGATCGCGATTTCCCTGAAAGATGCCGACTTAGTATTAGCTGTTACGGAGCCTACCCCGCTAGGCCTACACGATTTAGAAGCCGTCCTAAAGATCACTTATGAAATGGGTCTTAAAACATGGGTTGTTATTAATAGGAGTGGCCTTGGATCGATAGAGAAACACGTTAAAACTATGAAGGAGTACAATGTTGAAAAATACTTCCAGGTACCGTTTCATCGAGACGCTGTAGATTCATATGTTAAAGGAGTACCGGTGGTAGAATATAAGCCTGGATCTATAGTTTCTAAAAGCATATACTCGATCTATACAGAAACCGAGAATACCCTCTATGGTGGTGGAAATGATTAAAGGGTTAACCGGTGGGGTAGAAATCGTTGTTGCTAGTGGTAAAGGCGGTGTTGGTAAATCAACAATTTCAGCGTCTCTAGCAATAATCCTCAACCGCAGGGGTTTTAAACTAGTAGCTGCCGATGCCGATGCTGAAGCCCCTAACTTGAACCTTGTCTTGGGTGAGACTGTCTGGGACAGTATTGAACCCTACTATGAAGGCAGGTACGCCTACATCATTGATGAGAAATGCATCAGGTGCGGCGAATGCTTGAAAGCCTGCCCCTTTGATGCTATATCGGTTGTAGACGGTAGATATGTTGTTAACAAGTTGATCTGTGAAGGCTGTTACACATGTAGCTTTGTATGTCCTACTAAAGCGATAAGGTTTGCAAGGGATATCGTCGCTGGGTATTTAAGGATAAAGTATGAGACCCGTTACGGTTTCCCACTAGTATCCGGAGAAATAACGCCTGGAAGACCCAACTCCGGCAAGCTGGTGACGGAAGTTAAGAATAAGGCTAAGAAGATCGGGGGCCCTGATTCATATGTGCTAATAGATGCAGCGGCTGGTATTGGGTGTCAGGTAATATCGAGTCTTGCCGGAGCACATATAGTTATAATGGTTGCTGAGCCCACCCCGGCAAGCTTTAGTGATCTAAAAAGGATCTATAAGCTGACGAGGCATTTCGGCATACCAGCCGCCCTTGTTATTAACAAGGCTGATCTAAACCCGGAATACGTGGAGTATATTAAGAGTTGGGCCGTTAAAAATAAAGTCGATTATTTAGGCTCGATCCCCTACGATGAAAAAGTAGCGTATGCTATAGCTGAGATGAAGCCAGTAATCGAGTACTACCCTGATACGCCGGCTTCAAGAGCCCTATATAAGATAGGTGGAAAAGTTGCAAGTATACTGTCAAACCTTGAAGAGTGGAGGCTTAAATATCTCCCAGAGAAAATAGAGCCCTTCATACCTATAGTTATTAAGCCTTCATAGTATTCAAGACATAGATGAACAGTTGAAACCATAGGGTGAGGCATATGCCTAAGAAGATAGCCTTTGTAACCGATAAGGGCGGACTCGATGATAGGATCTATGAAAGGTTCGGTAGAGCCCCAACATTCACCATCGTGGAGGTAGGGGATAACGGCGAAATACTTTCGATAAAGGTAGTGGAAAATCCGGGATTTAAAGCTGGTAGTGGTGCTGGTATTAAAGCAGTGCAGAAACTTATAGATGAAGGAGTTGAGATAGTAATAGGGCCTAACCCCGGGCCCAACGCTTATCTAGCACTACAACAGGCAGGGATAAAATCAATATCAATGCTTGGTGTAACTGTGAGGGAGGCTTTAGAGAGGTTTTTAAGCGGTAAATAATGCGAACTATTAAGAATTACTTTTTAATCCTAATAGTTAACTGGTGATCATTATTTGCCCTATGAAACGAGTGCTATTGAGATAGCGATAGAATCTCTTCGAGAAGAATTAGAATCTGCAATAATCTACGGCAAACTCGCTGATAAATACAAGGATAAGGAAATAGGGGTTAAACTTAGGAAAATAGCAAGAATGGAGGGTAGGCATGCAGTCTTTTGGTCTTCTTTTCTCCGTAGAAGAGGTATTGATCCAAGCACTATTAAGCCCAGGAAAGCACGCATACTGCTCTACTCGATCCTCTTCCACTTACTAGGTTTAGGGCTTACGTTAAAGATCCTTGAGAATGGAGAAATAAAAGCTATTGAAACATATGCAAGAATGCTTGAAAGCCCCGATATAAGTCCTGACGAGAAAGCAGAGCTTAAAAACATACTAGCAGATGAACTGCTACATGAAGAAGAATTTGCTACTGAGGAAACGAAGCTTAGAGAATTTATGGAGCATGTACGAGACGCTGTCCTAGGAATGAGCGACGGCGTCGTCGAGATTCTCTCTGTATCAGCGGGATTGGCGGGAGCTTATGGTAACCCGTTAAACGTTGCCCTTGGGGGATTAATTGTCGGGGTTGCGGGCTCTCTATCAATGGGTATTGGAGCATTCAGCAGCGTCCGTGCTCAAAGACAGGTGAGGCTAGGAGTTCTATCAAGGCTAGTTCTAGCTGTTAAGCATATACCAGACGCATTTATCAATAGAGTAAAAGAATATATGACTCGTAAAGGCTTCTCTAGGGAAGTCTCGGAAAAAATTGCTCAGGAGGCTGTATCTAAAAAAGACTTGCTTCAAAGAATTATTGCCGAAGAAGAATTTGGTATTAGAGAGGAAACACTAGAGAAGCCAAGTAAAGCGGGCCTCTATACCGGGCTCTTCTATATAATAGGAGCACTAGTACCATTAACTCCCTATTTTCTCCTCCTACCAGTAGATATTTCACTACCTCTATCATTCGTGTTAGCCGCATTAATGATGGCTGTAACAGGGTTTATTATTGCTATTAGCGCGAACCTCAACATTAAGAGTAAAATGATTGAACTAGTCCTAGCTGGTCTAGGGGCTGCCGCAATAACATTCATAATAGGGAGGATCGCTTCTATAATCCTTGGAATAGAAGTTGAGTAATACAAGTAGGGGGTTAACATGGGTGTTTACGAGGTTAAGTCTAGAAAGGGGCTTATTAGAGTTCAATGTGTTAGTAGTGAAGGAGTAATTAAGAACATTAGGATTACGGGAGACTTTTTCATATATCCCGAAGACTCACTCTGGCTTCTTGAAGAGGGATTGAAGGGGTTTAAGATTAGTAGTATTGATGGTTTGGAAAAAGCTCTTCGAGAACTAATTAATAACCGGGGAATAGAATTGGTTGGTTCAACTCCTAGGGATTTTGCAGAAGCAATTTATTGTGCTTGTATGAATAATTGTGGTGAGTAGGCTTTGACAAAGAGGCTTAGAGTATTACTATTTGAAACCCCTAAAGATCCTTATTATAACTTAGCCCTTGAAGAAGTACTATTCCTACTACATAGTAAGGGAATAATTAAAGACGACGTACTAAGGATCTGGCGTAATGAAAACGCCGTTGTTATAGGTTATTTTCAATCACCTGCTGAGGAAGTAGACTTAGAATATGCCGACAAAATAAAAGCCATAATAGTTAGAAGGTTTACGGGAGGCGGAGCCGTATACCATGATCTTGGAAATATAAATTACGCGGTTATAACGCGTGGAAAAACAAGTAGTGTTAGGGAAATATACGAATACCTCTTAGGAGGGATCCTTGAAGCGCTTAGCATGCTAGGCCTAAACCCTTGGAAGGAAAATATTAACGATATAGTAGCCAATAACAGGAAAGTATCGGGAACTGCTGCAAGCATTAAAAATTCCACATTGTTCTTACACGGTTCTCTCCTAGTATCAACCGACCTTGTAAAACTCTCAAGAGTATTAAAGGTTTCACGTAAAAAGTTAATGGATAAAGGTGTTAGTTCCGTTAAGTATAGAGTAGCCCTTCTTGAAGACTTACTTGGTAGAAGGATCGAGTATTGGGAGATTATAGATGCGATAGTTAAGGGATATTCAGCACTGCTCGGATCAAAACCCTATTATGATTTGCCTACAAAACTTGAAGTTTTAGTAGCTGATAAACTATACTATGGAAAATACCTGAAACATGAATGGAATTTTGAGAGAAAATCCTCCCACTATTTCAGAGACGTTTATAGGGAAATTGATGAACTATTAAAAACTACTAGTTTTTAACTAGTGCTTTTCTCTACGAATTTTTTCAGCATATTCTCCAGGTGCTAGTAGTTCATCGTACTCTTCCGGCTTTTCAGGGTCTATCACTACGATCCAGCCATCACCGTATGGATCGGTATTTAATAGTTCCGGTTCCTCAAGTAGTCTCTCATTGACTTCAGTAATCTTCCCAGATACCGGAGCATAGTAGTCGCTAGTGGCTTTTACGGATTCTATTGTTCCGAGACTCTCCCCCTTCTTAACTTTGATCCCTGGATCCGGTAGTTCTACGCCTACAATGTCTCTAAGTTTCTTCTGTGCGTAATCCGTTATTCCTACGATTATTTTTCCATCATCCCTCTTAAGGGCCCATTCATCCGTTTCAGTATATTTTCGATCCGTTTTTATAATGTATTTATTCCTTCCTACTTCAACTATTAATTCTTCACTCATATTTACCCACCAAGTATTCATGTATGATTACCGGGTATTATTAACTCTAGATCCTTGTTGGGTGAAGCATTATTTTTAATAATTCTTCTTCCATTTCAGCCGGTATTTTGATCGCATATTGTACTTCAATGAAGTTCTTCCGGAACTCCTTGACTTTCTCCTTTACCATTGAGGGGTCCTTCTTATCTATTACAACCATCCGCATATACTCGGCGATCTGTTTCATTTCATCTTCCTTCATTCCCCACCTAGTCGCTTCCTGTACTCCGAGCCTTATTCCGCTCGGATTCTTTATGTCTTCGGGCTTATCCCATGGTAGTAGGTTCTTATTCACAATAATGTTTGCTTCCTCTAGCAGTTGTGCATTCTTAGCTCCTCCACCATGCTCTTTTACATCAATGATTACCTGGTGGCTATTCGTGTAGCCCTTGTTTTCCGCTATAACCTTGAACCCATTCTCGGCTAGAGCTTCAGCTAATGCTTTAGCATTTCTCAGTATCTGAGCAGCATACTCTTTGCCGTAAAGCTTCATCTCGATCCCTGTAACTGCAGTAGCTGCTAACCTGTGTAGGTGGTGGTTGCTTACGAACATTGGGAATACTACTTTTCCTACTTTTTTGTAATCCTCTCTAGTAACAGTCGCGATCAATCCTCCCTGTGGGCCGGGGAAGGTTTTATGCGTTGAAGCCGTTAAGATATCTGCTCCAAGCTTTAGTGGATTCTCCCATGCCTTCCCAGTTATTAATCCTAGAACGTGGGCTGCATCATACACTAGTTTAGCGTCTACACTATGAGCCGCTTCAGCGATCTCTTTCACTGGGTGTGGGAATATGTAGAGGCTTCCGCCTAGTATTACGAGTCTAGGCTTTACCTGTTGGATTAGTTTTACAGCACCATCTACATCAATATTCCACTCCTCTATGTTAAAGGGCATTTCAACTTGTTCTATTCCAAGAGCTCCTAGGGTTCCGTAGCGGGTATGGCTTACATGTGCTCCGGCTTGTACTGGGACTACTACTGCTTTATCCCCATAGTTTGCAAAGGATTTGTAGACTGTAGCGTTAGCGATCGTGCCGCTTATGGGTCTCAACTCTACGTACTCAGTATCGAGTAGTTCACCCATAATCTTCTGTGTTTTAACTTCCAATTCGTCAACGTATTTTAATCCCTGATAATATCGTTTAAAGGGTTTGCCTTCAGCGTATCGGTGCATCATATCATTCATGTAAAGAATCATTGCGAGGGGGCTCATAACGTTCTCGCTTGCAATCAGGTTTATGCATTCCTTTTTACGCCATATCGTGTGGGTTTTTACGAGCTCTATTACTTCATTCAATTCATTAGGGAGCATCATTTAGAATCCTCCTCCAAATACTATTTATCGATTACTACGATTTAATTATTGACCCGTATACGGGTCAATATGTTTAAACAGGCGGAAACCATGGTTTCGCCTAAGATTATTGGGTTTATAGTAAACCCTATTGCAGGGATGGGCGGCCGGGTAGGGTTAAAGGGTACCGATGGAGATGCATATTTTGAAGCTTTAAAACGTGGTGCAAAACCAGTTTCACCAGCGAGGGCTAGGTTATTCTTAGAATCGATTAGGGAGAAGGATAAATTAAAACTAGTAGTTGCAGACGGTATCATGGGAGCTAAGATCGTTTATGGAACGAGTCTAAGGGATAAAGTTGTCGAGGTAGTTAATAACGTCGGAACAGTAACTTCTAGGAGTGATACTATTAGGATAGCATCTAGGATGAAGGAGATTGTTGATTTATTAGTGTTCGTAGGCGGTGATGGTACAGCTAGAGATATTCTAGATGCAATTGATCAATCAATACCCGCTCTAGGAGTTCCAAGCGGCGTTAAGATGTATAGTGCAGTTTTCGCAACGAACCCGGTAGCAGCAGCCAGGATCGTTGATTCCTTCATACTCGAGAGGACTAGGATAGTTCCTCGAGAAGTACTTGATATAGATGAAGAAGCCTTCCGTAGGGATAAATTAGTTGTAAAGCTTTACGGTTACCTCCTAGTACCAGTAGTAGAAGGCTATGTGCAGGGGAGCAAGGCTCCAAGCATGCTTGGAGGCGATGAGTATGAGAATTTATTAGGCATTGCTAGATGGGTGGTAGAGAACCTCGAACCAGATACATTATACATTCTGGGCCCGGGGAATACTATTAAGGTAATAGGGGATCTTCTAGGAATCGATAAGACCTTACTGGGCGTTGACGCGGTTGTAAACGGTAAGCTCGTTGGAAAGGATCTAGGCGAGGAAGAGATCCTGCGGCTACTCGATAAATACGGAAAGGCTAAGATCATAGTTACTCCTATCGGTGGGCAGGGATATATTTTCGGCCGGGGCAACCAGCAGATATCCCCAGAGGTTATTCGTAGAGTTGGGAAAGATAATATCATAGTTGTTGCTTCCAGGAGAAAGATAGCCAACCTACCTGTATTACGCGTTGATACCGGTGATCCTGTTGTTGATGAAATGCTTAGAGGATATATCCGGGTAATCGTTGATTACAACTACTATGTTGTCAAAAAAGTCGTATAGTAGGTTATAGGCTACTTTTAGTCTTGATAAGCGGGAAGTCAACGATCTTACCTTTATGCCTCTTACCCCTTATTTCCAGCTCGACGGGTTCACCGAATAATGCATATCTCGTATCAATATATGCTTGAGCAATCGCCCTCTTCAATACCGGTGAGAAAGCCCCACTAGTAACCCACCCAATTGGCTGGTCTTCGACATAGATCAACGTATTCTCTCTGGGGATAACTCTGGCCGATTTCTTGGACATTTTTACTCCGACTCTAATCCATCTAACACCATTTCTCCTACAGCTTCTAAGCATTTCTTCCCCAATGTATCCCTTCTTCTTCCAATCGATAGCTCCCATACCATATCTTAGACTTAGAGCGCACGGATACCTAATGGGGTCTTCACCATACTCATGACCTCCCAGGACGAAGCCCATCTCCATTCTTAACGTATCCCTTGCTATTATCCCGGCTGGTATGGCTCCCTTCTCTACGAGTTTTTCAATAAGTTTCTCTATAGCTCCGTGATCTCCCCATACTTCAAAGCCGTCTTCACCCGTCCAACCACTCCTGCTTACTAGGAAAACCTTTATCCCCGCGATCTCAGTATTCATCCTAAATTCCAGTGTTTTTAAGTCTCTCATCCATCTAGCCCCGATCTCCTCGAATAATTCAACTGCCCTGGGTCCTTGAACAGCGATCATCGAGGTTTTAAACGTTATGTCATCGAGTTTTACCTTTAAGCCCTTACTAGCTATGATACCATTAATATAATCGATCATCTTCTCCCTTACTAAGGCGTTTGTTACTAGTAGCCATTCTTCATCGTTAACCTTATAGAGCATTTCATCATCTTTTACCCTCGCGTACTGGTTTAATGCTAGTGTCGGACCACTCATCCATCCCTTAACGACTTTTTCCATATTCTTAGTATAGAGTAACTGTATTAGATCAAGAACGTCACTCCCCTCAAGAATAACCCTGCCCATATGGCTTACATCGAAGACTCCGACGCTATTCCTAACAGCTAAGTGTTCTTTAAGACTACTAGTATATCTCATAGGAACTTCCCAATCACCGAAGAATCCCGTTTCAGCACCAAGTTTCTCCACGTGGAAATCTAGAAGGGGTATGCGCGGCATTTCCTACACCAATTCCTAAATATATAGAGGTGAAGGTAATAGGTGTATTCGATCAAACGTGAACTTATAGCGACAAGTGTTTCGATTATATAATTAGAGATACGCTCGATTTACCTGTAAGTCCTAATTGTGTTCTAGTTAAGATGAAAACAGTCTTTTTTACTAGGCGAAACCGGTTTTATGCTCTACGACTAATAATTCTTAATCGTTGAGTAGCTTGTTTCAATTAATGGTGTATAATGTTGAATCCGCATCCATGGATTCCTAATTCTACGGATGAATATTGTAAAGTGATCATGGAGGAACTGGGGATCAGGAGTATTGATGAATTATTCCAGGATATACCTGGAAAATTTAGGATAAAACGTGATGAATGGGATAATCTAGAGATAGGGTTTAAAGAACCTATATCGGAGTATGAAGCTTGGAGGTTTATCGATGAAAGTCTTAGTATGAATAAAAAACTTAAAACAATTCCGTTCCTTGGAGGCGGTGTTTATCCTCACTATGTACCAGCCGTTGTTAAGCATATATTGATGAGAGGCGAGTTCTTAACATCGTATACACCCTATCAAGCCGAGATCAGTGTTGGGTTGATGCAGGCTTTATTCGAGTATCAAAGCCTTATGGCTGAGCTTCTTGATATGGATATTGTGAATGCTTCAATGTATGATTGGGGTTCTGCTACGGGTGAAGCGTTTCTTATGAGTCTGAGAGTTAAACGTGGTAGGAGGAAGATTATAATACCCCATACGATGAACCCCTTTCACCGGAGAGTTGCTGAAACCTACTTATACCCCCATGATGTTTCCCTTGTTGAAGTTGGTGTTACGGAGAAAGGGACTGTGAATATTAGTGAATTAGAGGAGAAGATCGATGGTGAAACAGCGGCTGTCTATCTTCAAAACCCTAATTTCCTCGGGTTTATCGAGGAATATGCAGTGGAGATCGGGGAGATAGCTCATAAGCATGGTGCTTTGTTCATAATGGGAGTCTATCCTATAAGCCTCGGACTCCTCGAGGCCCCGGGGAAGCTTGGCGCTGATATAGTTGTTGGTGAGGGACAACCATTGGGCCTGTACCCCTCCTTTGGGGGTCCACTACTTGGAATCTTTGCTATAAGGAATGATCGTAAGCTCCTACGACAGATGCCTGGCCGTTTAATCGGCTTAACAACAACAAAGGATGGGAAAGAGAGGGCTTTCGCGATGATACTGCAGACTAGGGAACAACATATTCGAAGGGAGAAGGCTACGAGTAATATATGTACTAATGAAGCGTTATCAGCTATAGCTTCCGCAGTATATTTGAGCCTGCTGGGACCTGATGGTTTGAAAAAGCTAGCGGAGACAAATTATTATCATGCACACTATGCCGAGAAGAAACTGTCAAGCCTGGAAGGAGTGGAGACGAGGATTTACAGCGGCGAGTTCTTCAACGAGTTCCCGGTAAGGTTCGATCATACGGGTAGGGAATACTATGAGATACATAGGAGACTGTTAGAGAAGGGTATTCATGGCGGTATATATCTCGGAAACTCTTACCCGGAGCTAGGCGAGTCTGCTCTATACGCGTTTACAGAAATGCATACTCGTAGAGACATCGATCTATTGGTTGAAGCCTTGAAGGATGTTTTGAACGGTTGAGAGGTGTTTGTATCGTGGTATTTAGACAGGCAAAGTGGAGTGAACCCCTTATATTCGAGATAGGCGGTGATGGGAGGATCGGCCACATAGTACCGGAGCCGGGTGAAGAAGTCCGCAGGATCGTTGACGGGATTAATATACCCGAAAAAATTAAGAGGAAAAAACCTCCTCGTCTACCAAGGGTCTCCGAAGTTGAAGTTGTCCGGCACTATACTAGACTGACACAGATGAGCTATGGTGTTGATAATGGACCGGTCCCTCTTGGTTCTTGTACTATGAAGTACAATCCCCGTATAGGGTTTGAAGCAGCTTATGATCCTAGGATTACTTGGCTACACCCACTTCAGGATGAAGATACTGTTCAGGGGTTGTTGAAGCTCTTATACCTGCTTCAGAAGTGGTTGGCGAATATTACTGGTATGGATAAATGCACACTGCACCCTGCTGCCGGGGCTCATGGAGAGTTGACGGGGATGCTTGTTACCCGAAAATATCATGATCTGAGAGGTCAATTAAATGTTAAGAAAGAGATTATAGTACCGGATTCAGCACATGGGACTAATCCGGCTAGTGCGTCTATGGCTGGTTTCACCGTGGTAGAGGTTCCATCTGGTAGTGATGGAAACATTGACGTTGAGGCTTTGAAAACCGTAGTTTCGGAGAAGACTGCTGGTTTAATGATAACTAATCCTAGTACTCTTGGATTATTTGAGGAAAACATTGCCGAGATCGAAGAGCTGATCCATAGCGTTGATGGACTATTATATTATGATGGCGCAAACCTTAACGGAATTATGGGTTATACGCGTCCGGGAGATATGGGTTTTGACATAGCCCATATTAATATACATAAGACTTTTGGCTCGCCGCACGGCGGTGGAGGACCTGGTGCAGGGCCGGTGTGTGTTAAGGATCGTGTGGTTAATGAAGATAAGAGTATTAGGCTGGGAGATCTATTGCCCGGCTACATTGTCGAATATGATGAAGACAACGATAAATATTATTTACT
This sequence comes from Desulfurococcales archaeon, assembly GCA_027002875.1. Lineage (GTDB taxonomy): Archaea > Thermoproteota > Thermoprotei_A > Sulfolobales > Desulfurococcaceae > WAON01. The sequence continues at coordinate 17,316 of JALWZC010000050.1, forward strand.
AGGCCCTGGGAAGCACAGCATCGGGCTGTTAAAGGCTTTCTTCGGCAATATTGGACCATTAATATGGGGCTTCACCTATATATTGATGCTCGGAGCTAAGGGGCTCAGACTTGTAACTGAGCAAGCTGTCCTCAACACAAACTACTTCGCATCCAAGATCAGGAAAGTTAAGGGCTTCAGTATACCCTATGGGGAAAACAGGCCTAGAAAGCATGAAGTTGTCGTTAGTGCCGAGAAACTATATGAGGAAACTGGTGTATCGGCTCTAGACGTTGCTAAAGGATTACTAGATGCAGGATTCTACGCTCCAACAATCTATTTTCCATTGATAGTGAGAGAAGCGTTGATGACAGAGTTTACGGAGTCTGAAACACTCGAAAACATTGATAAATATGTTGAAAGACTTAGAGAGATCTCGGAAACTGCATATACTAATCCAGAAGAAGCACGCAAATGGCCTATTAATACAAGTGTTGGAAGAATTGATGAAGTTAAGGCTAATCATCCTAAAACAATGGCTCCAACATGGAGAATATACCTCGAGAAAACGAGAAAATAAAGTTCCCTTAACACCGCTGAGTATTGAGGTTGTGATATTAACTAATTATCTTTATTGAGCATGGATTAACCGAGTAAGTTGAACAATATTCGATACAGGTAATGTGTTATGAAGTATGATGCGTTGATAATTGGGAGTGGTGTTGGTGGATATTCGGCAGCTATAACGCTGGCTCGTAATGGGTTAAAAGTTGGTATTATTGAGAAACACCTAGTGGGCGGCGAATGCGTTAACTACGGGTGTGTACCAAGCAAAGTTTTTTACCATATATCTTCAAGTTTGCGTATTGTCCGAGACTATGGTGGTAGTGCTAGTGTTGATTGGAAAAATATTGTTGAGAAGGCTAGGGATATCGTTGATTCTATGAGGAATGGATTACTATATCTCTTCGATAATTACGGTGTAGAATTGATTAATGGATTTGCTAGGATCGAGTCTCCACACATGGTTAAAGTTAACGGGAAGCACTTGGAGGCTAGAAATATAATTATTGCTTCTGGAACCGATCCCAAGCCGTTGCCTGGCCGCGGCTTCGATGGTGAAAGAATTATAAATAATAGACATCTCTATTACCTGGAAAAAACACCTGATCGAGTATTAGTTGTCGGTGGTGGAGTTATCGGTGTTGAAACGGCTAATATACTTGCAGACCTTGGGATCGAAACCTCTATTATAGAAGCCGCAGACCACATACTACCCTTTATGGATAAGGATATAGCGGCAACTATTAGGTCTTATCTGAAGAGTAAGGGTGTAGTTGTAAGGGAGAATTGCCCGGTCGAAGAGATTACCGTTAATAAGGGGGTTAGGATTAAGTGTAGGTGCTGTAAGGGAGGCGAAGCCTATGATAAAGTATTCGTCGCAATTGGCAGGAAGCCGAACACTTACGGAATGGGCTTAGAGAATATCGGTGTAAAGCTGGATAATAAAGGGTTTATCATTGTAGGTAAGGGGTATAGAACGAGTATTCCGGGAATATATGCTGTCGGCGATGTTACCGGAGGCGTATTACTAGCCCATAAAGCTATTATTGAGGGTATTTTAGCCGCTAAAAACATACTTGGGGACAGTGAGAAGAGCCTAGATCCTCTTATAATCCCTAAAACCTACTTTACCGGCCTCGAGGTTGCTAGTGTAGGGTATACTGAGCATGATTTGAAGAAGAAGGGTATAAAGTATGTTAAGAAGCGGATACCATTAACTATGCTTGCTGCTGTAAGGATTAAGACTGGTAAGAAGGGCTTTATTAAGATACTTCATAATCCTGAGAACGTTGATGAAGTTCTGGGTATACATATTGTTGCTCCACACGCATCAGAGGTCATTGGTGAATATTTACCCTTAATCCTCGGAAAAATGAGTTTTAGAGACTATGCCGAATTACCAGTACCGCACTTAACCGTTTCAGAGAGTATTAGGGAGGTTGCCGAGTATATTCTGGGCGAGCCTATACATTATTTTCTAAGGAAATAACCTGGTTTCACGTGTAATCGTATCCAAGAAGCCACTCGTTCTCGACATAGACGTTTTCAAGGCCGTTCTTCCTAGCGATCTCAACTGCTCGCTTAGCGTGGTAGATACTGGTTCTAGGTAAGTCGTTTAATAGGTAATCCGGGTGGAATCCAAGGAAAATATATGGTACCTTAGTGTTTAAGCTTGCGACATATCTTGTCATTTGATCTATTTCGTAGTCATCAATGTATCCTGGTACTAGGAGCGTTGAAACGACTAGTAATGGGGGTTCCATGCGTTTATTAAAGTATTCGGATGCTATTCTAATATTCTCCCTGATAATTCTAACCCCTGAAGGATCAATACCTGTTAATGCAGCATAAACCTGCGGAGTCCATGCTTTAAAATCGACTTTCACTATTCCCCCAGTTTCAAGACTTAGTTCAACGGCTTTCCTAAATAATAATGGATTCCACAACCCGTTCGTCTCCCAGCAAATTCTAAAAACTTTCAACCCGATCCTTTTAGCTTTATCTATCATCTTCTTAGCCGCAACTAATGCATGAGTACTCCATGGAGCCGGGTCACCGCCGAAGAAGCATACACATGTGGTTTTTCTATTAACAGCATCTACAAGGGCATCTATGCTTAGCAATGGTTTACCTTCCATAGTCATTCTCCGATATTCCCAGTTTTGACAATAGAGACAGTCTAAGTTACATCCGCCGTAGAAGACTGCTATGTTATAATAGCCTCTTTCACCTCTAGGTGTTAGAGCATATACGGGATATCCTCGGCCTGTTACAGCTGGACAAACACTGTATGCGACGCAGTTAGTTGGATGGGGATCGTAGTAGTATAGGCCGATTGCATAGTTATTAGAACCTGTTTTAACCGTTAAAGACCCGCCAGCATAGGATCTAAACCCGCAGTAACCAGTTTCACCGTTCGATAAAATACATCCTCTACCACATATATTGCATCTGAATCCATCCTTACTTTTAGGCGTTAATGGAGGGAGTTTAAACTTCAACCTAGAACATACATGTACACGTTCCACCAGCTTCTTAGCTTCCTCCCACCTACTGCGTATACAGTCGACACATACTCCTAACACATCACTAATTAATACCGACTGTTTACCGCATAATTTACACTTGCCCAATACAGTATACCCCAATTATAATATAATTTGCTAAGTCCGAATTAACTCGTCGTCTCTTAGGAGGATTGTTTACAGAATATATCTTTCGTGTAGAAGCATAGAAAGGTAGTAACGGCGTATAGTTCGGGTATTGCAGCACCAGATGGTATACCCGCTGCGAAATATGCGATCCAAACTGCCATATGAGACAAACCTATGATAATCCTTAAAATGCTTCTATCATAAATACCTGTGGTGAATAAGTACGTCATTAATCCTATGAAAAACAATACTGATACGATGAAATGTATGCTCCCATAAGACTCGTTATATACTCCTACTAATACGAGGAAATAGCCTGTTAGGAAAAGTACTATTTTACGTTTATTATCGAGACATGAGATCAATAGAGTGGAGGACATTAGGAATCCGGATGAAGCCAGTCCGAGGTTAAAGATAGCCGCAGAAGGCCTTCCCATTTTACCAAGATCACTTAAAGCATTTTCCCAGAGATTAAACCATGGGGAGATCGCGATCGATGCGAAAACTAAGCCCAATCCAATAATTGGGGATAGGAGTGCTAGAATCAGCAGGTAGCCCGGGGCTTTCTCCACACGGCTTCACCTATTACTTAATTAATAAGCGATTATGATTAAGAATAAAAAGTCTAATTAACAGCTGTGAAGATAATATATAGAACCAAAATTATGATGAGGTATAAGTGATGGGCAAGGATCAAACTATTGGATGGAGCCTGCTAGCGGTCTCCGTTATCGTGATCGTTGTTTACTCTTGGCTGTTATGGTTTCCACCAAGTGAAGCTATAGCATTGTTCCTGCTAAAACTAACTGGTTGGGTAGCTGTATTAGCCGTTTTCGGCGTACTTGGATGGATCGGCTATACCC